>JAGVTS010000088.1 GCA_019136685.1 Bacillota bacterium | reverse complement strand
ACGTCGTAGGCTCTGACCCTGCCTAGCACCTCCACTCCGTCCCGGACGTCCCGGATATCCACGGGGTCGCTCTTGACGCCTGCGAAGTCTGCCTCGGTCCAGCTTGCACCGGCATCCCTGCTGTAGCTAAGCTCGTACCTAACAGCATCGAACGAAGCCGACCACTCGAAGGTGAGTTGCGCGGCATTAGTGAACGGAGGCAAGGCCCTCATCACCGGCGCCGCGGGATAGGTTCTGTCAACCGTGACATAGCCCTTCTCAGACCACAGGCTAGTGTTGCTCAGATTATCCACCGCCCTAACCTGCAGGAAGTGGACTCCTTCGTCCAGCGATGTCTCATGGGTCGTTGACTTCGCAGGGTCAGGTATGAGGACGGGATTAGCCAACACGCCGTCGATCATGATCTCGTAGCGATTGAGATCGGCATCGGCGACCGCTTCCCATGTCCATACCTGCTCTGCAGCGTTCGTCGGGCTTGCGGTCTTGGGCACTCCGGGCACTGCCGGAGCCTGAGTGTCGATGGTGAACGGCGCAGCGATCTCCGCCCAACTAGAGTAGTTGCCTGCCACGTCCCTTGCCCTGACGCGCACTACATACTTGCCGTCGGCCAGCGGCATCGACACGGTCCACTCGAAGTCGGTTGTAAAGGGCACATCGCCCGGAGGTTGCTTATCGACGTCTTCATCCGGGATATCGATTTTGTAGTAGATATCCCAGACTGTGGGCTCGGGGGCAGCGACTGCCCTGGCCATCTCCACTTCGTAAAGATCCACGCCGGACTGCGCCGATTCCTGCTTATCGGTGGAGTGAGCCCACTTCAGCTTGGGCATGTTGTTCCTCGTTCTCCGATCGACGCTAAGGTTCTGCACTTCCGGCGCTCCGGGGTCAGTAGGCGGATCGGCGTCGAAGATGAACGGTGGATCGAACCAGTCGGAGGCGTTATGCAGCACGTCCCACGCTCTGATCCAGGCGCCGTATGACTTGCCCGACTCCAGCCCGAGCTGCCCGCCGTTCCAAATCTCGGTGGACGACCCTGTGGGCCTGAGATAGTTGAGCGAGCCCAGCAAGGGGTCGGAATCTGTATCGGTCCAGGCCTCATAGAGCTTCACGCCTCGACCGTCATCATGCGTCCATCCGTCCTCCTTGGTCCATATCTCGAACGAATAGCCGAGGAGACCTGAACCTGGCGCGCTGCCGGCGCTCGGATCGGAAGCCCTGTCCCATTTGACCTGGACCTGCCGGCTGTTCGTGAACCTCCTGTTGTTAGTGTTGTTCAGGAAGCCCACTTCCGCCCTGTCGCCCTCGACGTCGGGACCGGTGGTATCGACTACGAACTCGAAGTTCTTGCTGGTCAGAGTGTTGCCCGCGTCGTCAGTCGCCAGCACCTTCACGTAGTACGTGCCGTCGGGCAGCACAGCAGCGGACTTCCAGGTTGCAGTCCACGGGTCAGTGTTACGATCCGGCCTTGGGTTTGGATCGAGGGTCACTTGGCCGGCGACAAGAGCGTCCGTGCTGTCGTAGACCTCCACATCCAGAGTGCCGCAGGCGTTGAATCCCGACGGATTAGGTCCCGGATCGGATACGGTCGCGGTGAGCTCCAGCTCCTTGCCGTCCGTGCCGTTCCGAGCCGTATAGACGCGGCTGCCAATCCTGCGGTACACGTTAGGCTCTATGGAGTCAACCACAGGAGCCATCGTGTCGAGCAGAAACTGCCAGGCGCCGGATGACGGATACACGGGTTTGTGCCCCACTTCATCCTCAGCGCAAACCTCGAGGCTATAGATACCGTCCTTTAGCAGTGGCGCGGGCACCGCCGCGCTGCCGGGGGTGAATCTCGAAACAGGGTCACTCCAGGTTGCCTGGCCGCTCACATCAAGGGAGTCCGGATCCCTCATCCTCCACACGGTGGCATCAGGCCTGAGACGACCCAGCGGATCAGTAATGTGGATAGTCGGGGTAATGCCCCTGTTGTTGGTCTCGAACCCGTGCGCCGGGTCGGGGTTTGACAGCTGGGGCTGGACGGTGTCTATCGTGAAATTCAGAGTCGAGCTGCTCTGGTTGCCGGATCCATCGGTTGCCCTGAACGTCAGGGAGTAGTCGTCATCGGGCAGCCAGAACAATGGCGTGACATACTGATCGTCTATGCCTATGGCCGGGATGTCTTCCAGGTGATACTTCTCGCCATCGTGAATGCTGAGAACCACACCCCTGCTCGAATCGATCCCCGAGGTGGGGTAGGCATCGACTATGCGCATCGCGAACCTGGGCGAGTCCCGGAGAATACGCACGCCGTCGTCCACGACAACACCGTCCACTACCCATTCACCCATAAGAGGCGGTATCGTATCGGCAACTGTGAAGTTGTGCCTGCCGGTTGAGCTATTGCCGAGCGAGTCCCATGCGGTGAGCACTATGGACTTTATTCCCGCCTGGTTCATCGACACCACCGACACGCGCGCATTGTCGTCCTGGCGTTCGACTGAGTCTAGGGCCCCGCCAATCACCACAACTGACTCGCTCGTGAGTCTTGTCCAGTCCACACCGGCGCCGTCACTTATTGGTACTGTGAACACGCAGGACGTTTGGTTGACTATCGGGCCTGCCGGGTTCCAAACCCCAAAGTAGGGCCCGGTTCCATCCACAGAAAAACCGTTTTGCCGGGTGACGGACATAGCGGGGCCGTACCACGTGTCATTGACCATATCCTTGGCCCGCACCGTTACCGTTACGTCTTTCACGCCGTCGGTCTCACTGGGTTCCAGGGTGTACGACCACGTAACTGTTGTTGTGTCTGGAGCGTTCCATTGGATCGCGCCCACGTGCTCCAGATCTCGCTCAGTATTGCCAATCTTGACGCCCATATAGATGCGACATGGCTTTGCGCTCACAGTTACCTCAGCAGAAACCCAGACCTTGCCGCCTGGTCGGGCAAGCGGCCACCCGATGCCGTCGCCCCAGACCTCTCTGATCGTCACGACGCTGACCTCGGCCGGGGTCACCGTTGAAAAACACAGCAGCACAACTGCAGCGAGCAACGGGATGGCCGCTAGGGATCTTCGCTTGTGATTCTTCACACGGATCACTCCCTTCGCATAGGGGCCATAGTTGCCTAAACGGGCAACGGGCAGTGGTTCGTCGGCAGTCTGTCAAGAGACTGTCGGCACGCCAGCGCCTCAACAGAGCAGGACGCCCTGTCGAGCGAGTCGGCCGAAATGCTGCCAACAGGCTCCATTAGTGACAATAGATGCGATGCCGTTCACTAAGTGTGCTCTGGCCTTCTACCAGCCTTCCCTTGTCGGCAGTCTCCCGAACCCGAAGCATTCGAAGGGCTCGACCGACTCAGCGCCCGCAAAGTCGGCGTAGAACCCGGCGCCGAACTTGATTGTCATGTCGGTGAATTTCCATCCGGCGCTCGTCTTGACCAGATCGATCAGGATCTCCCCGCTGTCGCTTCTCCATCGGGGCACTCCGGTCGCCTGTTCGTATACCTCGAACCTTCCTGCTATGCGGGCCGTAACCTTGGCCTTGTCGAGCGCTACTACGCTCCACGCGTTCACGTTGTCGTACTCGCCCACGATATCGCCCGCAACGGCTGATGAGCCGGCGTTCGGGCTGTCGATGTCCAGGCGGAGCATGTACCCTTTCTCCGTCCGGAAGCGGCCCTGCGCGATCTCATCCCGCTGCAGCTCGGTCCTGAGTGTATCGGCGTTCTTGGTCATCGTGAGTCTCTCCGTTATCGTCAGCTTGAACCCAGCGGCCAGTACTCTGCGCCCGGCCATTGCTTCAACATCGTAGCCTTCGACTCCCCGAACCCAGTCGTTCACAGCGTCCGTTATGCGAACCAGGTCCTCCGCCTCTTCCCACGGCGGCGCCGGCATGACCGGAATGCAGCCTGCGAGAAGCGCGGTTGTAGCGACCAGCGCCAAGAGGACTATGGCTTGGCGTACTTTCATTCTCAACCCTCCTCACCACGGGCGCAGGCGGCCGAAGCCGAACCCGCTGCGCTCATCGAGTACTTCGTAGTCGCAGTATCTCGTGACGTCGCCGATCTTGATGGTCACGGTGAGCGGGCCGGGCTGCATCACTGCGTCGTCCAGCAGGATGTAGAACTTGGCCAGCTCAGGCGTGTTGAAGATAGTCACCAGCCGCCATGCGTCGTCATCTTCGATCGGCTTGTTGCTGAGGAGCACTTCCACTTGGTCATAGAGACCGGCCACGCTGAACACTATCGTGGACGCCTCATTGATGGGGTGCTCGCCCGGCGCCGGCATCAGATCGAAGATGGCCGCATCAACCAACGTCACCGCCGCCGGCGCCTTCTCTGCGGCGCTCTCATTGCCCAGGTTGTCTACGCCCTTCACGTAAAGCATGTTGTCTCCGCGCTGCAAGCGCCATGATGTGAAGACAGGCTCTGTCGTCCAGGACCAGGCTTCATCGTTGAGCTTCACCCAGTAGCCCTGGACTCCCGCACCGTCGTCGCCTGTCCATGTCCAGGTGAATGTGGACAGGTTCGTGTGCTTCTTGGCAGCAGGAGACGTGATCGAAACCGAGGGGCCTACCAAGTCTATGGTAGTCGATGCGATTTCGGACCATT
>JAGVTS010000063.1 GCA_019136685.1 Bacillota bacterium | reverse complement strand
GCCCCTACCCCGACGATCTAGCCCGGAAGGGCACGAAGACCCGACCCCAGGCGCGGCGGTTAGCCTATGCACATTTTGGCCGCCGAAGTATGCACTTTCTACTTGCCAAACAGACACGAGCGGTGAACGGCTGTGGGAGAGCAATTGGCTCGGATGGTTTGACTGTCTGGGCATCAGGGAGCGTGGAATGGTCATACACGGGGAGGACCTGCGGCGAGAGTTCCCAGCTCCGACCCGTGAGCAGCTTGTGGCGGAGGGGACAAAATTCGTCGGTACCGTACGAAGGCATGGAAGAGGCGGAGAGCTGCATTCAATCGATTGGCTGCTGACCGCGGCCCGAATGCTCTATTGGTTGAAGGAGGGCGATCTGGCGTCGAAGAGCCAGGCTGCCGACTGGGCCTACGCAAACGCAACAGGCGACTGGCGCGCCGAGCTGCCGAAGGCGGCCTGGCCGCGACGCTCCTCTTCGCTGGAAGGCTGGCGCCCGGTCACAATCCCAGCTCAACGCGGTACATCGGGTAATCGCGCAATATCGCGGAGGAGACTCGATTAGGCATCGCGCGGCAGAAGCTGGAACGGGCATTGCCAGACAGGGCGTCGGCAAGACGGTACTTCCGGGGAAAGAGCCTTCTACCTGGCCTATTCGCGATGGCTACTGGCCAAAACGGGTTGAGCTGGGATATCGTCGATTATTGGCAGTAGTTTCAGAGATGCCGGTACTTTTTGAGTACATCGATTTCGGAAGACTGCCGGGTTGCCTCCAGATTGCGAAAACCGGGGGGTATCGAGTAGTCCTGGGCGTGAAGTCGGGCAGACCGGCAGGCATAATACCCCAGCAGTCTACTATAATCGACGCCACCGCATGAGCGATGGCATACACTGCCGCTATTGTGCTAGATAATAGGCGATTGCCAACCCTTCGGGCACCCTTCGCAGTGCCGATTCGCCCCTGGCGGTCCTTGGTCCAAATGGATGTACTCAAAATCTGCGCCTATCCGAAAAAGTATCGTCAGAATCTGACGGTATCTCTGCCCGGGTACCCCCGGGGGTATACAATCGATCTGCAGCAACTGTCTCTCTGCCGCCGGATCCCGTTGTGCCCAGCTGTTTTCTCCGATCCCGGCGAGGCCACATGCCGGACAGCAGATCCGGTTGCGAGCGGCGCTGACAGATGGGCTGACAGATAGGCCTCACCTCGACGGTCTTCCGGCACGGCCCCGCTACCTGGACGCGGTCCGGCGCAGACCCTCGTCGTGGGCGATTTTGAGAGCTTTTCGATACTCGGATCCGGACAGGGGCCGGTTGAGTTGGGGATATTTGTCGGCTAGATGCGCCGGGCGGTACTGCCCCATAACGTTGACGTAGGTGTCGGGCGAGATGTCCTGAGCTATGAACCGCATTATCTCCCGGGTGTCGCTGAGCCGTCCCGGCATCACTAGGTGTCGCAGGATCAACCCGCGCCGCGCAACACCGTGTTCATCAGCTACAAGGTCGCCCACCTGACGGTGCATCTCCCGGATGGCTGCCCGTGCGACTGTTGGATAACGCGGGGCGCTCGAGAATCGCTCCGCGGCATCTTCGTCGGTAAACTTGAAATCCGGCATGTAGATGTCGACTACCCCGTCAAGCAACTTCAGAGTCGGGAGCGCATCGTACCCTCCGGTGTTATATGCAAGCGGCAGTCGCAGGCCTTCGCCTGCAGATATGACCAGCGCCTCGAGGATCTGTGCTACGACGTGACTTGGTGAGACTAGGTTGATGTTGTGGCAACCTTTTGCTTGCAGGCTCAGCATCATCTGCGCCAGCTTGCGACCGGTGACTTCCTGCCCGGCGCCGCAGGCGCTGATGTCGTAATTCTGGCAGAACGCGCATGCGAGATTGCAGTTGGAGAAGAAAATCGTCCCTGAGCCGCCCGTCCCTACCAGGACGTCCTCTTCGCCGAAGTGACGGCCGACACTGGCCACCCGGGCAAGCCTTCCGGTCCGGCAGAACCCCAGCTCCCCGCGGATCCGGTTCACATGGCAGGCTTGGGCACACATCACGCAATGCGACAGCCGCTCTACCGCCTCCGCGGCGCGCCGCTCTAGCTCGCCGGTTCGGTAGAGGTTGAGATAGCCGGGGGTTGTGGAGCTGTGCCGCCCCATGTCGGTACGTGAGCTCATAGCCGTAGGGTGTTGCCTCCTCGTCCTGATCACATCTTTCCCGAACAGGCGCCGCGATTCTTGCAGACTTGCTGGGTGATGAGCCTGGCGCTGTCATCACTTGCATTATAGAGGAACTGTACCGACCACGTCGAATTACGAGGACAAATGGGCCTGAAAGGCAGTGATGGGAGGACTACTGATGCATTTGCGGACCACCACGCTGATCGCACTTCTACTGGTAGCATGCCTCACAGTCAGTTCACCAGTTCTCAGTGCTGAGGTGTCAAGGGATCTGCAGCCCCTTGTGGAACTTGATCAGATCATTGAGAATCTGGAGAAGTCCATCGCCGATCTTCAGTCGTTGCTGGCCAGACTGAAGGAAGGCAGGCAACTCATCGCGGGCCAGCTCAGGGTTGCCGAGCCCGAAACGATCATCTCCGTGCTATTTGCTCCGAAGAACCTGCGGGGATACGAGGGCAGAATAGGAGAGACGTTTACCTTCTATATTAAGGGAGCGTCGAGCGGGAGTATATGGGGTACTGGATCGTACACCCATGATTCTAGCCTGGCAGCGGCTGCGGTGCATGCCGGCGCGCTCCGGGCGGGCGAGTGGGGAGTAGTAGACGTGACCGTGTTGCCCGGCCAGAGCAGCTACAAAGGAAGCTCTGCGAACGGGGTCACCAGTGGGTCTTATGGATCCTATTCAGCTAGTTACCAGGTATCTCGTAACATTTCGAAGGGCATGTACGTGCTGCCTGACCCCGACTGGATGACTCAGTTCAGAGACAGGCGCGGAGAGGTTCTCTACTTCCGAGTCACCGGCACGGAGCGAGGCTCGGTCTGGGGAACAGAGGTCTACACGGATGATTCTGAGCTGGCCGCGGCGGCGGTGCATGCCGGGTTCCTCAAGGAAGGCGAGACGGGGATCATCGGCGTGATGTTTCTTCCGGGGCAGGACAAGTATGTAGGCAGTACCCGTAATGGAGTCAAGAGCTCTGATTTTTGGCAGTATGGTGGAAGCTACAAAATAGTTGAGCGCTACGCTACAGACAATTAGTGTATGCGTGTGCCAGGGGCGGTGATCCCTACATACACCTGACTATGGTGGCATAGGAACCAAACGTCTACTAGGATAGATTGAACACCGCTTAAGCAAGCTCCCGAAGTACTGACATCCGGGGCTTGCTTTTTCGCAAGAATCGAGCCTCGAGATACGACAATGCATGGGCACGCGCCGATAGGTGCACCGAACTTTTCGCGCGCCTATCGTGTTCAACAAGTACAGGGAGCGGGGTGAAAGAGCAGGATGCCCGACGAGACGTTGCTTGTGGAGCGCGCCAAACGCAATGATCGTGATGCACTGGAGGAGCTGTTCCGGGTGAACTACCCTTTGCTCCTCGGGGCTCTTGTTCGAATAACCGGGGACGCTCGTGCCGCGGAGGATGTTGCGCAGGACGCGGTGTTGCGAGCCATCGTGAACCTGGAAAAGTACGAACCGCGTGCCAAGTTCTCTACATGGCTCATCACCATTGCCCTGAACACGTACAGGAATCGAACGCGACGCGCGTGGCGCGAGTTGCCGACCGAGAATGTGAACATCGCCGCTGCTGACAGTGCGGGCGGCGCGGCGGGCAAGGAGAGCGCGACGAGCGCGGAGGATCTGGCTCTCGGGCGCCTGGCGGCGAGTGATGCGGCGAACCTGCTCGGTGCGCTGAGCGCTGACAAGCGACAGGTGTTCGTACTGAAGCACTACTATGGATTCACGTATCAGGAGATAGCCGACGCGGTTGGCTGTCCTGTGGGAACGGTGCGATCAAGGCTTCACGACTCAGTCCAAATGCTCAGGCGCGAAATCGCCAGGAGGGGCTTGATATGAACAGGGAGTGCGAGAAGGTTCGAGAGGCGTTGCTCGATATGGCCTATGCCGACCCGAGTGCCGCGGAAGGCAACGCGAAGCGCGGCGGAGCAGGCGGCTGCGCCGGAACCAGCGCGATGGGCGCAACAGGAGCGAGTATGGGCGATGTCGCGAGGCATCTGGAGGGTTGCTCCGAGTGTCGCGACTATGCCGGAGCTCTTGCCGACATCGCTGTTGTGCTTCCGGCGAAGCGGCACGACGGCGCCGCGGCAGGCGTATCGCCTGACTGGGCGCGACTCAGCTCGACTATCGAGCGTGGAGTCAAGCTTAGGACAGCCCGAGAGCGTAGGGCGGTTGGGCTATTCGCGTTGACTGCCGCAGGTATTCTCGCCGCTGTGTGGACTCCGCTTCTGGCGCGCAGTCCACAGGCGTTACTGATTCTTCAGGCCGTGGGGTTTTCCGGGATAGCCCTGTTCTATCTGCCAATACACGTGCTGCGTGAACGAAAGGGTGACAAGGCATGAGCGCGTATCCTTCGATTCTTTGGGTTCTGTTGGGCGCATTGCTGGTCGCGCAGGCCACTTGGATATTCCGTGACGCGCGCCGGCGCGG
>JAGVTS010000185.1 GCA_019136685.1 Bacillota bacterium | reverse complement strand
CACGACCGGCTTGCTCGTTCATTATCGACTCAAGTGCCTCAACCTTCTGCTCGGGAAGCAGGTCGGCACGGTATTCGTCTATCCCTACCTCGAACGCAACCTGCTGGGCGACATGGCTTACGTCCCCGGTGAGCATGATGATCCGGCCCACGCCTGCCTGCCTCAGCCGTCGAACGCCGTCCGAAGCCCCCGGTTTCACCTGGTCGGCCATGCGTATTCGTCCTGCTAGTACCCCGTCTTTGGCCACATTGACCACAGTGCCGTCGGTAACGCACACGTCATGCGGTACATGCTCAAGGTGCAGAAGCCGATCATTGCCGGCCATGACGCGTTGGCCGGCTACCGTCGCACGCACACCCATCCCGCTTACCTCGTCGACGGCTGTGATAGCGGATTCGTCTATCACTTGGCCCTGCTGCCCCGCTTCGCAGTACGACTCACGTATGGACGCCGACACCGGATGGCTCGAGCGCGCGCCGGCGTGAGCCGCGAGCCGTAGCACCTCACACTCGGAAACGCCGTTCTCGCCCTGTATCTCGACGACCCGGAACGAACACGCCGTAAGGGTGCCGGTCTTGTCGAATACTACGGTATCCACCCGGGTCAGGGCCTCCAGGAAGTTGGCGCCCTTCACCAGCACTCCGCGCCGCGACGCGCCGCCTATGCCGGCGAAGTATCCCAGGGGAATCGAAATCACCAGCGCGCACGGGCACGAGATGACGAGCAGAACCAAGGCCCTGTGCAGCCACACAGCGAACGTCTGCCCGGGCACGAAAACCGAAGGCACTACGGCTACCGCTGCGGCTAGGGCAACAACCGCAGGTGTATAGTACCTAGAAAAACGCGTAATGAAGCGCTCCGTGTGCGCCTTGCGCGACGACGCCTCTTCCACAAGCTGCAGAACGCGGGCCACAGCCGACTGGGCATAGGGCCGCAGCACCCCCAGCGTGACTGCCCCGCTGGTGTTGACCATGCCCGCCAGAGCCTCATCGCCAGGCCCCATAGCCCGCGGCATCGACTCGCCGGTCAGCGCCGACGTATCCATGAAACCTTCGCCACTCGTGATCAACCCGTCCAGGGGAACACGCTCCCCAGGGCTCACCAGAATAGACTCGCCGGGCAATACGTCCTCGGGCGCAACTCTCCTTGTCTTCCCATCCCGCAGCACGTTAGCGTACTCGGGACGAATGTCCATGAGCGCTCGGATGGAACCGCGCGAACGCTCAACCGCTATATGCTGAAGGTGCTCGCCAACTGAGAAGAACGCCATAACCCCCACGGCTTCGGGCATCTCGCCGATGGCCATCGCGCCGAGCGACGCCAGCGCCATCAGAGAGTTCTCGTCAAACAGCCGTCCACTGACGATACCATGAACCGCACCGTGGAGAACGCGCCAACCTGCAGTGATATATGAGACTATTAGTACAGCTTTCCAGACAACTGCAGCACCGGCAAACGTGCCCCAGGTCTTTACGGCCATGCCGATCGCAAAGAGGACGAGAGCGGCTACAATCTCGAGCAGCGATCCTTCAGAATGCCCGTCATGACTGTGCCCGTGACTGGTTCCATGATCATGACAGTGATCGCAACCGCATGCGTTATGCTCGTGTATCGTCTCCTTCACCTTCACCAACCCCTCTCTCAGTTCCCTTCGTATCTAGTAGCTGCCCCGCCTCTTCGTAATGCTCCTGAGCCACTCGAATAAGACTCATAACATGATCGTCGGCCAGCGAGTAGAAGACGTGCTTCCCTAGAGGTCGCGCCTTCACCAGACGCAGGGCCTTCAGAAGGCGAAGATGGTGCGAAACGGCCGGCATGGTGATCCCGAGTATCTCCGACAGCTCGCACGTGCACAGCTCTTCCAGGGAGAGCAGATACACCACCCTGCACCGGGTCTCGTCGCCAAGCACGCGAAAGATTTCCGAGATCCCGGCCACTTCAGGTATGCGTCTTCTCAGACCGCTCACGCCACCACCTCCCTCCCGCCCGACCCCGGCCTCGACTCGGCGAATGATTCGACGATTAAACAATCGTTTAATCGTCAGGTTAACATTATGCCTGAGTTCACCCTGTGTCAAGGCCTCTTCACAGCGTTCCTCGCCAGCCTGTCAGGGCCCTACCGAAGTAGTGCTAGGCTGATTCTCCAGCTCCGTAACGCATCCAGTATCCCCCATGTCGAATACGCTGGGCTTGCATACGGCCATACGCCACATTGCACTTCGTGGCACACTATGGCGTCCTAGCACGACAGGTGGCACCCTCCAACCTGCAAGAAGAGGATCTTGACGGCTATGAACGTGACATAGGTGGCTCCTTCTCCGGACGCGTGGCGTTCTCCGGTGCCTGAGCCTGAGCGGGGTTCTGGGGCATCCTGTTCGTTTCTGACAAGGTTTTTCGAGCTACCTATACGGATTCTACGTGGTTTGGTGGGTGCAAGTTGTCTGAATTCGCACCGACAACGGCTCATCCTTTTTTTGGAACCAGGCCCTTGGCAAGTCCGCAGGCAGAGACGGGTTACATAATATGGTCACGCGCGCATATCTCCCGAGTCTCCCCTAGAAGGCTCCCAGAGGACCTCCAACTCCCCAGGAAGCCCCAAATTCGCCCGATTGCCTCCCCGACCCGTCAAAACCTAGTACTTTCTGAATAGGCTCCGAGGAAAACCGTACTCTTTTCTCATAGGTTCGCTAACGCCCTGCTAAACACGGTTTTGCCTACAGGCCTGCGTAAGGTCGCTTTCGCCGACAACTGACGCCTCCGAGCGTAGGCAGGCCCCCGCGCATCCTTTCCAGCGATGTGGGTAATGCATAGGCCCTGTGGGACAGGTTTTTCGCGGGGCCTGGGTAAACCGGCACAGGCTGGCGGGAAGAGGTGTCCCGTAGGGCACAGCGACGCGCGACATGCTGCACACCGTGCAGCGGCTACTCACATCAGGGGCCTTTTCCGGCCAGGTCTCGCCGCACCACCTTCTGCATGATGCTCTCCACTTTGGCGACATCGCGCAGCGTCTCGTCTGAGAGCCTGCGGTATATGGATGCCCGCAACTCTTGGAGCCGGGGAATGTCGTCACGGACCAAGGCCGCGGCGATCTGGTGCTCCACATCATCAAGGCCATCGCAGATGATGCGGCCCTTTTCCGTCCATTGCGCCACCATGGCAAGGGCCTCATCGCGAGACAGCGGTGCAGCGCCCGGTCTGGGCCCGTAGAGGATCGCCTTGGCGCGGGCAATAGCCTGCTCTCTATCGACGGGGGGAAGGGCGCAGTAGGTCACCCGGTCAAGCCCGGCCATCCACAGCAGCGCATCTATGTAGAACGCGAACTCGTCCATGCCGGTATCGTCCGGCCTATCGTCACACACTTTGTGCATGGCCTGGATCGACTCCGGCGTACAGGCAAGCGCCAGGATCGAGAGGGCTTCATCTCGTATCCACGGGTCCGGATGGTTGCAGAAAGGAATGGCGTATGAGACCGCGCGGTCGTCGCCGGACTTGTGGATCGCCCACAAAGACGCCGAGATATCGTCGGCATCATCAGACATCAACCCGATGAGCAAACGCTCCCAGTCCCTGGCCCGCCCATGCCAACCAAGCAGACGAACAGCCGCTCTGCGAATGCCCGGCGTCTCCCCTTCGATGGCGAGGCGCCGTGCTACAGGTAACGCGTCCGGATACTCAGACGTGCATAGCACTGCCAGGGCCGACTCCACCATCACCGGATCGCCCGACTCGGCCGCGATCTCGACGAGCACAGGGTAGCCTTCCGGGCCGTAGGCGCCCCATACGAAGTCGAGCGAGACCGGCCACTCGATACTCAGGGAGTGCTGGGGCATGAAGATAGGGCCCGATCTGTCGCTGAGGAAGGCCACGAGCGTCGGGAGCGCTCCAGCATCGCGGGCTAGCGCCGCGTCGTAGGCAGTGAAAAAATCGATCCCGCGCAGTGCGGCCGACGCGGTTCCAGTGAGAGCAGCCGTGATCGCCGCGGCCGCGAGAGCCGCGAGCACCAGACCTATCAGTGACTTGAGTCGCATATGCCGTGCCTCCTCGCCGTGTTCAGTTGTCCTACACGATCTATTCCGCACGAGGAGCGCTTACCCTGCTCATGGATCGGCTCGCTATGACGTCAATTCCGGTTCCCGCTACATCCGCCGCCACGATTTGATGGATGCGGATCGGAGCGTCTATTCTGATCTTCGCTATGTCCAGGAGGACCTGGGCGATCTTGTCTTTGGGGATGGGCTCACGGGTACGCACCGGCACAAGCGGCAGAAAGCCGCCTTCCACCCTCACCGTGGATGTGACCGTCCTCTTCGGAGCGCATAGCTCGTCTAGGGCGTACACGGCCCCTCGTTTGCAGGAGTTGCCCTGCGCCTCCACAAGCTGCCCGTCCTCAACTGTCGCACGGAGCCTGCACCCAACCGGGCAGACTATGCAAGTGAGTTCAGCGGTCTCCCTGCTCATGCCTTCCTGCCCCCTTCAACCGCCGTGTCGCGATCGCGCGGAGTAATGCGCACTACCAGCTCGGGGTGGGACCCGCCCCCGGCATGATCCGGACTCGCCTTGCCCGGGCTCACCTTACCCGGAGGTATGGTCAGCACCACCATCTCCGCCGGGCGCACCACCCGTTCGAACTTGCTAAACACCACCTTGCCGCCGACTACCGCTTCCACTTGTACGCGCTCGGCCGGTCGCGTCGCGCGCATGAATAGCCGGACATCTCGCGCAACCAGATTGTCCAGGTGGAGTAGATGCGGCGCCACATACCTAACCCCGTCGCCCGCCCGAGTTCGAATGGTCTCGCCTCCAGGCTGCTGCCTCGCCGCAAGTCGCGCGGCGCCCTCTCCTGCCGTCCAGGCCTCGCGTGTAACGTTGTCCACCAGGTCGTGGATATGGACCACGTTGCCACAGGCGAAGATGCCGGGAGTGGACGTCTCCATCTCATCTGTCACCACGGGTCCGCCTGTTACGGGGTCAAGCTCGCCTCCGACGTCCCGCGTCAACTCGTTCTCAGGTATCAGGCCCACTGAGAGGAGCAGCGTATCGCATTCGATATCCCACTCGGTGCCCGGGATGGGCCGGAGGTCGCTGTCCACGCGGGCCACGGTGACTCCTTCGACCCGCTCTTCTCCATGGATATCGACGACTGTGTGGCTGAGATATAGCGGAATGCCCTGGTCATTCAGGCACTGCACGATATTGCGCGTGAGCCCCGACGGGAAAGGCAGAATCTCGAGCACGGCCTCCACCTTCGCGCCTTCCCATGTCAGGCGCCTGGCCATTATCAGCCCGATATCGCCCGATCCCAGCACGACAATACGCTTGCCGGGCATGTAGCCCTCCATGTTCACAAACCTCTGCGCCGCCCCGGCTGTGAATACTCCTGCAGGACGCATGCCTGGTATGATGACTCCGCCGCGGTTGCGCTCCCGCGCTCCCATGGCCAGGATGATCGCCTTTGCGTTTGCCTGAATCAACCCCTCGGTGCGGTTGACCGCCACAATCTGCCTGCTTCGCGTGACCTCAAGAACCATGGTGTCGAGCATAGTCTCCACACCGGCATCGCGAGCCTCGTTGATGAAGTGCTCCGCGTATTCAGGTCCTGTGAGCTCCTGTGACAGCAGCTGCAGCCCGAATCCGTTGTGTATGCACTGATTCAGAATGCCACCCAGCTCACGGTCGCGGTCCATCAAGACTACGCGGCCCGCGCCGCACCGTTTCGCCCGCGCCGCCGCGGCCAAACCCGCCGGGCCGGCGCCTACAACTGCAACGTCACACTCCACCGTGCGCATGGCCGCCAACCCCCTCGCGCTCTCGCATTTCGATCCTGCACGCGTCCTCCGTGCCGACATCCTCGGTGTCGGCCTGGCCGTCATCTCTGATGGCATGTGCCAGGCAGCGACAGGCCGTCTGCTCCAGGAGCGAGTCTTTGCTAGGCCCCGACAGGATGTACGACCTCCCGCCCTTCTTGGTTACCTGCTCCGGGGCGACGCCCAACTCGCGATGGATTATGTCGACCACCCGGGGTCCGCAGAAACCTCCCTGGCATCGCCCGGCCCCTGCTCGGGTCCGGAACTTCACCCCGTCCAAAGTGGTGCACGGCACCGCACGGTGAAGCGCCTCAACTACCTCCGCCTCAGTCACATTCTCACACCGGCAGATGATATGCCCCCAGAGCGGGTTCTTCTCGATCAGCGCCGACTGCTCGTCCCGGCAAAGCTCCGCAAAGCGCGTCGGACGCTCGCGCACCGGGTTGAAGTCCGGTTTCTCGGCTAGCTCGAGGCCTGCGTCGGCCAGAATATCACGCACCGCCTCGGCGATGGCCGGCGCGGCGGTCAGGCCGGGCGATTGTATGCCGGCGGCATTTATGAAATTGGGCACCCCCGGCGATGCGCCGATCACAAAGTCGCCAGCGGGCACGGCCACGGCGCGCAGCCCCGCGAAGTTGGTGATGGACTCGCGCGCCGGCAAGCCGGGAACCAGTCGCCGCGCGCCCTCTATCACTTCGGCCAGGCCGGCGGCTGTAGTCGCCAGATCGCCCTTATCGCCGACAAGGAGCGCGTTGGGACCGGCTATCAGGTTGCCGTCTACAGTCGGGGCGACTACAATGCCCTTGGTGGACCGAGAAGGCACCGGGAAAAGGGGCCTCGATACCAAGTGCCCGACGCGCTTGTCGAAAAGGTAATACTCGCCGCGCCGCGGCGTGATCTCGAAATCATCGCGGCCGACCATCCGCTCGATATCGTCGGCCCATATGCCCGCGGCGTTCACTACGAACCCGGTGTCTATGACTACCCCCGGGCACCGCACCGACGACACACGGCCCCCCCGTACATCCATCCCAATCACCGGGGACGACAGCAGCAGCTCGACGCCGTTAGCCACCGCGTTTTCCGCGAAGGCTATGGCGAGTTCCCACGGGCTGGTTATGCCTCCGGAGGGCGCCCACAATGCAGCGACCACGTCCGGGTTCACGTCGGGCTCAATCGTGAGCACCCGCTCCCGCGGGATCACTTCCAGCCCAGGCACGCCGTTTATTCGGCCCTTCGCCTTCAGCTCCTGCAGGTGAAGGACCTGGGCTTCGGAGAACGCCACCACCAGTGAACCGGTGTTCTTGTATGCCACACCCAGTTCGGCGCATACCTTCGGATAGAGCGAATTGCCCCTCACGTTTAGCCGTGCCTTCCAGGTGCCCGGCTCAGCGTCATACCCCGCATGCACCAGCGCAGTATTGGCCTTGGTAGTGCCGAATGCTACATCCGCCCGCTTCTCGACCAGTACAACGCGGACGTCGTACCTGGCTAGCTCGCGAGCTACACCTGTGCCCACTACCCCTGCTCCTATGATTACTACATCTGCCGCAAGGCGCCTTGCTTGCACTGAAGCGCTACCCCCTTACTACTCTGCCTCTTCCTAGGGCTCGCACGGCTGGGCCTCGATCTCCCATCCCAGCGATCTCTCGACCGCCCTGACCCACCCCTGGTACAGTCGATCCCGGTCTTCGCCGGACATGGTCGGAGTGAACTCCGTCTCCTGCTGCCATTTGGCGGCGATCTCATCCCTCCCGTTCCAAAGCCCAACGCCCAGTCCGGCTAGGTAAGCGGCGCCAAGGGCCGTGGTCTCTGCCACCTGCGGCCGTCTCACCGGCACTCCGAGTATGTCCGACTGGAACTGCATCAGGAAGTTGTTGCGCACCGCTCCCCCGTCTACTCTGAGTTCGGTGAGGACAATGCCGGAGTCGGCGGTCATCGCCTCTATGACATCACGCGTTTGATAACAGATGGCCTCCAGCGCCGCCCTGACGAGATGCTCGCGTCCGGTTCCGCGGGTAATGCCAAGAATGGCGCCGCGGGCGTAGGCGTCCCAGTAGGGGGCTCCCAACCCCACAAAGGCCGGAACGACATAGACTCCACCTGTGTCCGACACACGCGTCGCGTATTCCTCTGATTCCGCCGCTGAATCGATGATCCTGAGCCCATCGCGGAGCCACTGCACGACTGCGCCTCCAATGAACACACTGCCCTCCAGGGCGTACTCGACCTTGCCCTGGGCACCCCACGCAATGGTTGTGAGCAGGTTGTGCTTTGATCTCACAGCACGCTCTCCCGTGTTCATCAGCATGAAGCATCCGGTGCCGTATGTGTTCTTGGCAGTGCCGGGAGCGAAGCATGTCTGGCCGAACAAGGCTGCCTGCTGATCGCCGGCCACACCGGCAATGGGGAGTTCCACTCCAAATAGGCTGGAAGACGTGCGCCCGATCACGCCGCTCGAGGGAACGACCTCCGGTAGCATCACCCTGGGAATGCGCAGCAGCGCCAGGATATCGTCATCCCAATCGAGGGTGTGGATATTGAACAGCATGGTGCGAGAGGCATTGGAGTAGTCGGTAGCGTGCACGCGTCCACCGGTGAGGTTCCAGATAAGCCATGTATCGACAGTGCCGAAGAGTATCTCGCCCCGCTCGGCACGTGCCCTGAGGCCGGGCGTGTTGTCCAGGAGCCACTGGATCTTGGTTCCGGAGAAGTACGCGTCGACTACCAGGCCTGTCTTCTCAGCAATGGTTGCAGCTTCACCAGCTGCCCTCAGTCGATCGCAGCACCCGGCAGTCCGTCTGCACTGCCACACGATGGCATTTGCCACGGGCCGTCCTGTAGCTCTGTCCCATAGGATTGTGGTTTCGCGCTGGTTTGCTATGCCGATCGCTGCAATGTCACCTGCGGATGCTCCGGCGCGTGCGATGGCTTCGTGGGCGGTCGCGAGCTGAGTGCTCCAAACTTCCATGGGATCATGCTCTACCCAGCCGGGCCTCGGGTACAACTGGGTGAACTCCTTGCCGGCCATCTGGACGCTTCCGCCATCCCGGTTGAAAAGGATCGCTCTGGAGCTCGTGGTTCCCTGGTCAAGCGCCAGCAAGTACTCCGCCAATTCATGCACCTCCCGCCTAAACAGAAAAGCCCTGCCTCGGGCGGGCCACCAAGTTCCGGCTCCGTCCGAGTAGGACTCTCTCCAAATCTCCGTCCTATCACAGTATTACCGTGCTTCAATAACCAACTCAATGATACCACAAAGACGCGACACAATCACCGGCCCGCGCATCCCGTGCCGGCACACCTCGCGACCAGATCGAGCGAATCCGCAAGGCGCCGAGACGCATCATCACCCGTGCCGAGCTCGAGCATGAACACACCGTCCCAGCCGGCTCCCACAAGCAGGCCTATGAGCGAACTCCAGTCAATCACGCCCTCGCCTAGCGGCAGGTGCTCATCGAACTGCCCGGCGTTATCATGGGCGTGCACCTGGGCCAATCGGGGAAGCCACAGGCGAGCACAACCCACGACATCGAAATGCTGCAGAACGGCATGCCCGGTGTCGAGGAGGATCCCTGTATCGGGCGGACACGCCGCCTCCGCCAATTCCAACAGATCGCCGGGAGCACCGAGAATCGCGTGCTCATGCCAGCCGGTATTCTCAAGCAGCAGCCGAACGCCAACGTTTCTGGCCGTCTCGCCCACAGCCCGCAAAGTCCTGCGGGCAAGCTCGCGGCTTTCTCCCACATCCACCTGCATGCATGGCTTTTGCCCGGAGTGGATCACCATGTCGCGGATATCCAATCTGCCTGCCAAGGCCAGTGTTGCCCTGTACTTGTGAATCGCGACGGCCCTCTCGCCCTCGTCAAGAGCTGCAGTATTCACCAGAGGGGGATGGATCGAGTACTCCAGCTCATACTCGTCCGCAAGCCCAGCCAGTCGCTGAATAGTGTCGTCGGTGACCGTGTCGACGTCGAGCCCGGGCAACTCACAGAAAAGCTCAATGCGCTGGTGACCGAGGCTGGCGATTTCGCGGACAGCATCGACTATGTGGCGCGATGAGAACAGTAACGTAGATACACCGAGTCTCATTGACCTAATCCTAGCCTCCATCCATTGCGTACGTACTGCTGAGCATTCTGCCTGGGCCCTGATTCTCCTGCCCGATCACTGGGCTTCGGTATGTAGGACTCCCGAGGCGAACAGCATGTACACTTGGTCGGCCACATCCGCGACCTCCGCCCTCATACCGCTCGCAAGCCACTGATACGCGACAGCATGAACCATTCCGAGCAGCGCGTACGTGAGCCTGACGGGGTCGAAGTCGCGCGATACCACTCCCAACGACACTCCCTCTTCGATTATGGATTGAGTCATGTTGGTCAGGAATGTCGTGCCCTGCACAACTCGGGCGGCAAGCTCCGGCGACAGCAATCCCAGCTGACGTGAGAGGAGCAGCATGAACTCGCGTTCCCGCGCGTAGAAGTCGAAGTGCGCCGCTATCAATGCCTTAAGCTTGCCGTGCACATCAGACGCAGTTTCAACCCCCTCGACCAGCATCTGCGTAAGCTTGTTCGTGCGGTCGTCCATCAAGTCGGTCAGCAGCTCATTTTTGCTCTTGAAGTAAAGGTAAATGGTCCCCTTGGCCACTCCGGCAGCGTCGGCTACCGCGTCCATTGTGGATGTGTGAAACCCGCTCTCCGCGAACACGTGCTGGGCCGCCTCTAGTATTGCCTGCCTTTTGTCAGCAGGACTGACTTGATACGTTCCGTCCACGGGATGACCACCTCCCGGTCGGTTCTGGTATTGGATTTTCTCCCTTGGTCGCGCATTTCCTTCACACGGTGTCGCCTGCGCCTTGGTGATCTACCTGGCGGCCTGGCGGCAGGCCAGTCCATTGCGACGACCCCCTTACGCGCTCTCTCAGTCAGGATGACGTCCCCCCTCTTCATGGGTGGCAGTACCACAAACGCTATACCAAAATCAGTTTGCTTGCTTGTTGACATCCACTTTCTCCAAAGGTATCATATTGGTGCTAGTGCAACTACTCGCCAGCGCGTCTGGCGGCGGAGGTGGGTTTGATGTCGGTAGTCATGAACATGTGTAGTCTGCTCGAATATGGTCCCACCCACTTTTCGCTGGTTGCGGCATAGGAAGCGTCTGCCTCAGTTCTGAGCAAACTCACCGTGTGCCACACGCGCACACGTGACGGATAGGCGACGTATGAGCATAACGCGCGCCCGCGAAGGCGGACGCGCGTTTGTTTCGCGCTTGCATTCGGCGACCGCGGGTGGAGACGAGATGCGACGAATCGACATCTCTGCCCGCGGTCGTTTCCATGTACAGAGCAACAGGAGGATTGATCGGCTTTGATCCCGTGCCAGTCAGAAGGTATTGTGATACAAGCATCTTCAGGGCTATTCCAGGTAGAGACCGACTATGGCGTAATCGAATGCATGGCCCGGGCAGGCGCAGATCCGGGCGCCATCGTGCCGGGCGATCGCGTGCTCATATCGCCTCAGCCAGCCGGCAGGGGCGTCATCGAATCGTTGATGCCCCGAAAGACCCGGTTTTCGCGCAAGGTGGCCGGCCGCCGTCAGGATGAACAGGTGATCGCTGCGAACCTGGATCAAGTTATCATTGTGCTCGCGGCGGCCGAACCTCCCTTCAAGGAGACCACCTTGGATCGGTATCTTGCCGCAGTGGAGCACTGCGGATTGGATGCCGTCGTCTGCATAAACAAGACCGATCTCGCGTCTGCCGCAAATCCGGTTTCCGCTTCTGATCTGGCTGGACGCGCAGAGGTGTACGCCCGGATCGGATACATGGTAATCATGACTTCGGCTGCCACAGGCAGTGGGATAGACCCACTCAGGCAGGCGCTTGAAGGCCGTGTGTCGGCGTTAGTCGGGCCGTCCGGAGTGGGCAAATCCTCGCTCATATGTGCCGTGTCGCCCGGGGTCAGCCTCGATACAGGCGAGATAAGCGCGAGCACAGGTAAGGGGCGTCACACAACCACCTGTTCGCGCCTGATCAAGCTGGACAACGGAGGCTATGTAGCCGACACGCCGGGAATGCGGGAATTCGGCTTCCACCAGATATCTCGGGATGAGTTGGCGTGGTGTTTCAGGGAATTCCGTGTGCACGTAGAATCATGCAAATTCGCAGATTGCAGGCATATCAAGGAACCTGGCTGCGGTGTACGTAAGGCCGTAGAACAGGGCCTGGTGTCGCTCCGCAGATACGAGCACTACCTTCGCCTGATGGGAGGAGTTGGCCCGAGCAACCACATCGTTGTATGCTAGCGGCGACCGCGCAACGACTGATCGGCCGGCCGTCGTGGCGAGAGCACAGTTATGCCTCGCTCGTCACGGCGCCGGCCTGAGCCCAGAGGAAGAGAAGATCGCAATCGCACGTGGGCACGCGCGAGCCCAAGCCAGACGGCACGGCGACTGTGTCGCCGTGCTGAACTCGGTAGCTATGATCGTAGTTGCGCGACGGTGAGCACACGCGCTGAATTGCGACTCCCTGTTCGGAGCGGAAGCGGAAATGTCGCACTTCTTCGCAGACCCGAACCTCGCCATTCATGCTATTGTCATCGTGAAGCAATGAGGCATCACACCCGATTCCCGCAGAGATCAGGGTCTCGCCGACAACCAGGCGTCGGGTGTCCCTGCCCTCGCGCCCGGCGCGACATTCCACGCTTGCGACCTGACGAACCTGCCTAGCCCGGCTCCCGCTCCCACGGGTGCTCACTCGAACCTCGCGCGGCGACATGATTACCGCACCCGGCTCCGGCGGTTGGACCAAGCCTTCCTCCGCATCCTCAGCAGCAAGCTCGGCGCGGATTAAGGCCAGCTCGGCACTGGCCGACCGACCCTTCACAAACAGCGTTGTATAGGGCCGTGCACATATTGCCCACGGCAGTCCGTCGAATACGCCGTGTCGACCTCCGGCGATCTCATGTCTCATGCGCCCATCCGCATCTTCCCACTGCGCTTCTACAGAGCCTCCCATCACAACAACCACCGTATCCAGGGGGCCAAAATCGAAGCCTCTCCTCTCGGCCTGCTCAAGAAGGACGAAACCCAGGTAGAGATGGCACAGCCCCAGGCCCGGGCTTGCAGGGCTCACCACTTCGCGAATCCTCGTTGTACTGCAGGCCCTTTCAGGCATTCTCATCAGCAGCGACATCACAAACACCCCATATCTGGTGTAGTGGAGCAGAATGCAATATAATCGGTGCGGAGCTCGTTATCAGCCGGGACGAACAGGACGGTGAATGCGTTGCACAGCTCTGCCGAGACCCATCAGCGCTGTATTTCCCGTGCCTTGCGGCATGGAACAAACGCGACTATTGCTGTATTGATGCTGACTATGCTGATTATCCCCATTCCAGCGTGGGCCGCGCAACAGATCTCGAGTAGCTCTGCAATCGCCGGTCGCACGGCGCCTGATCCGCAATCGATTGAAGATTTCTACACCTACGATAACAGACGTCCTCTCGAGCCCCGCATAGCCTTACTCGATTCTAACGAGTGGTACCAGCATTACGATCTCCAGTATCAGAGCGAAGGCGACACCGTGTATTCCCACTATTTCGTGCCGGTCCTGCCACGCAGTGCAGGCAACCCGGCCGTCGTAGGGCTGCACGGAATGTTCTCCGACTCAGAGCAGCAGTTCTGGATGATGGCTGAATTCGTCGCGAAACGAGGTATCGCGGCGATCACTCCCAGTATGCCTTACCACCACCGAAGGAGCAAAGGTGTTCAACTGTTTTCGGGCCAGAAGTTCATCGTGGATTCACCTCAAGCGATCAGAGACAACATCCGGCGCGCGGTTATCGACGTACGCCGTGCTTTGGACTGGCTGAGCCGGCGCCCGGAGATCGACCCGCACACTGTGTCCATGGCCGGCGCCAGCCTCGGCGGGATAGTAGCGTCGCTTTCCTACAAGGTAGAGCCCAGATTCCGCACGGGAGTGTTTGTAATGGCCGGCTCTGGAGTGTCGGGCATCGCAGAGAACAGCGAACACCTGTTGATAGCGGCCTTCAGAGAAATCGCCAAGACCAAACTCCTCGACCCACAGAGCTTCGTCGATACGCTCCGACCGGTCGATCCGATTAACGTGCCTGACCTCTATCCGCGCCCTGTGCTCATGATGAACGGAACCAAAGACAGCATCATGCCTCCGTCCGAATCAATCGAACTCCTCCGCTCGCTGGGCGAGGCAGAGCAGGTATGGGCGGACAGCAGTCACTATTTCCCAGCCTACGCGGCCGAGTATCTCTTGGCGTCCTTCCTTGCTGAGCACATGCCCGAGTCATACGGCGTCCCGGCCCCCGGAAGCGTGCTCCAGGCACAGCCGGGGTGGAGGTTTGTCGAAGCAGTTCAGCCGCCGGTCCCGGGCGACAACAGACTGTGGGTAAATGTCGATGCGCAGGCGCCCGCAGCCGGAACGTCATCGGCGCACCGTGTAGGCGTGCCGATGGTGAACAAGATCGTGCCGGTGATCGCGGTGAGCGCCGATACATTCCGGGCCGCTGAGATGGACCTGCTCAAGCTGCCCGCATTCATCCATGTAATGGCCTCTGACAGTCTGTTCGACTTCGCGGCCGCCTGCGCGTATGCAAGCGCTCTTGGACTAGGGCATGAGCCGCTTCTGTACTACCTGGCGCCATCGGCGTCGTTCGCCGGCGCCGACGCCGGCGTCAGTGACTCGTCCGTTCATAGCTCCATCGCATGGGAACACTACACTCTCATGGAGTTCTCCACCGCCCATGCCCAGTTGGCCAGGCCGGCCACGGCGGCTGTCATGCTCCCCGCGGCGTCGGCTGCGCCTGCAGCCTCCTTGCCTTCACCGCAAGATCTGTGCACGTCCTCATCGACCTATTCCAGCGCATCGGCGGCCGTAGCGGCGCTGGCCTCCAGAATCCGATGGGACAAGCTCAAGACGCTTCAGCATTTCGAGAACGCGCCCGACGAGTGGCCTGGATGGTCGTACTCATCTCCCGGGATCAGCGACGATACCGGGAGCACACCGTAGCCACGGCTGCAAGTGCACGTCTGACTCCATCGGGGTCTACATGCCTATTGAGCACTGCCCTTATTCCAAAGGGCGGCCTGGTGGTAACGCGCACTCCCTCCAAGGCAAGCTCCGAGGCGAACTGAGATGCGCTCACTTTGAGTGCCGAAACGTCAAACATGACGATGTTTGTCTGAACTGTCGACAGGTCTATCGCTATTCCGGGGATCTGCGCAAGACCCAGCCCAAGAGAGCGCGCGTTGGCGTGGTCATCGGCCAGCCTGCCTACCATCTTCTCGAGCGCAACTACGCCTGCGGCCGCCAGCACTCCAGCCTGACGCATCCCGCCCCCCAGCATCTTGCGGTGTTTGCGCGCAACCTTGATGAACGCGGCACTGCCGGCCAGAATCGAACCCACGGGAGCTGAAAGCCCTTTGGACAGACAGAACATCACGGAGTCCACGTGCCTTGTGATCTCCGATGCGTCGACCCCGAGGGCCAGGGCCGCATTGAATATGCGGGCGCCGTCCAGGTGCACACCCAGTCCGTACGCATCTGCAACCTGGCGGAGCGCAGCCATGGTCGTGATGGGCGTCACCGTGCCGCCTCCCCTGTTGTGCGTGTTTTCTATGGCGAGGCACGCAGCAGGAGCATAATGTATGTTCTCTTCCCTTATCGCCGCTCTCACATCGCCCGGGTCGAGCACGCCGTGTGCGGCCCTCACCAAGCGCGGAACCACCCCGGCCACCGCTGAAAGCCCTCCTACCTCGTAGTAATAGATGTGGCATTCCGATTCCAGCAGTATCTCGTCGCCGTGCCTGCAGTGGGTCATCACTGCCAGCAGGTTACCCATGGTGCCGGACGGCACGAACATAGCCGCCTCTTTGCCCACCTTCGCGGCAGCCAGTTCCTCAAGGCGCCTTACAGTCGGATCCTCGCCGTAAACATCGTCGCCCACCTCGGCAGAACGCATCTCGTTGCGCATCTCGTCAGTGGGAAGAGTCAGTGTATCGCTTCGCATCTCAATGAAATCCAAGTACAACACCACCCCAAACCGCCATAGGCAATCTGACGCGCCGATTGTGCTAGTGTAAGTGATACGCGAAACACACCGCGTATTCCTGCAGCTCGATCGCTGCCCTGCGCGCGGATAGCCATGGCGATAGTTGACTGCAGAGTGTATAATAGGTTTGGTATGCATATGTCGTCGTGCGCCTACACACCTGCGCGCACGGCGGTTTGCCGATGTTCCGGTGCTTCGTTTTGGGTGTATACCCCAGCACGACATGTTGTTCACACAGGCCTGTTCGATCGATTAAGCGAGGTGAGTATTCTTGGGCGACAACGACAAGCTCCGCGATTTGGATGCCCGAAAAGGCAAGGTGCTCGACGGGGGCGGTCCCAAGAGCATCGAGAAACAGCACGCGGCAGGCAAGCTAACCGCCAGGGAGCGTATCGAACGTCTACTGGATCCGGGAAGCTTTGCCGAACTCGACATGTTCGTCGAACACAGGTGCCATGATCTCGGCATGGACAAACGGCAACTCCCGGGCGAGGGGGTCGTCACCGGCTACGGCAGCATAGACGGCCGCAAGGTGTTCATCTTTGCTCAGGACTTCACGGTCATGGGCGGGTCCCTCGGAGAAATGCACGCCCGGAAGATCTGCAAGGTCATGGACCTGGCGGCGAAGGTCGGAGCGCCGCTCATAGGTATCAACGATTCGGGCGGAGCGCGCATTCAGGAGGGCGTTGACGCGCTCTCAGGCTACGGCCAGATCTTCTACAGAAACACCGTATCCTCGGGCGTAATCCCACAGATCTCCGTGATCATGGGGCCTTGCGCCGGCGGCGCGGTCTACTCCCCTGCCCTGACCGACTTCGTGTTCATGGTACAGGGCGCCAACATGTTCATTACCGGGCCGCAGGTAATCAAGGCTGTCACAGGCGAGGACGTATCCGCCGATGAGCTGGGGGGGGCCGCAACGCACAACCGCACAAGCGGTGTTGCTCACTTCATGTACGACGCCGAGGACGACTGCTTCATCGCCATCCGCAAGCTCCTGTCGTATCTCCCCGGGAACAATCTGGAGGATCCCCCGGTATCTGCCTGCTCCGAG
>JAGVTS010000202.1 GCA_019136685.1 Bacillota bacterium | reverse complement strand
GAGACCGGGGACATCATATTCGTTCCAGGTGTCATCCGCCCGAGGCTGAATGCAGGATTTGCGATCAAAGTGAAGTACCGCGGCGGTTACTCCGAGACGATACACCTTGACCAGATGGTCTCCACCGCCCAAAGAGGGCCCGCGTACGAGCTTGGCGCAATAGACGATGCGCCGCTCCTCGCATGCAGGAGTTACGGGCCATCGGACGCCAATCTTGGTGGCCTAAATGCATTCGTCGATGACGTGAGCCGGCTGCGCGATGAGCGCGTCATAATCCTCGACATACGCTCCAATCCCGGAGGCAGCTCGCAGTATCCAACGGCTTGGCTGTGGCGTCTTATGTACCAACTGCCCAGAGCGCAGCAGATCTATGCCAATCTGACTACCGAAACAGCCGCCGCACTGCTAGACAGCATGCTCAGCTCGTATTCTGACGAGGCGCAGACGCCCAAAGACGCAGCCGCGTTTCTCCGGCAAAACACCGACAGATCCCGACCCGGCTGGAGCCGCATCCACCACGCGGCCGGCGCGATTGTCGGCAACCAGCCGTTCATTGCTGTGATCATGGATTCACTCGTGGCCTCGGCCGCCGAGGATCTTGTGCTCGGTCTGCGTCACGCAGACAATGTGGTGTTCATCGGCGCTAACACCAGGGGCGCTTTGGCCACAGGGACTGTGGGGACGTGTTGGCTCCCCATTTCCCGACTGGGCATGAGGGTGCCGGTAGCGCTGAATCGCGTTGAGGACATGACGAACCGAGATGGATTGGGGTTGTTCCCGGATTTCTGGGTTGATCCGGACCACGCCGTGGAGAGGGCCGCGCGATTCCTTCGCAAACACCTAGTACCGGATAGTTCCCGGTAGCCGTATCGGTGAGTCTCCCATTCGGCAGGCGGCAACCGCCGGTTGAGGCAGTTGTTGTATAGGAGGAGCAAAACGTGAGCCGTGCTCCGTTTCGGGTACTTGTGCTTCCATATATGATCGATTCGAACGGCGAGATCCTCTACTGCGTTTTCCGGCGTCAGATCGAGGACGGAGGGTACTGGCAGGCGATTGCCGGAGGCGGGGAAGGGGCTGAGGCTCCTTTGGATGCCGCAATACGAGAAGGGTTTGAGGAAGCCGGCATACCGGAAGACTGCGAGTATGTGCAGATGGATTCGTGCGCCACGATTCCGGTAGCGGACGTCTGCGGTTTTCTGTGGGGCAGTGACATCTTAGTAATCCCGGAATACGCGTTTGCAGTGAGAGTGGGCGATGCTCAGATCGCGCTTTCCAGGGAACACACTGACTTCAGGTGGGTGGACTACGACACAGCAGAGCAGATGCTCAAGTGGGATAGCAACAGAACTGCTCTGTGGGAGCTGGACTTCAGGCTTCGGGCGGGCTTAGGTTTTCCAGGCCCAGCTCACGCCAAGCGCTCGTAGCGGTGCAGCGCACCTGATCGACGAAGGGCACTGGGCGGCGATCAGAGAGTCTTGGATGGTACGACATGATTCATCTTGCGAATGCAGCGTTCATCAAGATCGCTTTCGGCTGCAGCGCCCTCTTGACCGTAGGCGTGGTCGCTTTGCGCTTGATTGCGGCTTTGACGCCTTCGCTAGAGACACTGGCCGTCGCCGGATTGCTCGATGCCTTGCTGGGCGCCGTGACAAGCGGGTTTGCAAACCTCCTGGGTCTGGCTGAGATGAGCCTGCGCGTTCTGGGTCCCGTTGTGATCATCAGTCGGTCTTCTGTGCCGGCTGCGCTTGCCTGCCTGCTCCTTACTGTCCCAATCGCGGTTCTTGCTCAGAAAAGCGGTGCTGAAGCCTATCAGGCCGGCGCTCAGGTCGCGCCTCACGCAAGAAGGGCTAGATACCTAAAGTCGCTCATGTCCTCAAGAGAAGCTGCATATGAGCGCAAGCTGTTTGGATTCGGCGCGGTGATCAACGAGTACTGGAACAATGAGATGCGCCAGAAGATAGCCCTGAACTACACTGCGGACAAGAAGATCTTCATCAGGGCCAAGAGCATCAGCGGCCTCTTCACGCTACTCTTGTCTGTCATCGCCCTGGTCCTTATGCTGGTTGTCAGACAGGGCCTTATGACGGCAGGTGTCTATATCAGCCTGATCATCGCGTTCTCTCATTTGATCCATACCCTGTCGTGGCAGCTTTCGGACTTCATGACTTCTGTCTCGCCGTCTACCCAGGGAAGCAGTACGCGTTCGTCGGCCAGAATGGCTGCGGGAAGTCCACGGTCATCAAGCTTCTCACCGGGCTCTACAACAATTACAGCGGTCGGATTCTGCTGAACGGCCGCGATATCAGGTCGCTTGGCGCCGCCGAGATAAAGGCATATTTCGCTGTCGTCTATCAAGACTATGGCAAGTATCAGCTGTCGGTGAGAGAAGAGCTGCAGCTGGGCAATGAGGATCTTGCCGATCCGGAGATCGCGGCCTTGCTTGAGCAGACAGGTCTGGCGCAGAAGGTGGGATCTCTTCCCCTAGGCGCCGACACCCCATTGGGCAAGCTCGAACCAGGCAGCGCAGATCTGTCTGAAGGACAGTGGCAGCGGCTGGCGTTGGCCAGAGCCTTTGGACGGCAGGCCAGGTTTCTGGTGCTGGACGAGCCTGCAGCAGCCCTCGACGCTCTGGCTGAAAGCCGGATCTATCGCGTTATCCGCGACATCGGCGCGACGCGATGTACGACTACCTTGTACGTTACCCATCGCCTGGCTGCGGCCAGATCCGCCGATGAGATCATCGTGATGAAGGACGGTCGGATTATCGAACAGGGCACGCATGCCGCCCTGCTCGCCGGGGACTCCTACTATGCCCAGATGTTCAATACGCAGCGGAAGTGGTACCTGAGAAGGCAGGTGGCAGAAGCATGAGTCCTGCAGAAGAGGAGGGCTTTGTGCAGATTGCCCGCAAAGCGCTGCCATTGGTCTTTCGGGTATCGCCCGTCCTTTTTGTCTTCGAATACGCAGTTACTGTGCTGGATGCGCTATTGCTCGTATTGACGACTGCGACTCTTTGGGATTTCTTCGATCATGTGAGCGGGCTCGCGGCCGGCTCGGTTTCGTTTGACTCGGCCTTGGCGTCGTTGCTTCTGTTTGCTCTGCTGAAAGTTGCGGATGAAGCGATTGATGGAGTCGCCAATTTCGTCGGTGAATACTACGCAGGCAGGAGCGGCCTGGCGATGATGAACGAGCTCAACCTGAAGGCAGATAGGCTGGATACAGTGGTATTCGAGGATCCGGAGATTCTGAACCAACTGGACCAGGCCTACCGCGGCGCCCTGAACGTGCGAAGCCTTGTCCATGTTCTGATGGACATTGCGTGCCTGTATATTCCGTATTTCGTGTTCATGGGGCTCTTCCTGCAACGCGCTGAGCCGTTGCTTCCCTTGATACTGCTGCTGGTCTTCGTTCCGGTGCTTGCGTCCCATTTCCTGCGTTCCAGATACTACACGTGTCTCGATGACCGCACTGTCATTCTGCGCCGCAAGGAAGAGCACTACAAGGACTGCCTCACGGCCAGGGCATTCTTCAAGGAAACCAGAGCCCTGGGTGCCGGCGCCTTCTTCCTGTCACGGTACAGCCAAGCCTTCAAGAGAGCTCAGAAGCTGCGTTACCGGACTGAGCTCAAAAGCCAAGGCGTTGCGATGGCTGCGAACGCGCTTACCCTGGCGGGGTACACGTCTATTCTGGGGGTTCTCGTTTCACTTCTGATGCGGGGGAGGATCACCATTGGCTCGGTCTCGGCCATCCTGGCGGCGACGCTTGAGATGTTCGCCATGATGACTGAGATCCTCGATAACAGGCTGGGCGAGTTGTCTGCCAGCCTGGGCCAGATCCGCAAGTACTTCAAGTTCCTCGACCTCCCGGAGCAGGAGTATGGGCAGATACACGTCGGCGATCCGAAGGATATCGCGCTCGAAGGAGTCAGCTTCACCTATCCCGGCGCCGCACGACCGGCCCTCAGCGGCGTTTCTCTTCACATAGCCGCCGGAGAAACGCTTGCCGTCGTCGGCGAAAACGGTTCGGGGAAGACGACGCTGGCCAAACTGATCTTGGGCCTGTACCGTCCTGACCAGGGCCGGATCCTATTGGGCGACACTCCTTTGGGCGAGTTGGCCGCTGATAGCGCCTACAGGAACGCCTCCTGCGTGTTTCAGGATTTCCAGCGTTACCAACTGTCGCTGAGGGATAACGTCGCCATCAGCGATTTTGCTAGGCTGAGCGCGTCAAGCGATGCCGAAATCCAGGATGCCCTGGCTGCGGCCGGGTTTCGCGCGAACGCCCAACAGATGGCGCAAGGACTGGACACGCTCATCAGCAAGGAATTCGGAGGAACCGATCTATCGCGCGGCGAATGGCAGCGCTTGTCCATTGCTCGAGCCTACTATCGTTCTCACCAGCTCGTCGTGCTAGACGAGCCGACGGCCGCCATCGACCCCTTTGAGGAAGACCGTATCTACCGCGACTTCATTAAACTGAAGAAGGATCACACTGCCGTCATCATCACGCACCGCCTGGGCGCAGTGCGCCTGGCCGACCGCGTCCTGGTGCTCAAGGAAGGCCGAATAGTAGCCATCGGAACTCATGACCGCCTTCTGGACGAGTCGCAGTACTACCGTAGACTCTGGAC
>JAGVTS010000024.1 GCA_019136685.1 Bacillota bacterium | reverse complement strand
CTCCGGAGAGCAGATAATAGTAGCTGCCGACTGTCTTGGCGACCTGTGGCGATGGGGCATGAGTTACCCCGGGGCTTCGCCCGCGATACTCTATCCGATAGGCGAGCCCCGGCGAATAACTGCATTCTAGCCGCATCGGGTCATCTATAGGCCGCCTCACATACGATCGTGAACTGGTCGCCGGGCATTCCGGCAATCTCTACGAAATCCCCTTCGCTCGCGAACACGCCGCCTTCATCGATGGAACTGTCGTACTTGGGCGAGCCATCCGAGCCGAATATGATGATCCTGCCGCCGACGGGGATATTGAGAGTCAGAACGGAATCGTCTGCGACCCTCAGCCACTCGCTATAGCCTCTGTCGCCGATGGCCGCCACACTGGCGCCGATGCCGAGTACTGCGGCGCTATCGGCGGGGCTGTACAGCATGTCCAGGAACTGTGCCCATGTCTCTCCGTCTTCATCTAGCAGAGTTAGGTCCCCCAAATCGCGCGTCGCGCCGGGCGGCATTGCTGCGTACATCGGTGATTCGACCCTCTTGATTCCGAAGAAGTCCACGTATCCGGGCAGCGTTTCGATGGTGCTGGACTGAACCAGGTGCGAATCGGCAAGCAGCGCGCCTTCGAAAGGCTTGACATTTCGGCGTAACCACTGCTTTCCGTTCATGTCTATCTCCATGCTGCAAGGGACCTCGATCGCGGGCAATCTGCGCATGGAGACCATGTCAAAACCGATGGACGATTCCACTGCTGCATACTGCTCGCCGTCGACTGTGGCGAAATAGAGCTGCGAATCGTCGCTGTAAAAGGCGCCCTCACTATAGTAGAGGCACGTAGCTGGAACCTCCATGCCTCCGAGGACGCTTGACACCCGGAATCGATTTGCCTCCCTATCTAGGCTCACATTCGCCAGGCCTCCGCCGGTTAGGAGGTAGTATCCGCAATAGGCTGCGTACTCATCTGGAATCACTTCAGGCCTCGGCGGAACAGAAACCGACTGAGCCTTCTCTTTTGCCAGGCCCTTTTCTACAAGAACGGCATTCAGTATACTGAGCGCTATCTTGACTGAACGTCCTCCGGGACCGGTCTCGATCACAGCAACCGATATTCTCTCATCCGGCGCTGTGTAGACCATCGAGTTGTAGTTCCCCGTCCCGCCGCTCTTGCCAAGAACCTGTATACCTTGCGCCTGATACTCAGGAATACACGTCATATCCCAGCCCAGTCCATAGGCAATCTCCGGATTTCTTAGCTTCCCCGCAGATAGTGAAGGCTGACTCGTTCTCATCTCTCTGAGCGCCGGCTCAGAGAGGATGTGTGTCCCTGCATTTGAGAAGCTGTCCGCAAAACGGGCCATATCCACCGCGGTGGCGCTGAGCCCCCCTGATCCCAAGAAAGAGATTGCCTCGAGCGGTTCCTTTTGGCCTGTCGTGGGCCTGTAGTACGCCGCGACAACTCCAGCAGCGGCGTCCCGGGCGGTCCTGTCGCCCACACTCGCCCCGGTGCGGCCCAGGGCTAACGGCTCAAAGATGCGACTCGCCAGGAAGTCCATGTACTTCTGTCCGCTGACACGCTCGATGATCATCTCCGCAAGCGTGAAACCGTCATTGCAATACACGGCCGCCGCGCCAGGGTCGTGTTTCAGGCGTGTACGGGACAAGACGGCCAAAGTCTCCCCGTGCATAGCGGTGTTGTACTGGAATCCGAAGTTGCCTGCGGCAATCGAGCCGGGCAGGCCGGACGAATGGTTCAGCAGCATTCTGACGGTGATGTTCAGGTATCTTGGGTCCGCCATGACGAACTCCGGAAGATACCGAACGGCGGGGGCGTCGAGATCGATCTTTCCCTCGTCGACGAGCAGCATCACCGCAGTGGCTGTGTAGACCTTGCTGACAGAACCGATATTGAAGACTGTTGTAGGGTCCACCGGCACGCTGTCTTCCCTGTTTGCCATGGCGAAACCTTCGGCATAGACTACTTCGCCGCCGTCGAGTATGGCAACAGTGGCGCTTCCGGCTCTGCCTGAGTTGATGTCGTTCCATATCTCGGTTCGAGCAACTTTCCGGGCGGTTTGATACAATTGCGGTTCGGCATTCGCGCATACGGGTCCCGAAAGCAGCAGAATGACTGTGACGCACATGATCGCAGCAAGCGTGAATCGGCTCGTCTTCATCCTAACCCCCCATTTCAACTACACATTCGCTGGCAGGAGCGCATCGGATACTAGGCGCTCGATGCCAATAAGAGCCATTTCGCCGCATCACGTGATATTCCTGCACTACGATGTCGAGATTTGGCATTCGACTTTCGGATCGTCTGTGATACTGTCACCCGGCAACGCGACGGAGATAGTATCACCCGACGTTCGGGTGCGTGTGGGTTTTGTAGGTAATAGCAACTGGCAGAGACGGTATGTATCGCCAGACGGTAGAGTGAGTGGCAAAACTACATCCTTACCGATCATCGCGACGGGGTGTTGGCTGGCGAGGTCATGCTCGCACCGCTGAAACGGCCATTTGGCTGGCCTTGGCGTCATGGCTGTCGGGCAAAACCGGCTGGAGCTGGGATATTGTCAATAATCATCATTAGTTTTGGAGATACCGGCGATTTTTGCGTACATCGATTTCGAAGGGCCGCCTGACCGCCTCCAAATCACGAGAACTGGGGGTATCTGACAGGTTTAGGCATTGAAGCAGGGCGCGGGCCGGCACAATATCCCTCATTAAGGCGCTATATGGTGACAGCGCGGAATGGATGGTGGACAGTGCCATGGATTTGCCAATAAACCGGCGGTCTATGGCCCCGCGGACTCCGTTTCCTGGGCCAATTCGCCCTCCAGGGCCCTCGGCCCAAATCGATGTACTCAAAAAGTGACGGTATCTCGAAAAGTGTTGCTGATTTGTGACACTATCCCTGCTCCAGGGCTTGCGCTGCTCAGTTGTCGCGATTGTGCCAGCTAAAGGGCCTTTCGGTTGACGCCGGGCCTAGCCGGCCTTGGATGGAGCTGCCCCGGCCTGGGCAGGGAATAGGCCGCGAGGGCCTCGAAGAAGAGTAGTCCGGCCGTGGAAGAGGCGCGCTGGGGCCATGGCGGCTATGTGGACCTACCAGGAGAAGTATCGTAGCAGGTGCTTTGTTGCGACGCCTCAGAACGGCTTCAGCCGGCAGCAGAAATCGTAAACCACGCGTCGGGCGTTCCGCACGTGGTAGAGAGGGCCGGGGTCGAGGCGGTCGGATCGGATTTGAAGGGCAAGTGGGAGGAGTTCTGGCGTAATCGCAGGGAGAAGACCCGATTAGGGGTGCAAGGCCAACCTAAGCTCCTAAGGGCAGCCTAGCCGACCACTAGGGAGGAAAGGACGCCAGGCTTTAGGAGCCACAATCCTTACACGCACCCCCGATGTTCTCACGGAGGTATACTGCTCGACGCGTGATGTATATAATGATGTATATGGCGCATCCGATACGGGGGGAGGAGAACCGCTGTGGCAAACATGGTCAGGAAGCAGCTGTATGTGAAGCGTCGGCACGACGACTTCCTCAAGGAGCGCTCAGCTGAACTTGGCGTGACTGAGGCTGAGATTGTGCGCGATGCTCTAGATTCATATGCCTCATATTCCGGTAGCGTTCGGCATGATGGCAGTGCGTGGGCGGCCGAGGAGGCGTTCATTGATGAGCTGGTCTCGGCTGCCGAGTCCCGAGTCCCGATCGGCAGAACGTGGCATAGGGATGATCTGCATGAGAGCTAGGGCGCTGATAGACACTAACGTGCTCGTGTATGCCTATGATGTTGCCGAGCCGGAGAAACAGAGGCGCGCTCTAGACCTGCTACATGGTTTGGCGGAGCAGGAGACGGGTGTGGTAAGCACACAGATCATGGCGGAGATGTTTGTCGTGCTTACCCGCAAGTTGAGCAGTCCACTCAGCGTAGAACAGGCCGTCCGGTCGCTTGAGCGGCATATGCGAACATGGCAGGTGGCAGATGTCACGGGTTTCATTGTGCTTGAGGCTGCGAGAGGCGTCCGAGACCATGCAATGTCGCTTTGGGATGCTCAAGTTTGGGCAACGGCAAAGCTGAATCAGATCCCTGTGGTACTCAGCGAGGGCTTCGCGAGTGGCAGCGTGATCGAGGGCGTGCTGTTCGAGAATCCCTTTGCCGGCGAGTAGGGGGAGGTGTTTTCGCTCAGAAGGTGAAATATCGAGATGACGGCCCGGCGGCTCAGGCGCTTCCGGGCATCGACGTGTAGGTGAATGGAGCGTGAACGGTGAGTCGACTCGAGGAACTCCTGCCCAATGCGGCGGTGCGTGGTGTTCGTCCCGACTGCCTGGTAACCGTGGTCGGGGCAACGTGGTATGGCTCAGACGCGGTGGAGCTCACGTATAAGGACCCTGAAGGTCATGTCGCCAACATGCTGGTCTATCGGGATGACGAGCACCGGCTGGAGGTAGCCGCTGGCGCCACCTCAGCAACCTGCGCGGGTCGTGATCCGCGACGCCAGCCAGATCGCTGACGAGGTCATCGCGCATCTCGTGGGGCTAGTCGGGGCGAAGGTGAGAGTAACCCTTGATATCGAGGCCGAGATCGCGTCGGGCGCCCCTGACAACGTCGTTCGCGTAGTAACAGAGAATAGCCGGACGCTAAGGTTCGCAAGCCACGGGTTTGAGCGGGAATGACCAGCTGGAGCGAGCTCCGCTTCCACTTAATTTGCGTTTAGCTTGCGTTTAGTTTGCGCTTAATTTGCGTTTAGTTTGCATCTATCTCTAGGTAGGCTGATAAGCCGAGCGAGCGGCCGCGGTCACCGTCACCCCAGAACATGGTGGTTCGCAGATCCGGCCTGCAAAACGCGTAGATCTGATCATAATGGTCTTTCCATGCGCACGTAGACATCATATGAGCTTCCGAACACTTTGGCGAGTTTTGGTGTTGCAATGGAACCGACGCGTTTGAAACCTAGCTTGTCCCATAGATTGATGGCAGGGTTCTTGGCAAAAACGAACAGCTTCACTTTGCAGTCGGCATTCTCTGACAATTCGCGTTCATACTTCGAATGGAGTGTCTCCAGAACGTGCGTCATCAGCGTCGTTCCAATGCCTTTTCCTCTGTGCGATTCACTGGTTGAGGCCAGGTATATAACGTATATTCGGCTTTTGTGCTTTCCGGATTGTCTTCCTTGTTTATGTTGTCCAGTGCCAGAAAGTTGACCGCTATTCTTAAGGACTTCCTCAGGCCAATAGCTCGAATGACGCTCATTAAGCAGCAAGCAGAATCCAGCAGGTTCGGTTTGTGGAAGTTGTTCAGCAGTAGAATCGCGAGGACTTCTTCCGTATTCACATCAATGGCACAAAACGTCTCGTCCATCGGGAGAAACCCGTACTTGATCCATATGTCGATAATTGACAGAATACTATCCGTATCATCTTGAAGTGTACTGATGAACTTGCCTTTCAGCCCTTCCACTATCACCCGTCTGAATTGCAGTTGTTGTACTTCTGAGAGAGCATCATAATCACTGACAAACCTGATGTTCTTTCCAGTACCACCTACTACGGTTACCTCCGGCATGCCGGTTTCGCCTCCTTTCTAGTAAGGCAGTCCCGGTGGAAGCCTGTCGAACCATGGCTGCGCGCGTTCGAGCTGCCCCGCAAGGCGGAAGAGGGTCGACTCCGCGCCGAAGCGCGCCGCAAACTGCATCCCGACGGGGAGCATCTCTTCGTTCCAGTAGAGCGGAACCGACATCGCCGGCTGGCCGGTCACGTTGAATACCGCAGTATACGGTATGAAGTCGAAGGTCTTCTTTGAAAGAACATCGATGACGTGAAGCGCCTTCATGATCCACGCCGCGTTGAGCCTGCTCTGCAGCCGCACTATCCGGCTCTCGGTTTTCGACATCTGAAGCGAGCCTATGGGGATGGGCGGCCGCGCGAGCGTAGGTGTAAGCAGCACGTCGTAATCCTCAAAGAACCTGGCTATTCTCCTCGACGAGGCGGAGAGGTAGTTCAGTGCCTTCGCGTAATCGCCCGCGCTGATGACCTTGCCGAGCGCGACAAGCGCTTGCGTACCGGGCTCGAAGTCCAGGACGGACGCCTTCTTTCCAACGAGCTTGATGATCGCGCTTACCTCCGCGCAAGTTTCGGCGGCGATCACCGTCAGATACGACAGCGAAAAGGCCTCTTTGTCGATTTTGGGCGCCGCTTCAACAACTTCATGTCCGAGTTGCTCGAGCAGCCGTGCAGTATGCTTCAGCCCCTTGACGCAGTCCTCGTCCACGTCTTTACCCATAAATGGGTGAGAGGAGAAGGCGATGCGAAGCCGTCCGGGCTCAGTCGTTACGTCCTTGCGATACGGCCGTTCGACGGGCGGCGCCCAGTACGGCGCGCCGACGTCCGGCCCTGCGATCGCGTCCAGCATCGCGGCGCCGTCACGCACGGAACGGGATATGACGTTCTCCTGCGCGAAGCCGCGCCACGGGTCGCCGACATCGGGACCTGTCGGAACACGGCCCCTCGTGGGCTTGAGGCCGAACACTCCACAGCATGATGCGGGTATGCGGATGGAACCACCACCATCGCTCCCCCCTGCGACGGGAACCATACAGGCTGCGACCGCCGCGGCCGAACCGCCGCTGGAACCGCCGGGCGTACGGGTGAGGTCCCACGGGTTACGCGTAGGCCCGAAGGCTTGGGGTTCCGTATACGGCAGCAGGCACAATTCGGAAAGGTTCGTCTTCCCGACGAAAATCAGCCCTGCGGCGCGGAAACGGCGCACCGTTTCACTGTCGTGCGGCTTGGGAATGTTCCTGAGAGTACGTGTTCCCGAGCTTGTCGGCTCACCTTCCAGGGTATCCAGAGCGTCTTTGATCAGGAAAGGCACGCCTGCAAAGCTACCATCTGGCAGTCCACCTTTCGCGCTCTCTCTGGCTTTGGCGTACATTTTGTGTATGACCGCATTGATCTTGGGGTTGTACGCTTCGATGCGCGAGATGACTTCGTCCACCAGTTCGAGGGGTGTTACCTCTTTCTTGCGTACAAGTTCGGCAAGACCCAAACCATCGTATTGATGAAACTCAGGAAACGCACCCATATTTGCAACCTCCAGACTCGTTCGGCTTGGCGTGAGAAACGGAACGGTCGTTACCGGGAATGGCGCTGGGTGAAAGGATTATGCTTGATCGGACGACTTAGGATGAGGTCCTAATCACTTCAGACCATGACATGTGCGTGTGGTTGAGAATGGATCGATCCGCAACTCCTCTTTATTGCCCTCCTCAACCTGACGCGTCCCTAACATAGCAATATAATGAAACGGAATGTATGTCAACAGCAGAACGCAGTGTTGCCAAATGACAGTTCGAAGGGGTAAGTGATCTGCATGCCATTGCTGGGGTGATACACTGGAAACACGGTCGTTTGCTGCCGAGGCCGCTGCTCCAACGCGCCACGTCATTCATGTCCCTGCCGACGATAATTGACAGTGTGTTAATGCGTTCTGGTTGAATTGTACGGCCTCGTGCGTATTCCGATGAAATCGTCCACCTGGTCCGGAGGAAAGCGTCCACTCGTTCCGGCCCAATTCGTCCACCTGTTCCGATCCAAATCGTCCAGCTGGTCCAGGGCAAATCGTC
>JAGVTS010000180.1 GCA_019136685.1 Bacillota bacterium | reverse complement strand
ATTTGCCGCGGGCCTGGCTCCAGAAAACGGATGCGCCGTTGCCGGCGCGAATTCAGATAACTTGCACCCACCAAACCACGTAGAATCCGTATAGGTAGCTCGAAAAACCTACTCGAAAACGAACAGGATGCTCCGGAACCCCGCTCAGGCGCAGGAGAATGCTACACGCCCGACTCTCCTTGTCCTCAATGGTCCGCCTCCTTGTGGGCGCACATGCTGTTCGGGCCCATACGCCCATGAATATCCATGGATGTGGGTAATGCATAGCGGAGAACCCACAGGTGACGGGACCACTCGAGTCAACCACTCGAGTCAGGAATTGCGCCATGCCCGGCGTTATGCTAGAATTGAAACGCGCCGCAAGCGCGGCGCTGCGATGGGGCGTAGCCAAGCGGTAAGGCACGGGACTTTGGATCCTGCATTCGGAGGTTCGAATCCTCCCGCCCCAGCCATATACGAACTGGAAGCGTTAGGTGTCCGGCAGGGCTGTAGCCCTGCCGTTTCCTTTACTGGCCTGGTGTTTTCTGGCCTAATGCTTTTGCTGGCCGCATATGTGCCTCATGTGTCTGCCGCAGGGCGCAATCGCGGTCTCCGGCCGACACCTACTCGACCCAGGCGATAGCCTCGATCTCAACCCGACCGTTCTTCGGAAGCCTCGCCACCTGGAAGGCTGAACGCGCCGGCGGATCAGTCTTGAAGCATGAAGCATAGACCTGGTTCATTGCTGCGAAGTCATCCATGTTCGCCAGAAACACAGTCGTTTTCACCACTGAATCCAGCCCGATACCCGACTCAGCCAGAACCGCCTTCAGGTTCTCCAGGCATCGTGCGGTCTGCTCCTCGACTCCTCCGTCCACAAACGCGCCCGTAGCAGGGTCCACTCCCAGTTGACCCGACACGAACAGCAGGTTGCCCACACGAATGCCTTGAGAGTACGGTCCAATAGCCGCAGGAGCTGCACTACTGCAAACAACGTTTTTCACATGTATCCCTCCATGAGCTCTGAGTGCTAGAGGACGCGGCAGGCCAGTTCATAGTCGCTAGGCTTGTCGACATCCACTCCGATTTCCGCATAAGGTACTATTACTCCCCTCCCCACGATATCCAGCCACGCCTTGGCCTTGTTCTCCACATCCGCTATGGTAAGGCGCCCAATCAAGTATTTGACTATGAACGATAGGCCCAGCATGGACAGGAGGGCAAAGGGCTTCTTTCTCATGCTCATTGCCTGCTTGATCAACTCATAGTTCCGGCGAACAACGTCAGGCTCGACCATGAAAGCGTTTCCGCCGGTCACCACCGCGTCTGCCATGTTGATGTACGTTCGTTGCACTCCCGGGAATCTGGCTTCATTCGCCGACTTGGTGATCAGGGAGTAATGGACCTGAGCCGGCATCTCCTCGCACAGCTCGATGAACCCATCAAGCGCCTCGCCTGTGACAAACGGGATATCAGACGACAGGACGAGGGCCTTCCTAGAGTCGGGAACCTGCTCTATCCCCGCCATGAGGTTGTCGATCATGCTGCCGCGCTGCTCTACCAAGACCATTCTGCCGCGCTGGGCCTCAGATAGCCGCCCAATGACATTGCCAAGGGGGTCTACCGGCCCCACCACGATGATCCGGTCCACCCGTTCTGCCTGAAACACGCCTCCAAGAACCCATTCCAGCATGGTCTTGCCGTTTATCTCGATCAGAGCCTCGTATGAGGCATCTGATACCCTGGCGAGTCGTCCGCTGTTGTCGGCGCCCGCCATGATGACTGCGTCCGCTCGAATAGTCACCGTTAATCTCATCTCCCCGCAAGAGGGATTGGATCGCTCCAGTCCATAGTCATGCCGTAGTCATACTGTTCCGCCACTCCGGTTGATCAAGGCTCAAGGGCGCTGGTGCAAGTGGGGATGACCCGAACGCCATGATCGTCGACAGACGATTCAAACACAACCGCCGCGGCCTCGGCCCGCTCAGGCGAGTCGTAGACACCGAACACTGTAGGGCCGCTGCCGCTCATCAGGGCGCCCGCAGCGCCTGCCTGCATCAGCAACCGCTTGAGCCGAAGAACCTGACCATGCTCTTCGGCGACGAGCAGCTCAAGATCGTTGCTCATGAGCGGACAGATGCGCCGCAAGTCAATGCTGACGCCGTCGTGTCCGTCGCCTTCACTTAGCGCCCCGGCAAGAGCTCGCGCAGAAGCGCGGCCAGAACTACGACCGGGCGCCATGCGCCGATCACGCCCGCCACTCCGAGAATGCTTGGCGTCCCACCTTGCGTATGTATCCGAGGTGGACACGGCGTACCCAGGGTTGATGAGCAGCAATCCCACCTTGCGCAAGCCCGGAAGAGGGGTGAGGCGGTCCCCGATGCCTTCCGCAAATGCAGCATGTACCGGCTTTAGGCCCTGGAGCTCGCTGCCCCCGGAACCATGATTCGCCACACAGAACGGAACATCCGCTCCGATCGACGCGCCGATGGCCATCAGCTGCTCGCGGTTGAAGGGCGCCTCCCACAGCTGGTTCATGGCTACGAGAACCGCTGCGGCATCGGCGCTTCCACCTCCGAGCCCCGCGCCCACTGGGATACGCTTTCGTATCCGAATACTCACTGACACCGCATTGCCGGCGCCCCTCTTGCTGCCGATCCTAGGGAGCGCTAGGCGCCCAAGAAAGGCCTCGGCCGCTCGGAACGCAATGTTGCCCGGGCCGCACGGCACGCTAGAAACATCCATGCCCGCGATACCTGTAACCTCTACCCTTATCGCCGGTTCGCCGGCGGTCATCGAATCCCCGCCCATAACAACCTCGACGTCGTCGGCCAGTTCGATCCGGTGCATGACCGTCTCGATGTCATGATACCCGTCCGGCCTTCGGCCTACGATGTCGAGCGCCAGATTGACCTTGGCCCACGCTTTGACGCACAGCTTCTGTGCCGCCTGCGCCTTCCCCTGCAAAGCCCTCGCCCTCGCCCTCATCCTCGCCCGCCGCTACTTCCTCCCCAGCAGCCTTGCGAAGAACCCCACTATGGACCGCCAGGCTCGCACCAATACGTTGGCCCGCGGCACGTCCGACTCGGCTACCGCGCTCACCGAGCGCAGTTCCTCGCCGGCAACAGTGCGCACCCGAGCGCGCCCAAGCGTCTGTCCTTTCTTTACCGGAGCCGTGATTTCCTCCTCGATAGGCTCGAACTCTACGCGCACTTCAGCGGCGGTCCCTCTTGGAATCAGCGCAATCACGTCTTCGGCGGCCACCGCCACCACATCAGGGCGTACTGCAGTCTGTACCCTCAGCGTCCCAACTTTCGCGCCCGCCTCGGCAAGCGTGGCTCGTTCGAAGTTGCGGAACCCGTAATCGAGCAGTTTGCCGGTTTCTGCAACACGCTCTTTTTCGCCCGCAGTGCCCATTACCACCGCGATCAGGCGCACGCCGCCGCGCTCTGCGGTGCCTGCCAGGCAATATCCGGCCTTGTCGGTGTGACCCGTCTTCAGGCCGTCTGCGCCATCATACTCCTTGATGAGCCGGTTCGTATTGAACAGATCATATGTGCCGTCTCGCATCTTGCCTATCCAGGTGCTGGTCCACTCCAACACCTCGGGGTATTGAATCAGCTCCCGCGACATGATGGCAATATCGGAGGCTGTGGTATAGTGATCCGGATCGTCCAGGCCCTCAGGATTGGTGAAGTGGGTGTTTTCCATCCCGAGCTCCACCGCGCGCCGGTTCATCATCGTCACGAAGTCATCGGCTGTCCCGGCCACGTATTCGGCCAAGGCGAAACTTGCGTCGTTGGCAGACCTTATGGCCGTGGCTGCCATTAGGTCACGGACCGGCACACGTTCTCCTTCCTTGAGGTAGACCTGCGATCCTCCCATTAGCGATGCCTCGGTGCTCACCGCAACCACGTCGTCAAGGGATATTCTGCCGTCCCGGACTTGCTCCATAACAAGCAGCATCGTCATTATCTTGGTGATAGACGCAGGCGCCATGCGTTCTTCAGAATTGGACGCATACAGGACCTGGCCGGTAGAAGCATCTACTAGTTTGGCACTCTTGGCGGCGATTGTGGGAGGCGGGGGCATCATAGCGCCCACTGCCGGGCTGACGCCCAGAGTCATGCAGATCGATCCAGTAGTCACCAATGCAGTCAATGCCAGAGCGACAAGGCGGGCTCGCTTGTACAATGATCATCTCTCCTGAACTCAACATAGACTACCTAAATTGTTTCCGCTGTGCGGCAACATGTTGCATGTCAGCGCACAAGCAAGCCCGACGGAGCGCCGAATCGATACACGCTCTCCGCCGGGCCAGCGCATTCCAAGCAACGTATCCAGATAACAACCCACTTCGCCGACTACCTACTTCACCAGATGGCACGCAACATAGTGATCGCCCAGATTGACGAACTCGGGATCCTGCTCGCTGCAGATCTTCTTGGCCATCTTGCACCTGGTTCGGAAACGGCAGCCTATCGGAGGATCTATGGGGCTCGGAACATCCCCTTCGAGGATTATCCTCTGCCGCTCGGCTTCCACATCAGGGTCGGGAATGGGGATCGCAGACAGAAGCGCCTGGGTGTACGGGTGTTGCGGGTTCTTGTACAGCTCTGCGCTCCCTGCCAGCTCCACGATCTTCCCTAGATACATAACTGCAATTCGGTGACTGGTGTGCTTGACCATGGCCAAGTCGTGCGCGATGAACAAGTAGGTAAGCTTGCGCTTTTCCTGCAACTCCTCGAGCATGTTGATGACCTGAGCCTGGATGGACACGTCCAGCGCGGAAATGGGTTCATCGCATATGATGAACTCCGGCTCCACCGCGAGCGCCCTCGCAACGCCGATTCTCTGCCGCTGCCCGCCACTGAATTCGTGCGGGAACCTGGTCGCATGCTCGGGGCTCAAGCCCACCGTGTGCAGGAGTTCGTGTACCATCTCCAGTCGCTCCTGTTTGCTTTGCGCGAGGCCGTGGATATCAATGGGCTCACCGACGATATCGCCCACAGTCATGCGCGGGTTGAGAGACGCATATGGGTCCTGGAAGATCATCTGTATCCTCCGCCTCAAGGGAAGCATCTCGGACGGCGGGAGAGAATATATCGGCACGCCGTCGAATGTAACGCTCCCGGCGGTGGGCTCGTACAGACGGCAGATCGTTCTTCCGGCAGTGGTCTTGCCACAGCCTGATTCGCCCACAAGGCCCAGCGTTTCGCCGCGGTCGATAGTGAAGCTGATGTCGTCGACAGCCTTGAGAAGGGCGCGTGTGCGGCTGAACAATCCTCCGTCAATAGCAAAGTACTTCTTCAGATTTCTCACTTCGATCAGAGGCGCCATCACGCTACACCTCCTCTCTCGACCCTTGCATTCGCCGGCGCCATCGGGTGCTGCAGCCAGCAAGCCACCACGTGGTGGTCGGACATCTGGGTGTACTCAGGCGGCGCCTCCGTGCATATGGCCATAGCATAATCGCACCTGGGCGCGAACGGGCAACCCCGGGGCGGGCTGATCAAGTCAGGCGGTTGGCCCAGAATCGGTACGAGTTTCTTTTTCTGTTCAGCATCCAACCTCGGAACTGACTTAAGCAGACCCCACGTATACGGGTGCTGTGCATGGTAGTATATCTCGCCCACCATGCCCTGCTCGATGATCTTGCCGGCATACATCACGACTACTCGCTGAGCTAGACCTGCGACGACGCCGAGGTCATGCGTAATCAGGATGATAGACATCCCCAGCTTCCTCTTGAGATCCTTCATTAGGCTGATGATCTGCGCCTGGATGGTTACGTCAAGAGCAGTGGTAGGCTCGTCCGCAATCAGCAGTTTCGGGTTGCATGCTAGGGCCATGGCAATCATGACCCTCTGACGCATCCCGCCGCTAAACTCGTGCGGATACGACCCGAGACGCCTCTCCGGAGACGGTATTCCCACCAGGTGCATCAGCTCAATCGCTCGCTTAGCGGCAGCCTCCTTGCTGATGTCTTGATGCAATCTCAGTGTCTCCACAATCTGCGTCTTGATGGTGAGCACCGGGTTGAGAGATGTCATGGGATCCTGGAATATCATGCCGATTTCGTTGCCCCTGACAGCCTGCATCTGCCGCTCAGTCAGACCCATGAGGTCTCGCCCGTTGAACATGATGACTCCATCGGTGATTCTGCCCGGAGGAGGGATCAGCCGCATGATCGATGTCGCTGTCACGCTCTTGCCGCACCCTGACTCGCCCACGATGGCGATGGCCTCGCCTTCGTCAACATGGAACCCCACGCCGCGAACGGCCTTGACCTCACCCGAATAGGTGAAGAACGATGTATGAAGGTTGGTGACTTCAAGGAGCCTTTCCAACGTCTATTCCCCCTTACTCTATGTCAACGGCTCACTTTCGCTGCTTGGGGTCGAGCGCGTCCCGCAGCCCATCGCCAAAGAAGTTGAACGCAAGCATCGTAATACTTATGGCGACAGCTGGAAAGAACAGCTGCCACGGATACGTTCGGAACGAAGGCAGCGCGTCATTTGCCAGCACGCCCCAGCTCGCCATGGGCGCGTTCACTCCGAGCCCAATAAAACTGAGGAAAGCCTCGGTGAATATGGCCTGCGGAATGTTGAGCGTCGCCGTGACGATGATCGGGCCCATGGCGTTGGGAATCAAGTGCTTCCATATGATCCGCCAGCTGCCGGCGCCGATCGTCCGCGCGGCTAAAACATAGTCCTGCTCCTTAAGGCTGAGTATCTGGCCCCTAACAATTCTGGCCATTCCGAGCCAGTATACAAGCCCCAGAGCAATGAGGATGTTCTGCAGGCCCGGCTTGAGGACCACCATCAGAAGTATGACATAAAGCAACAGGGGAATGCCGCTCAGGATCTCCACTATGCGCATCATTATGTTGTCGACCTGACCGCCATAGTAGCCTGAAATGCCGCCATACACTACCCCGACTGTAAGGTTGATGAAACTCGCCACGAAACCGACTGTCAGCGAGATGCGGGCGCCGTACATGATCCTGGTAAGCAGGTCGCGCCCGAGATCGTCAGTGCCCAGCCAGTGTTCTCTGGTAATGTACATGTTCTGATCGAACAAGCTCTGATCCGAGTAGGAGTACGGCGACAGCATGGGGCCGAATGCGGCAATGAGGGCAATGACTACTATCACCCAAAGGCCGACCATGGCCAGCCGATTCTGCTTGAGGCGACGCCACGCGTCCTGCCAGTAGGTGACCGATGGGCGAACAATCGCCTCGGCGCTCTCGATATCTTTGGCTACGGGCTTGAACATATCGGTAGTGTATTCCACAGCTCATCACTCCTTTGCTTTCACTAGTTTGATCCTGGGATCAATCCACCCGTAGGTGATATCCACCAGGAAATTTACAAGCACAAGGAAGGCGCTGTAGAATATCGTCACGCCCATGATCGTGGTGTAGTCGCGGTTGTAGATGCTCGTAACGTAGTACCGTCCAAGGCCCGGAATCGCGAAGATGTTCTCCACCACGAAACTACCTGTAAGAATGCCGGCAATGAGCGGCCCCAGATATGTCACCACCGGCAGAATCGCATTCTTGACTACATGCTTTACGACAACAGCGTACCACGAAAGCCCCTTGGCCCGTGCCGTGCGGATATAGTCCTGCGACAGGACATCCAGGGTGCTGGACCTCATAAGCCTCGCAAAGAAGGCCGCCGGAAAGCCGGCGAGAGCGATCATGGGCAGAATCACGTGCTTGGGCGTTCCCCACAGAGCCACCGGAAGCCATCTGAGCTTGACCGCGAACACGTACATGAGCAGGGTGGCGATTACGAAGTTGGGTACCGACACGCCGATGATAGCGATCGCCATCACCGCGTTATCCTGCCATTTGTTCTGGTTAAGCGCAGAGATGATGCCCGCGGGCACGCCAACTACAAGCGCAAACAGTATCGCCCAGGCGCCCAGGGTCGCGCTAACGGGAAACCCATCGCGAATGATGTCGTTCACAGACCGGCCCAGGTACTTAAAGGATGGCCCCAGGTCTCCGCGAACCAGATTGCTCAGATAGTCGGTGTATTGCTTCCAGAGGGGGTCGTTGAGCTTGTACCTCTCCTCGATATTCCGCTGGACAGCCGGAGGCAGAGCCTTCTCCTTCTTGAACGGGCCCCCGGGAATCGCATGCATGAGGATGAATGTCCCGGTCGCAACCACAAATACGACGAGGATAACAGAAATGGCCCTTCTAAGGACATATCCGCCCACCGATATCAGCTCCCGTCAAATGTCAGCGCCGGGGGCATGCGCCGGTCGCCCGAGCACGCCCCCGGCCTCTGTCAGTTCACACGAACAGGTCAGTCTCCATCAAGAACACTACTTGTGCTCCAGTACATATGCGCCGGCAAAGTCGATGAATCCCAGAGGCGACCTGACAGCGCCCTTGACCCACGGCTTCATGACGTTCTGGTTCACATAGAAGTAGATGGGCATGATGGGCATCTCGTTCATGAGAATGTCTTCAGCCTGGTGAAGCATCTTCGCACGGGAGATGGGATCCGCCACCTTGAAGGAACCAAAGATCAGGTTGTCATAGGTCTTGTTGCTCCATCCGGTGTCGTTGTTGCCGTTGGTCGTCGTCCACATGTCGAGGAAGGTCATGGGGTCCATGTAGTCGCCGATCCAGCCGGCGCGGGCCACCTCATAGTTGAGCGCGTCGCGCGAGGCCAGATATACGCCCCACTCCTGGTTGGTGAGCTGGACGTTGATGCCCAGGTTCTTCTTCCACATTTCCTGGATGGCCTCGGCGATCTTCTTGTGGTTCTCGCTGGTATTGTAGAGAATCGTCAGCGTCGGGAAGCCCTTGCCGTTAGGATATCCCGCGTCGGCCAGCAGCTTCTTCGCAACTGCAAGGTTCTCCTTGATGTAGTCGTTTCCGCCCACGGTTCGGAAGTCGGCGCCCGGCTTACCGTCAGCCAACCCAAACGGGACATACGCAAGTGCGGGCTTCTGGCCTCCCCTGGTCACTCGATCGATGAGCATCTGGCGGTCGAGCGCCATGGTGAGAGCCTTGCGCACCTTAGCGTCATCAAGAGGCTTCTTGGTGACGTTGAACATGTAGTAGTAGGTGCCAATGTATGGAGTACGGAACAAGGAGCCTTCCTTTTCGAGACGTGGAATCTCCGAAATCGGCGGGTCGTCGAACCAGTCGAGCTGGCCCGTCTCGAACATCGACAGAGCCGTCTGACGGTTATCGATGAGGTAAAGAACTAGTTTGTCCAGCTTAACCTGGTCGCGTCTCCAGTAGTTCTCGTTGGGCACTAGCTCCATCACGGCGCTGTGTTCCCACTTGACGATCTTGAACGGCCCGTTACCGACGTAGTTCTTGATGTCCTGGAACCATCCCTCGGGGTTCTTCTCCACGATCTTGCGGTTCACAGGCATCAGCGTGGGGAAGTTGCACAGCTGCAGGAAGTACGTAGTCGGGTTTTCCAGCACCACTTCGAGGGTATAGTCGTCAAGCGCCTTGACGCCCACCTTGGAAGCATCCTTAAGGGCGCCCTCGTTGTAGGCCTGCCCGTTCTTAATGTACCAGAGCTGTGTCGCGTACTCCGACGCAGTCTCCGGAGCAAGCGCACGCTTCCACGACCACTCAAAATCATGAGCGGTCAGCGGATCGCCATTGGACCACTTGGTCTTCCGAAGCTTGAAGACGTAGGTCTTGCCGTCCTTGCTAATAGTCCAGCTTTCGGCGATTGCCGGCTGGGGGACATTGTTCTCGTCCATTCTGGTAAGGCCCTCGAAGCAGTTCAGCTCGATAATGGCCTCGGGAACTCCGGTAGACTTGGCCGGGTCAAGCGTCTCAGGCTCGGTTCCCACATTGAAACTGAGTTCCTGCTTCTTGGCGAGTGTCTCCGCAGCGAAGCTTGCCGTGGTAATCATCAGCAGCACCACGAAACACGCGAGTACTGACATGAGTCTTCGCATACACATTTGCCTCCCTCTGTTATTAGTTGTTCGTCGTTACCCGCAGGCCCAGTCAGGAGGATGCCGATTCGCCCCGGATGCAAGCCTAACTGAACCTAGGGAGTCCATAGTATGCTTTGTATTCTCCTTACCGTGTCGGATTCCTGCTGACTGCTGCCTGCAATTCCGAGCCATTCTGTGGGAATCACTACGAAACGGGACCAGATCTGCCGACAAACATGAAGGGCTGTGATTCTTGTGCGCTGTTTGAACATGAGTGCAGCGGTTGCTCTACTGGCCGCAGCAGCCAGCGGGGTTGCGATGGCCTTCCAGGGAGCTGTGAACGCAACTGCGGCGAAGGCCATTGGCCTTTGGGAGACGACCTTCGTGGTGCTGGCCTCAGGCGCCGCGCTCACAGGAGCCGGACTGGCTTTAGGGCTCAGCCGGGGCGGCCTGGCGCGCCTGGGCGCCGCGCCATGGTGGAGCCTGCTCGGCGGGCCTGTAGGGCCTGTGATCACGGCCGCAGTGGCCTACGGAATACGCAAAGCAGGCGCAGTCGGCGCAACGACCGCCATAATAGTGGGTCAGATTGGCATGGCGGCGCTCATAGATCATCTGGGTTGGCTGGGCATAGAGCGCATCCCGTTCAGCCCGCTTAAGCTTCTGGGCATCGCGTTGCTCGCAGTCGGAGCGTGGATACTGCTGAATTGAGGCGCACTCTGTGGCCTGCGCCCATGTCATCTTGCGCCCATCTTCGACACTACTCTGGCCCCCATCTCGTTGGCCCGGGCCAGACCGGCGGCTAACCCCGCCCCGCGCGAGTACTCGAGCACAAACCCGGCATCGAAGGCATCCCCTGCCCCGGTCGTGTCGATGACCTGCGTGGGCACAGCTGCGAATCGCACCACAGCCACGAGCCCTTTTTCGCGTGTCACGGCGCCCGCCGCCCCTACCCATTGCCTCGCCATGCCCAGGCATCCATCGGCGCCCAGTTTCAGCGCAACCACAGGGAAGTGGTCGAGCAAACGGGTCGCGATGTCTTCAGGCCGCTCCAGTCCGGTCATGGCGCGCCCTTCGTCCAGATTAGGAAGGATCACTGTCGCCCCGTCGCACAGCTTGAGGAACGCCTGCCTGCCCACGGCCTCGATGAATGAGTACGCTGCAGGATCTATCGATACGGGCACTCCAGCTTCCCGGGCTACCTCAATACAGTGCCGCGCCGCCCTTGCCGGCGTTTCCTCAAGGAACACATATCCCGAAACGTGCAGCCATTCAGCATCCGCAACGACATGTTCCGGGATATCGTCCACCGAGAGGCGTGCATTGGCCCGCCGGTCACACACCATGTCGCGTTCCCCGTCGGCTGCCACAATCACTCCCACCCGGCCGGTGCCGTACTCCGGGTCGGGATCGAACGCAAGATGCAGGCACACACCCTCATACTCCATGTCGGCAGCGAGCGCTCGCCCTAAGAAGTCGTCGCCGACCCGGCCTATCAAACCTGACTTGCGCCCGTGGCGTGCGATCCACACAGCGAAATTGGCGGCCGACCCGCCTGCGGCCAACTCTACTCGCCCTCGAGTGTCGGTACGCGGATTGCGCCTATCGGGTATCTGGAAGTACGCATCGATCATCAAGTCGCCAAGGCTTACAATCATCGCTTCTCATTCCTCTACAAGCACACAGGATTCTCGACCCATACGAAGAACGTCATTTCCCGGAGGTGATCGGCATTGGATAGTATCACAGTGTTCGAGTCTCTCAGGAGCATTGCAACCCCCGAACTAGACAGAGTGATCAAAGTCGTAACAGACTTGGGCTCTACAACATTCTACATGATTGTGATACCAATACTCTACTGGTGCATCAACAAGTCGCTGGGATTCAGCCTGGCCGTAGCGCTATCGGTTTCCAACTACATAAACGTAGGAATCAAGTTCGTCGTCTGCCGGCTGCGTCCCTATGTCGCTTTCCCCCACCTCGACGCGCCCGACTATCTGAAACTAACGGGGACCGGATACTCGTTCCCCAGCGGACACGCCCAAGGCACATCCGTATTCTGGACCCATCTTGCGTGCAACGTCCGACGAAGGTGGGTCGCGGTCACCGGAATCGTAGTGGTCGCGGTCGTAGCCTTCACACGAGTGTACGCTACATGCCATTACCCCACCGACGTGCTGGCTGGTGCAGCGCTAGGAGTGGTCATAGCTCTTGTGTACTCAGGAATCGAGCGGCGCCTCAGGGCATCGAGCCCCGGAGGCAGGAGCCAAGTCAGCCTCCAGCTGGCCGTCTCGATCGTGGGGCCCGGCCTCGCGTTCGCGCTAACCGCGTCCCGAAACCCTGCGTTCACCGAGGAAGTAGCCCAGGTACTGGGCTTCCTGGCAGGGGCGGGAATCGGGTACACCCTCGAAGCCATGTACGTCAAATACGACGTTCGCGCCAGCCTACCGGTTCAAGTCATCAAGGTGGTCCTGGGCATGGCCGGGCTGATGGGGGTCAGGTACGGACTCAAGGCGCTCTTCCCCAACACCGCTTTCTGGGACATGCTTCGCTATGCGGCAGTAGCCGTCTGGGCCACACTGGGAGCGCCGTTTGCTTTCAAGGCGCTGTTCGGTCGGAAGACACCGGCGCGTGCAGAAAGAAGCCGACCCGGGCATTGAAGGCCGGCTATGGCAGGATGCCCCAGCAGATTCCATGAGGCTTCGACCGCTATTTGGCGACCGTTGGGTTTTCAGTACGGTTTTCGGCGAAGCCTCATGGGAAACCACTATGCATTACCCACATCGATGGAAAGAATGCGCGGGGGCCTGCCTGCGCTCGAAGGCGTCAGTTGCCGGTGAAAGCAGCCTTGCGCAGGCCTTTAGGTAAACCCTTGTTTAGCAGGGCGTTAGCGAACCTGTGAGAAAAGAGTACGGTTTTCCGCGGAGCCTATACGGATGCGCCGTTGCCGGCGCGAATTCAGACAACTTGCACCCACCAAACCACGTAGAATCCGTATACGTTGCTCGAAAAACCTACTCAAAAACGAACAGGATGCTCCGGAACCCCGCTCGGGCGCTGCGTAACGCCGCTTTGGAGGAGTGCCTTCACGACAAATCGCGACGCGCCAGGAACTGCAGATCACCGCCGCCGCGACCGACGCCGGGATACCCTCTAGAACGCCGAACGCACGGCCCGCTCCAGTTGCGCGCGGGTCATGGCGCCTACGCGCAGATCGCGCACTATGCCCTGTGCGTCAATGACGAAGGTGGTAGGAACTGCAGTGATGTCATATAGCTGCGCAAGCTCGCCCCGGGGATCGGCGATCACCGGCAGGTCGAGCTTGCGCGCTTCCATATATGAAACCACCGCATCCTGCGCCTGAGACACAGCAACCGCCAAGATCCTCGCGCCCACCAACCCTTCGGCATGCATCTCGGCCAGAACCGATACATGGGCAAGGCTGGCGCCTGACGCTGTGCCGAAGAACGTCAGCAGCACTACATCCCCCATACAATCTCCGAGGCGCACCCGCTCGCCGCTGGTAGTCTTGCAGTCAATCCCAGGGGCAGGATATCCCGGCGACGGCCGCTCCGGCAATGCCCCAGGCCTGGCAGGAGACCTCCCTAGAGGTTCGCCCGGCGATTCTGCAGGCGGCTCTTCAATCGGCCTCACGAACAGCCTCATCATGCCAAACAGCCTGGCCGGGCCGGAGATCGCCCCGCCTGCCCAGGCCGCAATGAGAGTCCCGAGGAGAAGTCCCGCCACAGTGATGGCAATCGCAATCCAAAGAGCCCTCCGAAGCTCCGCAGGAGACCACTCGGGGGCCCCGGGCGCGCCGGCTCCTCCCGGACCCTCAGGGCCCTCACTCCCGAAAGGTCCAGGCCACAGCCACACTCCCGGCCAAGGGCAGCCCGGCGGCCACACCACCGCACGCATGGCGCCCTTTTCGCCCGCCCGGCCCATGCGCCCCACCCGCTGACCCGCCTGCCTCTCGCGTCCGGTCACAGGCTGCCGCACTCTTGCCTTCCGTTTCGCCGCGCTTGAGACCATCAGGACCCCCCTCCGTTCGTATTTGTACGATAGAGGGGGGTCCACTATTCGCAAAGGCGCCTCGATCCTCGTAGGTTACACCGAGTCGTGCAGCCTTGCGGCCCATCAGCACTGCGGTCCAGTAGCTCTGCAGCCCTGGAAGGGCTACAACACCTTGCTCAAAAACGCCTGTGTCCTAGGGTTTTGAGGCTTGCCCAGCACCTGCTCGGGCGTGCCTTCTTCGACGATCACGCCTTCATCCATGAAGAGGACCCTGTCGCCCACCTCGCGCGCGAAACCCATCTCATGAGTGACCACCACCATCGTCATTCCCTCTTCGGCAAGCCTGCGGATGACGTCCAGCACCTCGCCGATCATCTCTGGGTCCAGCGCCGACGTGGCTTCATCGAACAACATAGCCATGGGTTTCATCGCGAGCGCCCGGGCGATAGCAACACGCTGCTGCTGCCCGCCCGACAGCTCGGATGGGTAATCTTTCTCCTTTTCGGCGATTCCCACTTTCCTCAGGAGATCCCTGGCAGTCTGCTTCGCCTCTTCCAGTGATACGCCGCGCACCTTCATCGGCCCCAGTGTGATATTGTCTATCACGCTCATGTGAGGAAACAGATTGAACCTCTGGAACACCATACCCATTTCGCGCCGCACTTCGTTTACGTTGACGTGCGGATCAGTAATGCAGTGGCCGCGGAAGAACACCTGCCCGGAGGAGGGTTTTTCCAGGAGGTTGAGGCAGCGCAGGAACGTGCTCTTCCCGGAGCCGGACGGCCCTATGACCACGACTACCTCGTGCGGCTTGATGGCGACATCGATCCCGCGCAGCACGTGATTGTTACCGAAGGACTTTCGGAGCCCAACAGTCTTAATCAACCACCCTCAACCTCCTCTCAGACCAGGCCACCAGCCTGGATATTGCCAGAGTCATCGCGAGGTAAATCAGCGCCACAACCATGTACACCTCAAAAGGCCTGAATGTACGAGTTATGACCACCTGCCCCTTACGGAGTAGTTCCTCCAGGGCTATGACTGATACCAAAGACGAGTCCTTTAGCATCGCGATGAACTCGTTCCCCAGAGGGGGTATGATGCGCCTTAAGGCCTGTGGGAAGATGATGTACCGCATAGACTGGGAGTAAGTCAGCCCCAGCGACCGCGCCGCCTCCATCTGCCCCCGGTCCACCGACTGTATGCCCGCCCGGACGATCTCCGCGATGTACGCCCCGCTGTTCACGCCCATGGCAGTGATTGCGGCGATGAAAGGGGGCACGGGGCGACGTATCAGCGTAGGTAGGCCGAAGTATACAAGGAACAACTGAACCAAGAGCGGAGTTCCCCTGATGAAGTCAACGTAGACTCCGGTGACGATGCGCGCCACGTTACTACCGCCCACCCGAGCGATTCCGGCGAACGATCCGATTACAAGACCGATGGCCACCGCAATGACTGCGAGTTCAATGGTCAAGCGCGTGCCCAGAAGCAGCGCGGGGATGATGCCCGGGATTATCGAAAAGTCGAGCGCCACATCGATTCCTCCATCGTGTCGCATCTCATGAAGACTGGCCACCGGCGGTTCCTAGACCGCCGTGGCCAGCCCATGGTGGATCAACCTCGATACCTCAATAGCCCGCGTCAGTCCTGCCCGAACCAATCATCGTATATCTTGTCGTACTCCCCGGAAGCTTTGATAGACGCCAATGCACGGTTGATCTTCTTGATAAGGTCGGCGTTGTTCTTGCGAATGGCAATACCGTAGTACTCCATTGTGAAAGGCTCGCCGAACTGAATGTCTTTGTATTCCTGAGCGATCTCGGCCGCCACTGCCAGGTCAATTATGCAGGCCGCAACGCCGCCGTTTCGGACTTCCTGAATCGCGTCGGGCGCCATGTTGAACCGCTTGACCGTCGCGCCCTTGATGTCCGATGCTGCAAGATCGCCGGTGGTGCCGATCTGCACCGAAATCTTCTTGCCCTCAAGGTCCTCTACAGTCTGGACCGAGGAATCCTTAGCCCGAGTCACTATGACCTGCCCGGCTGAGAAATACGGGTCCGAGAAAGCCACAGCCTTCAGGCGTTCGTCGGTAATGGTCATCGCCGACATGATGCAGTCGTAATTGCCGGTGAGCAGGCCCGGAATCAGGCCGTCCCAAGCGGTATTCACGATCTGGACTTCCATGCCTGCAGCGGCGCCCACGGCGCGGATCAGGTCGATGTCGAACCCGAGGTAAGCACCGGTCTTCTCATCCTGGAACTCAAAGGGCGGGAAGTCAGCGCTCGTGCCAACCTTCAGAATAGGTTTCGCCCCAATGGCAGCAGTAGTCCCGATAACAAGAGCAAGTGCCATGCACAAAAGGAACACGGAAGATAGTCTTCTCACTACACACAGCTCCTTTCGAATCTTGTTACGCTGTTACTGCATGAGTATACTCTGAGTGCGCGCCACTGTCAACGATCACATTTCACAGACATTCTACACTATACAGGGATTACGGGCAAACTTATCTAGCCTTATGTTGGGACGCAACGCGGTCCATCATCCTCCTGATGCGCCGCTCCACTCCTTCAGGCAGTGGTCTGACCACCACCCGGACCGCCCTATCGTCATGGTCAAGACGGCCTGGTACACGCCGATTCACCTCGCGCATTCCGAGGACGGCTGCGCCAGCGGCAGAGTCAGCGGCAGTCTCCATTCCGGCGCCGACCCCCGCGCCCACCTCTGCTTCGGACCCCAAGCTCGCGGCCCACTCGGCCCACACCGGTGGCCGAACCGGCACGTACGGCTCCCTCTCCAGCAGCTCGTGCAGGATGACCAGGGCGGTCTCCTTGTCGGGAATACGTCCGCGCGGGGTCGCGTCCGGGTCGTGCTGAGCGTACGGCGGGATCGGAGAGCCCACGCAGGACGGGCAGCCATCCTCGCACGTGCAGTTCTCAATGAGATTCAGACAGGCCTCCATGACCTCCTCGATCATGTTGTACGACTTCTGGGAAAACCCCACGCCCCCAGGATGCCGATCGTATATGAAGAGCGTCGGCACGCCGGTGTTGGCTGAGTCCACTGCAGTGCCTATATCCATCGGGTCACACATCGCAAACAGGGGAATCACGGCCGATGCCGCGTTTCCGATGCCTATGAGCCCCTCTGTG
>JAGVTS010000207.1 GCA_019136685.1 Bacillota bacterium | reverse complement strand
TACGCCGGTAGACACAGTCATCGACCAAGACCTCCTTGGCTTTGATCTCATCTGGGCTGCTGCGGGCACACCCAACGCTGTGTTCTCGATTGTCCTGCAGGAGCTTGAGGCGGTAGGGTGCTCCGGGTTGCCGTCCCATAGGGGCACCGCGTCAATCGCGATCGAGATCGGGCAATGGATTGTTGGTGGGAATGAAGCCGTCGCCTGTTTCGACGGTATGCGTGAAGAGGACTGCTCACTAGTTGGCCTCTGCCGGAAGGGGTTCAAACTGCCATGTCGAAGTAGCTAGGAGGAAGCTGCTCCAAGTAATACTGCTAGGAGGTTTGGTGTCAAATGTCACGGTCCAGAACTACCGTTCTCGCAGTGGCTCTGCTAGCCATTCTTCTTTTCGCTGTGGGCAGCGCGGGGAGCGCCTCGGTGCTGGATGTCTACAGCATCTGGCCGGAGTCGTTCTGCACGCCCATGTTTCAGGAGTTCACAGCCAAGACGGGCATCAAGATCAACTTTGTCCGCCACTCGTCGGGCGAAGTGCTTGCCAGGATCATAGCTGAGAAGGACAATCCCCGAGTTGGAATGGTGTTCGGCGGACCTGCCGATACCTTCGCGGCGGCCATTGACGAAGGTGTCCTTGAGCCCTACATTCCTGCGGGAGTGCGGGCGATACCTGAGAAGTACCGTCATCCAAAGGGCTACTACACAGGCATAGCGCTGAATCCCATTGTGTTTCTTTCGAACCGCGGCTTCCTCGCCGATAACAAGCTGAAGGCGCCGTCTTCATGGAATGATCTGCTTGATCCTGTCTACAGGCAGCAACTTCAGATGGCTGATGCACGCACGTCGGGCACGGGCGTAAACAGGATTATGTCGACCATATTCGCCATGGGCAGCGAGGATGCGGCTTACAAGTACATGAAGGAACTCGATAAGCAAGTTCAGGTCTACACGAAGAGCGGCGGCGGCGGCACCGTGCCGGTAGGCACAAGGCAGGCTGGTGCGGGCGTATTCTTCCTGGTAGACTGCATTCTCACTCAGCAGAAGGGCTATGACGTGGCCATTACCTTCCCCAAAGAAGGCAGTGCGGTTGCCCTTGAGGCCTGCGCGCTCATTAAGGGCGGCAAGAACCACGATCTGGCCAAGAAGTTCATGGACTGGCTAGTCACCGCCGAGGCACAGAGCCTTTATGCGAAACACGGCATAGGTTTTATGCCCACCAACCCCGACGCCAAGGTGTCAGAGCTGATCGATGTCAGGGGCGCCAACTTCGTCGACGTCGATCTGCAGTGGGCCGCCGACAATCGCCAGCGCCTGATCGACCGCTGGGTCACTGAGGTGCTGGGCCAGTAGATGTTAGCGTGGCAAGCCGATTAGCGTCATACGCACTATGTGCATCCGTGAGAGGCGGCCGAAAGGCCGCCTCTTGAGGGAGGGAATGGAGTGTCGTCCACGTCCGCAATCATGCGCCGCGAGAAGAGGCGTCTCGAATTGGCAAACCTCGCGCGCGATCCGGTGCTGCTACTCACGGTAGTCTTGGTCTGGGTTGCCATGTTCATATTCATCCTGTGGCCCCTCCTCAAGCTAATGCAGGCCGCATTTGTCGACAAGGGGCATCTGTCGGCAAAGGCTCTAGTGTCAATACTGTCGAGGCCCAACAACCGACTTGCGCTCAGAAACAGCTTGCTCCTTGGAGGGCTAGTGGCCCTGATCGGCACCGCGCTGGGCTATCTGTTCGCCTTCACCTACGCCAGAACCAACATCGGCAGTTTCTGGCGGGGAGTGATCGACATAGCCTGCCTGCTGCCTCTGATATCGCCCCCATTTACGCTAGCCCTTGCGATTCTGTTCGCCCTCGGGCCGAGAGGGCTGATAACCTACGGCATCCTTGGGCTGAAGAATGTGAATCTCTACGGATTGCAGGGGGCCCTCTTGGCAGAGGTGCTCACTTACTTCCCAATTGCTTATCTCACGTTGCGCGGTATCCTTGCCAACATCGATCTCAGCATGGAGGACGCCGCGTTCAGCTTGGGCGCTTCGAGGCTCAGGGTGTTCCTTACGGTCACACTGCCGTTGACGATACCCGGTATCGCCAACGCTTTGTTGGTGCTGTTCGCCAGCTCCCTTGCAGACTTCGCGAGCCCGCTGATTCTGTCGGGGGCCCGTTTCCCGGTCCTGCCTACCCAGGCTTACCTGCAGATCACGGGCCTTTACGATATGAAGGGCGGAGCGGCGCTATGCTTTCTGCTGCTGGTGCCCTCGCTGTTGATCTTCGCGATCCAGAGGCAATGGGTGGGGAAGAGGAGCTACGTTACTGTTTCAGGCAAGTCGGCGGCCTCAAGCGGCGGGCGCCTGACGCCGCCCTGGGCAAGATGGCTGCTGCTCGCCTTGTGCTTGGCCACATCGATCTTTGTGTTCTTCCTCTATGGCTCGATACTCTTCGGATCCCTGGTGCGAGCATGGGGCGCGAATCACACATTCACGCTCGAAAACTACAGGTACGTGTTCACATTCGGCCGAAAGGCCATACGAGACACTCTGGTCATCGCATTGACAGCGATGCCGATTGGCGGCATCTACGGTATCCTCGTGGGCTACCTGGTGTCGCGCAAGTCGTTCCCCGGCAGAAGCGCAATGGAGTTCGTGTCGATGATCAACTACAGTCTGCCTGGGATAATCGTGGGTATCGGGTACCTGCTGGCTTTCAACAACCCTCCCATAGCATTGGCGGGAACCGCCTGGATACTCATTGCCGCCTACGTGTTCAGATACAGCGCAACCGGCATTCGCGCCACCGTAGCCACACTGCATCAGATGGATCCGGCGATAGAAGAGGCATCGACGAGCCTCGGCGCCGGCACTGCAGTCACGTTCAGGAGGATCACCGTGCCGCTCATAGCGCCGGCCTTCTTCGCAGGCCTTGAGATCATGTTCATCAGGGCCATGACGGCAATCAGCGCGACTATCTTCCTGATATCCGTGAACTGGACGCTGATTACGGTCAGGATCCTAGAAGGCGCTACTGAGCTTGAGCTTGGTCACGCGGCGGGCTTTTCCATGCTGGTCATAGCGATAGTCTTTATCACTACGGGCATCCTCAGATGGATCATGCGCTTAGCGGGCATGAGCGACTACTCTGCGGTTGCCCAGATCCGCTGATACGAGGGGGTCGTGAAATGGCAAAGGGCATTGAGCTTAAGGGAGTAAGCAAGGTATTTAGGCATCCGGAGCGCGGCGATGTGCACGCAGTGAAGCAGCTAGACCTGACTGTGCAACCTGGCGAACTAGTGACCCTGCTCGGGCCGTCCGGTTGCGGAAAGACTACCGCTCTCAGGATGATCGCCGGTTTTGAGAACCCGACTACCGGACGCATACTCATAGGCGGCCAAGACGTAACCGACACCATGCCCAACAGGCGGAACATAGGCTTTGTGTTTCAGAACTATGCGCTGTTCCCACATATGAGCGTGTTTGATAACGTGTCGTACGGCCTGTCGGTCAAGGGTATACCAAAGGTCGAAAGGCGCGAGCGCGTTGCGCATGTGCTCGATCTAGTCGGGTTGCAGGGAATGGAGCGCCGGTTCCCCAACCAGCTCTCAGGAGGCGAACAGCAGAGAGTGGCCCTTGCCAGAGTCATAGTCACTGAGCCCAGTGTACTGCTGCTCGACGAACCTCTGTCCAACCTGGACGCGAAGAGACGTGTGCAGATGCGCTCCGAAATCCGGCGCTTGCAGCGCTCTCTGAACATGACAAGCGTGTACGTCACCCATGATCAAGAAGAAGCGCTGAGCATCTCAGATCGCGTGGTAGTCATGAACTTGGGCGAGATGGAGCAGGAAGGCACTCCGCAAGAGATATACGCCCATCCTGAGTCGCAGTTCGTCGCCGGTTTCATAGGTAAGGTGAACGCCCTGCCCGCCGAGGTAGTCAGGGTGGACCGCGATGAGGTCACAGCTTCCTTCGGAGCTACAAGCTTCACGGTATGCGGGCCAAGCATGTCGATCGCAGTAGGGCAACGAGTATCGCTGCTCATCCGGCCCGAGTCAGTGGACCTGAGCTCGGAACCGGATGGACCCGCGCCGAAGGGACGCATCGTACAGGTTACCTACCTAGGAGAGAAAGCGGAGTATGACATCGAATGCGATGGCACCCAGCTCAAGGCGGTAAGCTTTGACCCGGCTCGTCACGGCATGTTTGCGCAGGGGCAAGAGGTGTACCTGCGCATGCAGGGCGGATCCATGATTCTCACGGATCAGTAGAAGCGGGCAGGCTGATATCCTAGCGCGTGGGGGGAAACCCGCCGATATTGTGGGCACATCCCATACCGTGCCAGGCGCCTTGCCTGCCGCAGATCAGAAACATGGGAGCGATAGCTGGGCGCAAATACCCGAGTGATTCCTGCCACAAAAGAGAATTGCAATCCAAGATCCCATGTGATACAATGCTAACGAACGTTAGGTAGGGGGCGTTAGGTATGGCAGACAAGGACATGAGGCAGAGAATCAAAGAGGTTGCAGTAGAGTATTTCGACAACAGTGGCTATCATGGAACAACGATCCGTAGCATAGCAAAAGACGTGGAGTGCTCCCTGCCAATGATCTACTACTATTACAAGAACAAAAAGGAACTGTTTGATGAAATCATTAAGAAAGACTTTTTTGACCTTTTGAAGCGGCAGGCGGCACTCTTGAAGAGGACAAATGG
>JAGVTS010000058.1 GCA_019136685.1 Bacillota bacterium | reverse complement strand
CATCACAGATGAGACGGACTGCCTGTGCAGCGATGGCAGAACTCTGCGCGAGAGACTGTGTGTCAGGATCAACGTGTCCATACAACGGATCATCGCATGCAGGTTGGTGTGTGAGCCTGACGCCTAAGGCGGAGTAGAGCGCAAGGCGATTCAGGCATACGTACTCAGAGTAGCACAGCCTAGCCCGGCACAGCCCGGCCCGATCTTGTTCGGCGCCGGGCACCTGTTCTCTACGGGCGCGCAATGGCATCATCTGGGCAGTATCTAGGGCTGACTGCCCTGGTGTTTACGCCTTGCCGACATACATGATAGAGTAAACGTGTCATGCCAATCCTGGGAGGTCATCACAATGGCTGCCAATACCCCGGAGTGGATCCGAAGCGCCATCATCTATGAGGTCTTTCCGAAGAATCACACGGCCGAAGGGACGTTTGCGGGGATCTACCGCGATCTTGACCGGATAGCCAGTCTACATACTGACATTCTGTGGCTGATGCCCATTCATCCGATAGGCGTTGTCGGGCGCAAGGGAACTCTCGGCAGCCCGTATGCTATCAGCGATTACCGGGCAATCCACCCTGAGCTGGGCGATGAACGCTCATTCCGGATGTTGGTCGATAAGGCGCACGCTCTTGGGATGAAGGTCATGATCGACGTGGTGTACAATCACACGTCCCGCGATAGTAGGCTTCTTCGCGAACACCCCGAATGGTTCCTGCGCGACGCGCATGGTAATCCCGTAGGCAAGGTCGATGATTGGTCGGACGTCTATGACCTGGACTACAGTCACAAGGACCTCTGGGAGTACCAGATCGCCACCCTCGGGAAATGGGTCGACTGCGGCGTAGACGGGTTCCGCTGCGATGTAGCGTCCATGGTGCCGTTGGACTTCTGGATGGCCGCCCGTGAGCGGCTTGCGCAGGCGCAGCCCAAGGAGCTGATCTGGCTTGCGGAGAGTGTGGACAAGTCTTTCATCAACTCCCTTCGCGGCCAGGGGTTCACAGCCCATTCCGACCCTGAGCTGCACGCGGCCTTCGATCTGACTTACGACTACGATGGGTTCGAGTATCTCAGAGGGAGTATGCAAGGGCTGAGGCCGCTGGGCGACTACATCAATCACCTTTATATACAGGAGACTCTGTACCCCGCGGGCGCCGTGAAGATGCGCTTCATTGAAAACCACGATAACCCGCGCGCCGCGGCGGTCGTCGGCACCAGGCGCTCCCTGCTCAATTGGACGGTGTTCTACTCCCTGCTGCCCGGTGCGACGCTGGTGTATGCAGGGCAGGAGCGGGCTTTGAGTCACTGCCCTGACTTGTTTAGCAGGGACCCTATCCACTGGGCCGAGGGCGACCCAGAGTTTCCGGCGTTCATTCAGAAAGTTCTGGGATTGTCCAAGGCGATCAAGAGGTCGTGCACCCGGTTTGCCGTGTCGGAGCTGTGTGAAGGCGTCGCCAAGATTACCTGGCGCGGACGTGAGTCAGCCTACGTCGCACTCGTCAACCTGAGCGGCAAAGATGGCCAAGTCTACCTGGACGAACGCGAAGCGGCCCAACTGCGGCTCGGCAAGGCGTGTTTGGGCGAATGCCTGGGCGGGCCGGACGAGCGCGGGCGCCGGCGCCTCCGCCTGGAGGACATGCCTCTGGTGATCAGTGGACTGTAATTCTGAGAAGGATAAGGGCATTAAGTGGAGAAATCCCTACTATATTGCATTCAGCCTATCATGCGCGTGCGTGAGTTTCTGAACACTATCGAGTATACTGTCAGCCTAGAAAGCACATCATCATAGCCATCAACTACAATCAACAAGACGAGAGGCGATGCCCCTCGATAGAGAGCCGCCCCGGCGCTCCGGTATCAGCCATTATGCAGCTAGACGCGGGTTCGGTCGACTTCGCCGTGCGGGCGTGGCCTGGCGCGGAACCTGCGTGCGCCGCATGATCGAATGCACAGGCGCGATGTACTACATGGATGGGAGGAAACCGCATGTCTCGGAGGATGGTATGGGGGCCGACGTTTGAAGAGATGCTTCATCCCGACAAGATCGATCCCGCGATCCGGGCAAAGGCTCTCGCCACGAAGGAGAGCAATCCGCTTGACGAGATCAACCTCTACAACATTACCTGGAAGCGACCTGACGGGACACCATGCTATATGGTGCTTCCCAGAGAGCTCACCGGAGTAGACGCCAACATCATTGCGCTGTATGGGCGGGACTTCCCCACGGGTTCACACAAGGTAGGGGCCACGTACACCGTAACAATGGAAAAGCAATTGCTTGGGGAGATCACCCCTGGCGAGCACACATTGGTGTACCCGTCCACTGGCAACTACGGTATAGGGGGCGCCTGGGTCGGGCCGCGCATGGGTTACGATTCCGTAGTGATCCTTCCGGAGCTCATGAGCGAGGAGCGTTTCCAGAAGATTGAGGCATACGGTGCGCGCTATATCAAGACCCAGGGCTGCGAGTCCAGCGTAAAGGAGATATACGATAAGTGCTGGGAGCTCAAGCGCCGGCCGGAGATACGTGTGCTCAACCAGTTCGAAGTGATGGGCAACTACAGGTTCCACTACTACGTCACAGGGAACACCGCGGTGGAACTCGTCCACGATCTCGCAAAGCAGGGAATAGGCAACGGTAGGTGCGCGGCGTTTGTGTCGGCCATGGGGTCCGGAGGCACCATAGCCGCCGGCGACAGGCTGAAGGAAGTCTTCCCGGAACACCGCATAGTCGGCCTTGAACCGATTCAGTGCCCTACTCTATTCAACAACGGATACGGCGACCACGATATCCAGGGTATTGGCGACAAGCACGTGACGTGGATCCACAACGTCATGAACATGGATTGCCTCATGTGCATCGATGACATTGAGAGCAAGCTGGGCCTGCAATTGCTCACAGATCCCGTGGGCATGGAATACTTGGCGGGGCGAGCAGGAATCGCGGAAGAGACTGTTCGCGAGATGGCCACCATGTTTGGGATTTCCGGCGTGTGCAACGTCCTGGGCGCGATCAAGACGGCCAAGTACTACAGGATGGGCAGCAGCGACAACATAGTGACAGTGCTTACCGACGCAATAGATCGTTACCATTCAGTCATGAGCGCGTTGGATGACCGGTTCGGCAAGATGGACACCGGCAATGCAGAGGCTCGCCTCGCGGGCATCTTCTTAAGCGCCAAGCTCGACTACATTCAGGAGGGGACTGTCAACAACCGCGACAGATGGTTCAATCTCAAGTACTACACATGGGTCGAACAGCAGGGCAAAACCGTTGCTGAGCTGAACGCGCAGAGAAGCCAGGAGTGGTGGGCCGAGGAGCGAGGCAAGGTCCGGGGTGTCAACGATCGCCTCAGTGAAGCGCGAAAGCGTTAATGAGAGCGATCGCAAGAGAGGAGTGATCGCGATTAGCTTCCCTTTTGAGAAAGCGTTGGCTCAAGCAGAAGGATACCGAAAGCAGATATCTGGGTTCCTGCGCGATATGATTGCGATACCGGGTGAAAGCAGTCAGGAGAAGGCAGTCGTCCAGCGGATCGGTGAGGAAATGGCGGCCGTGGGCTTCGACAAGATCGAAGTCGATCCAATGGGCAATATCCTAGGACGAATCGGCAACGGAAAGACTCTGATAGCCATGGACGCGCACGTCGACACCGTAGGCATTGGGGATCCGGGCCTTTGGGAGGTCGATCCGTACAAGGGGTATGAGGACGAGGAAATCATCATGGGCAGGGGCGCCAGCGATCAAAGGGGCGGGATGGCCTCGCTGGTGTATGCCGGCAAGATAATCAAGGATCTGGGCCTCGAAGGCGACTATACCCTTCTCGTGACCGGAACCGTTCAGGAAGAGGACTGCGACGGCCTCTGTTGGCAGTACATAATCAATGAGGCGGGGATTCGCCCCGAATTCGTGGTTATCACCGAACCCACGTCCGCAAACATCTACCGGGGGCAACGCGGGCGGATGGAGATCAAGGTGACGACGAAGGGCATTAGCTGCCACGGCTCTGCACCGGAGCGGGGCGATAACGCGATTTACAAGATGGCCCCCATTCTTCAGGAACTCAGGGCTCTTCATGAGAACCTACATGTAGACCCATTCCTTGGCAAGGGTAGTCTGACAGTATCCGAGGTCTTCTTCACCTCGCCGTCGAGGTGCGCTGTGGCCGACGGGTGCTGGATCTCAGTTGACCGCCGGCTAACCCACGGCGAGACATGGGAAATGGCCCTTGAGCAGATCCGAAACCTTCCGGCCGTCAAGAGCGGGCAGGCCGAGGTGTCCATGTACGGGTACGACCGGCCGTCATATACAGGCCTGGTGTACCCCACAGAGTGCTACTTCCCGACATGGGTCGTTCCTGAGGATCATCCAGCGTGTGAAGCGCTTGTCCATACCTACCGTGGGCTGTTCCGGAATGAACCGCTGGTGGACAAATGGACCTTCTCCACGAATGCAGTGTCCATTATGGGTCGATTTGGCATCCCCTGCATAGGGTTTGGCCCGGGGCATGAGGACCAGTCCCATGCTCCCAACGAGAGGACCTGGAAAGACGAATTGGTGAAAGCGGCGGCTATGTACTCATTGATTCCTTCGATTTACATTGCCAAGAACGCCTGATCACGCAGGCGGAAGAAGAGTGCACGGAGGAGTTTGAACTATGCAGACGATTTTCCGGGGGAAACACTTCATAACCCTAGAAGACTGGTCGCTTGAGGAGATTGACACGCTTCTGGACGTGTCGTACGAGCTGAAAAGGGATTTTGCCATGGACAGGCCCACCGACTACCTGCCCCGCAAAACCGTGTTCCTCATGTTCTTCGAGCAGTCTACGCGCACACGAAACTCGATGGAGGCCGGCATCACACAGCTGGGCGGGCATGCCCATTTCCTCGACACCAGCAATATGCAGATTGCACACGGTGAAGTCGCCAAGGATACTGCGGTTATCCTCTCAAGGATGGGGCATGCGATAGCCTGTAGGAACTGCTTCTGGAAGCAGGGGAACGTATACCTTCGCGATATGGCCGCGGCGGCGACAGTGCCCATCATCAGCATGCAGGATGACATCTACCATCCGCTTCAGGCAATCGCCGACCTAATGACGATTCAGGAGAAGAAGGGCCGAAACACCAGGAACCTGAAGGTCTCGGTGATATGGGCGTATGCTACGACTCACAAGAAGCCTATTTCGGTTCCGGTCAGCCAAGTGCTCCTGTTCCCTCGATATGGAATCGACGTCACGCTTGCCTATCCCGAAGGGTACGATCTGCCCGATTGGGTGATTGCGAGGGCTAGGGAGAACGCTGCTCGCCACGGAGGGTCGTTCAGGATAACTCACGATCAAGAAGAAGCCTACCGAGACGCCGATGTCGTATTCCCCAAGAACTGGGGCAACTGGGTGACCAACGAGAGCACCGATGTGATTGGCTCGCTCAGCGACGCAAACAAGCGCTGGAAGTGCACCACGCAGCTGATGGCGCTGACGGCGAAGGATTCGCTGTACATGCACGCCCTGCCTGCCGACCGCATCAACGAGGTGGAGGACGCCGTGATCGACGGGTCGCACTCTGTCATCTACGATGAGGCAGAGAACAGGCTGCACACAGCCAAGGCGGTCATGGCGCTTACCATGGGCGGAAGGTAGTAAGGGGGCAGCAGGGAGCGCCTGCCTGACGCTGGGAAGGCGCTTCCTCGCCATCGTGAGCATTTCGCTTGCGACGAGCCGCGAGCGTGAAGGCCGGGTCATTCTACTCATTGGTCATCCTAAGCCGCTTATACGTGCTGATTCTTCGTGAGTATAGAACGATGGGGATTAGCAGCAATACGATGGCAATGGCGAGGACTGTATACGGTATTGATCCAATAGACGCAAGGAACCTCAATGCCCAAAATGCGACTACAATCGAAAGCAGCGTAATGTACATGCCGCGTATTGACTGGTAATAGGCAATTAAGTCGTCGTAGTTACTATGAACCTCGAAGCTTTCACCGTCTGTCTTCTTTTCTATGATGAGGATTTCCTTATTGTAGCCGCCTGGAGACGTTACTATCTGTCCACTTCCCGTTCCAAACGGTCTCCACCGTACTTTGCCGAATGACATGTTGAGGTTAAGGTTCTTCATGAGTACCTTATACCCAAGCCCCGAAAGGAAGTCTTCGTAGTCCCGTACCTTGCCGTATGACAATGCGCCGACAAACTCGACACGGTATTCATATGAACCAGGTTCGCACGGCTCAAACTCGTAAAAAAGCGAGGAGGTCTTGACCAACCGCCAACCGTTTGCCGCCATCTCGTTGATCCATTTCTCCTGAGCGTCAAGGAATCCCATGAAGTAGCGGAATTCTCTCCTACCCATTCTCATTCTCCTTTACCGTTCTAGCGGCCAGTTCTATCACCTCATTTAGCCTGCTCAACTCGTTTTCCACCATCTGCCTTCCGAGATCAGTGATGACGTATTCTTTCCTTCTTGTGTAGCCCTCGTCCTTGAGCGGGGTTATCCACTTCTTCCTCGACAGATTGTCGATCGCTCCGTACAGGGTCCCTGCTCCCAATTTGACCCTGCCGCCCGTCTCCCGGACAACAAACTGCGATACGCCATAGCCGTGGTTGGGTCGGTATAGAGCCAGGAGTACCAGGAGAGTGGTTTCTGTCAGCGCTCCGCCCCTGATGTTGTCCCTAATGCCAATCACTCCACATTCCGTTATTACGTTTACTGTACTATATCGCTAAGCGTACTATCCGTCAATCTGATGATTCGCGCTCCGCATTCTGGGCCGAGCCCGCGAATACTGGTTTGGGGAAGACTATCGCGTTGAACCAGCCGTTCGCCGAGGGCGGCACGGCGACTTCGGTGGCTGGGCAGCGGACGTGCGGAGAGGGAGGAGTGTGAGCAGTAGGCATGAACGGGCGGCTTGCGCGAGGGCTCTTGGTCGCCCTCATCTGCAGCGCAACAGCCTTCCTTGTTGTACTTCGAATGTCGGGAAGCCGGATTGTGTGGTCGGAATTGCGCGGAGTGAGCGGGTCGGTGATCGGGGCCGCGCTGGCGCTGGTGGTGGCGGGGTGGGCATCTGATGGCGCGCGCATATCGGTCCTGACGCGAGCTATAGGCGCTGATGTTGGCTTTTGGAGCGGAATGCGGATGTCTATTGCCGGTCAGTTTGTTTCGAGCTTGATGCCGTTCAATGCCGGCGGCGAACCTGTCCAGGTTTACATGCTCAAACAGGAAGGGCTGGGGCTTGGGGAGGCATCTGCGGCCATTGCCATGAGGACTCTGTGCAACGCGGTGGCCAGGGTCATGGTGGCACTCGTCACGCTGGTGTGGATTGCCCTATCGGGCGCTGTGTGGCACGTGCCGCGCCAGATGAAGGCCGCGATGGTGACCGGGTTCATGCTTTACCTGGCGATATTCACCTTCTCCATGCTGCTTGTGGCTGATCCTCGCAGGATTGAGACGCTTGTTGCGCCGGCGCTTCGCAGCCGGGCGGCGATGTGGCTGTTCCGACGAAGGGGAGCAAGACACTTGTTGGGTTCTATTAGCCGGAGCGTTGCCGAGTTTCAAAACGCGCTGCATCATTACTGGAAGCGCCGGAGGCCGACGCTGCTTCTCGCGGTGTTCCTGAGCGCGGCCGGGTGGGTTGCGATCGCTCTTGTGCCCGCGATCATACTGGCGGGGCTGGGAGTGCGCGCTCCGAGCGAGCAGATCATGGGCAACGTGATCCTTTTCTACATGGCGTCTTCCTACGTGCCTACTCCCGGCGCAAGCGGTTTCGCCGAACTGGGATTCGCTGAGCTGTTCAGCTTGATCGTCCCGCATGGCCTGCTCGGCCTCACGGTCGCGCTGTGGCGCTTCGCAACCTACTACTTCACGCTGGTGGTCGGGGGCGCGCTGGTAGTCGGGCAGATGCTGTACAGCCGCACTGCAAGTCCTGTTGAAGACAAGACAAGAACGTAGAATCGCAGAGCCTCACCTGTATCGCATCAGCCGGGCACCCACTATTCCCGCGACAGACGCCTTCACTACATCGCCGGGAAGATACGGGAGTGCGCCTACTACCAGCGCTTGCAGCCACCCGAGCCTGGCTGTTAGGGCCAGCTGAACAACGCCCAGTGCGTACAGTATGACGACGCCGCCAATGACCGATGCAGCGATGCATCTGGACGTCGTAGGGACCTGGGCTCGTCGCGTGCCGGACTCCACTACGGCAGACGTGACGTACGAACCGACCACAAGCCCCCAGAGGTAGCCGCCGGTGGGGCCGAAGAGCACGCCGATGCCTGCGCGGCCTCCGGCATATACCGGCAGGCCCACCGCTCCGGCCAGCAGGTACGCCAGCTGACTACCCATGGCGGCCCCAGGCGGCAGTAGCAGGCCGGCGATCATCGCGCCGAACGACTGCCCGGTAACCGGCACCGGGCTGAAGGGGAGCGGGAAGGCCACGTAGGCTAGGGCCGCGGTAGTTGCAGCAAGGATGGCGGCCCTGATGATGACGCCGGTCCCGCGTAGTCCGGCTCGCTTCGCAGCTGACGACATTCCACCAACATCCTTCCAACACGGTCTGGCGACTGCTCCGTAGATTCGCGGCATCTCCTACAGTCTCCCTACAGTCCAATCATAACCGCCCGCGCCTGTTTCTCCAACTGGGTTACGTAACTGTGACTGCGAAGACTACCAGGGCGTGTGTAGTACCCGTGGGCTTCGCGAAACGGAAGCGCCGGCAGGCATTGCTCATGGAGCGAACACGTCGCGGGACCCTTTTGTACTCGGAGGGGCCGGTTAGGGTGAAAATAGCCTTGCGCAGGCTTTTCGGCAAAACCGCGTTTAGCAGGGCGTTATCGAACCCATAACAATCCGTATAGGTTGCTCGAAAAACCTTGTCAGAAACGAACAGGATGCCATAGCTGCTTTCGCTGTGTTCCTGGCGAGGCCACATTCCGGATCAGCGCAAGGTCGGAAAGGGCGAGACCCGTGGTTTTACGAGCAACTATCCCTACACGCACTCAGCCTGACTATCGCCCCTTGACATGCCGACCCAACACTGATATTCCTGTAATGCCAATCATCTCATTCAGGGCTGTGCGGAGGTGGCGTATTTGACCTCGATCCAGCATGATCAGGGTATACGTGTATATAACCAGGGGCTCATGGACCTTCTGAGTACTGCTGCTCGGATCTGCATCTCCGACCCTGCCCAGGCCGGGTTCATTGCCCGAGCGGCGGGCTCGCAGCGTAGGGCGGCAAAGACGCGAGAACGCTGGGAGGAACAGGGCACTCACGTGCCGCCACTGCTCATCATCAGCGTTACGTCAGAGTGCAATCTGAATTGCAAGGGCTGCTATGCCCGGGCTCAGCATCGCGATCCGGAGCCAGAGCTGGGGTTTGGAGCGCCTGGCGAGTCGTGTGAGGGAGGCAATACGGGAGCAGGCCCAACGGCCGCAGCTAGCGCCGCGGACCGCGACATGGATGACGCCACACTCAGGGCTGTACTGGACGACGCGAGGGAGCTCGGCATCTCTGTGGCCCTGCTGGCCGGGGGCGAACCTCTTACAAGGCCTGGGTTGCTGGACATTGTGTCAGAATACCCTGACATGCTCTTCCCCATCTTCACTAATGGGTTGCTGATAGACGACAATATCGCGGCGCGGCTCAGGCGCTTCGCCGCGCAAGGGTGTTCTTTGGTTCATCATTCACGGTCCGAAGCGATACCCTGAACGCGCTGACTGACGAGCGGTTTATCGCGGAGATGATCGGGTTCGGCTGTCATCTGTTCTTCTTCGTGGAGTACGTCCCTGTGCAGCCGGGCACGGAGAGCTGGGAGTTGACACAAGACCAAAGGCTAGAGCTAGCTCGCCGTGTGGAGGCTCTCAGGTCTTCCACGCCGGCACTCTACGTATCATTCCCAGGCGATGAGGAGGCCACAGGAGGTTGCCTCGCCGCAGGTAGAGGGTTTGTCCACATTAGCGCGCGGGGAGATGTGGAGCCATGCCCGTTCGCTCCGTATTCCGACTCCAGCGTCTGCGGGGTATCTCTTCGAGATGCGTTGAGGTCTCCGCTGCTTGAGGCCATTCGTGCAGACCACGACCAGTTTGGCGACACGTCCGGAGGGTGTGCGTTGTGGCGGAGGCGCGAGCAGGTGCAGGAGCTCTTGAAATCGCGTCGCAGGGAGTAAATCAGGCTTGACAATGGCTACGGGCCTTGATATCTTGTCGGTATAGGGCGCTCCTCGATAGCTCAGCGGTAGAGCAACCGGCTGTTAACCGGTGGGTCGCAGGTTCGAATCCTGCTCGGGGAGCCAATATTATTGGTCACGCGCGGGCCGCTGGAGGATATCCGGCGGCTCTTGTGATATTTACACGGTGTTTGGGTGAGGGGGTGCTGGATTTGAGCCTCGGTGGATCAACCATACTCTTGATCGAAGATGATCCGAACGTCCGCCGGCTGCTCCCAAGATACTTCGAAAAGGAAGGCGCGGCAACGCTGGCCGCGGCAGGTGGGCTGGAGGGCGTAGATCTCGCCAATGACAGGCGGCCCGACCTGGTGCTTCTGGACGTGAACCTTCCTGATATCGACGGTTGGTCGGTGCTGAGGCGCATTCGCCAAAGCTTGGGGTACTCAGTGGGCGTCATCATGCTGACCGGTCGAAGCGATGTGCCGGATAGGCTTCTCGGGCTGGAGCTGGGAGCCGACGACTACGTAGTCAAGCCCTTCGAACCGCAGGAAGTCGTGGCCCGGGCGCGCGCGGTGCTGAGGAGGCTGAAGATGCCTGCGCCTGGGAGTCCGGCGCTGAAGGGGGGCGGGCTTGAGCTGGACGAGGCCGGAAGGATGCTCTACGTGGACGGCGCTGCCGTGCCGCTTACTGCCAAGGAGTTCGATCTGATGCTAGCACTCATGGGGAATCCTGGGCGAGTGGTGACCCGCGAGGCGTTGGCCGCTCGCGGTTGGCCAGACGGCGAGGATGTGGATCCGCATGCGATTGACGTGTACATGAACAGGATAAGGTCGAAGCTGGGGCCTGTTTATGGAGTTTCGGCCATAGTGACTGTTCGCGGAGTTGGGTACAAGTTCAACCCCGATGCTGACGGGGCGGTGAGGTGAGCGCATGATCAGGAGCGGTACGGATGCCTGGAACACGCTTCCGACTCTCAGGCGACGCTTCTTTGCCAGATTCGGCCTGGGCGCGGCGATTGCTCTTGCGGTTGTCCTGGCAACTTCGCTTTTCCTAGCCGACGCGCTGGCCGCCAGGTGGGCCGGCCGGGCACTCCTGCAGGATCTGGAGGACGGGCTGTACCAGACAATGCCCGGGGGCATGGGCATGCGCCGCATGAGGGGGATGGGCGGAACCTTGATGTTGACGTCCGATACTGTCCGGGCATACGAATCCGTTTGGCCGGATGCGCGCCGCGTCCGGAACAGTGAGGCGGCATATGGGTCTGGACGAGTGCCGTGGACCCGCGAGTTGGTTGCGTGGGCGGCTAGAAGGCAACAGGACGAGGATGGAGCGGTCCAGGTGGTCTGGACTCGCCTGTCAGCCGTTCGTGCCGCCGCCGCCGGGGCGTACAGTCTGGTAACTGCGGCTACCGTTGTGTCGTTTGCGGTTGGCGCATTCGTGACGGACATTGGAGTGAAGAAGGTCGCTGAAGCAGTGCGGGAAGCGGCGAACACGAGCCGACGAATGGCGGAGGGAGACTTTGCGGCCCGGATGAGCGTTGGCGACACCCGAGAACTCGCTGAGCTTTCAGTTGCGGCAAACCATATGGCCGAATCGCTCGATCGAACATTGACGCAGCTCAGGTCGCAAAACGAGGAGCTGGCCGGGCTTGAACGGATGCAGCGGGAATTCGTGGCCGACGCCTCACACGAGCTGCGCGCGCCGCTCACGGCCATGGCAATAACGCTCGACGCGGCTGCTGACGGCCTGATGAGCGAGGAAGAGACGGCAGATGCCTGGGACGTTCTCCGCTTGGAGGTCCGAAGGCTCTCTCGAACCGTGGCTGAGCTGTTGGATCTTTCACGGATAGAGTCCGGCCGAGAACCGCTCCAGGTGAGCTCGATCGACGTAGGGAATGTCATCGAGAACGTGTACCAGTGGTATCAATCACTGCCCGGAGTGCTTCCGTCTTTCGAAATCGAGGTGCACTCGCCGGAAGGACGTCCCTTGACTGCCCTGGCCGACGGCGATGCTCTTCACAGATGTCTGACGAATTTCGTGGACAATGCGATCCGGGCCACTCTGCCCACAGGACGTATTTCCATCTGGGCTCGTTCGCAGGACGACGGCCGAATCGAGCTCGGGGTCACCGACACAGGCGAGGGCATGACCCCGGAGGAGGTCAGCCGCGCCTGGGAGCGATTCTCCCGCTCGGAGCGCGCCCGGGCCAACGGGAGTGCGGGGTCCGGCCTGGGGCTGGCCATTGTTCACGCGCTCGTCACAGCGATGGGCGGCGAGGTGGGCCTTGAGTCGGAGGCAGGCAGAGGGACGACCGCTTGGATTCGTCTGAGATCCGCAGGGAACGACGTGCAATTGGGATCGACGTCATGAACATCAATAAGGCGATTGATGTTCTGTTGAGGTGATGTTGAGGTTGCGCCTTTATCATCCGAAGTGAAAACAGTCCGGAGGACATCTGGATGGAGGCGAAACAGCAGCATGAACAGGACTTCTGGGAAGACTACTCGGATGGGAGCTTTGCTCGCCATGGCCCTCGTTTCGACACTTGCGGTCGGACTAGCGCCGGGAATAGGCGGCACATTCACGGCATCGGCAGCTGACGCACCTGAGGCTCTGGCAGAGGACAAGGCGGGCCTCGTCTACATGGTAGAAGAAGAGAAACTCGCTCGCGACGTATATGCCAAGATGTTCGAACTCTGGGGACTCAGGACTTTCAGGAACATATCCAACGCTGAGCAGAGGCATGTCGAGCATGTTCGCGCGGTGCTGAAGGCGCAGGGCCTAGGCGATCCGACGGTGCCGGCCAAGCCCGGCGTGTTCACCGACGTGCGTCTGCAGCAGCTGTATGACGCTCTCGTCAAGCAGGGATCAGAGTCGCTGGAGGCCGCGCTTGCAGTAGGAGCGGCAATCGAGGACAAAGACATCAGCGACCTCGAGGCTTTGAAGCCCCTGACCCCAAACGGAGACATCACAGCTGTTTACGACGCCCTGATCACCGGTGCCGAAAACCACATGAGGTCGTTTGCGGGGCAGCTCAAGGCGCGCGGGGTGGAATACAAGCCGGAGCACATCTCGCCTGAGAGATACTCGGCGATCCTTGCGGGATCCAATGGGCGCAATGGATGCGGCCTAGATCGCGGCCAAGCGGGCAATATGGGCGGGATGGGCAACATGGGTAACGGCCGCGGCCCCGGTCGCGGTCAGAGGCAGGGCCGGGGGAACGGTCAGGGCCGCGAACTCTGCGGCAACTGCCCGCATGCAGGCAACTAAGTATCCGAGTCGAGCAGCGCCCGCACAGCCTATGGCGCCGCGGGCGCCTCTTCTGTTCCTCGTCACGAGAATCGCTTCCGCTCAACTAGCCCCATGAGCCACCTGCATATGAGCAACCACATACCTGCGGCGACAAGCTCCATCGCTGCCTCAGACGGCCACGCCAGCCCCAGGTAGACCCATGCGAAAGCGCTGGAGACCACCAGGATGGGCGCCGCTATTGAACCGAGAAAGGCTCCGGCGGTTGTATGCCGCTTCAGGATCACGGGCAGCATGCCGTAAAAGCAGGCGGATACCAGCAGCCCTCCGGCCTCAGCGCTTCTTGTGAGCAGCTGGGGCAGGCCTGCTGCTGCCGCCGGGCCCGGGACGCTATGAGTCATCCTGGTGAGAATGGCCAGCCCGACGGATCCTAATACGCACGAGGCGAGGGCCGCAGTGTGAATGCGCCTTGAGCTCGGCAGACGGGACATGAACAGGAATACCGCCAGCCCGAGCCCGGCAAAGACTGCCGGATATGAGGTCAAGAAGGCCACGCCCATGAGCGCCCCAGTGAGAACAGGATGGCGGATTGATTGGATGGCCGGAGCGATCTGCGCGTCCACACTGCGAATGATGGGTATGGCGTCTGATGCGGCAAGCTCGGCGATTTCCTCCAGCAGTATGAGCAGGAAGATGAAGCCTGCCAGGAGGTACATGAACCATTCTGCGAGGACATTTCTCTGATGCCTATTGAACCGCACTATTGGCTCCGGCAGCCTTACCCTGGCGAACCTACGGTCGGCGACGGTTCCGGCCGCGGCGCTCGTTCGTCTCTGCGCTCTGCCGAGGGCAACCGCGAGAGCGGCGGCCGCCAATCCCACCAGAAGTGTGATGGTTTCGAACCTGGGGCCGACTATCTCCCTGAAAGCCTCTCCATACTTCACTGCCAGCATTGCCTCGAGGAAGAAACGCCCGCCCCGCCCGATGGCCGAAGCTGCAAAGAACGGAGTGAGTCGCACACGGAAGATTCCTGAGGCGATGGTGAACACCTTGTATGGAATAGGGGTGAAAGCGGCTATGCCCACGGCCCAGCCGCCGTACCTATCAAACAGCCTCTGAACGGTGCGCAGGCCTTGCTCGTCGGTGAACTTGAGCAACAGAGGGCGACCGCCGCGCGCTCCGACCAGATACCCGAATGCCGCTCCGAGTATGGATGAAACCGTAGTGATAGCCGCATACCAGGCCGCCGCCCGAGGACGCGCTATGCACATGGGCAGGAGCATCACGTCGGGCGGAACGGGGAAGAAACTTGATTCGGCGAACGCCACGACGAACAGACCAGCAGCGCCAAAACGTCCGAAGACGTCCACGGCCCATTCCATCAACGCACTCATAGCATGCAAGTCAATCCTCTACAGGTCATTCTCCGGTCGGGGCGGCTGCCCCGTCCGTGTACTCCGCCAGTTCGCTGAAGATGCCCGTTTTCCGGTCCTCGTACCTAACCAGTTGGTGTGGAGACGCCACTGCAATCCACGCACATTGGTCTGTTCCTGCGATATCCACCTTCCAGGCCTCGAAATGCCCTGCCGGAACCGAGACACTCTCTCTGCCGCGGACTCGGAGGATCGCGTTGTCTTGCGCTCCGGCTCGTGTCACAACGCTCCTAAGTGTGCCCCGGAAATTGCCGTAGAGGGGGAGAGCTCGAATGACCATGACGAGTTGCTCGGCGTCATAGAACGGCCGCGCAGGCAACTTCACTGCAGCTTCCTCATGGCCCCGGGGAAGATCGGCCTCTATTGTCACATCTTCCGACCCGTATTCGGCTACGTAGTCGACGCGCCCCTCAACAGACTCGCGTTCAAACTCGGTCCTTGCGGGGATGAGCGTACGCGGATCCGCGATGACAGTGGCCCGTTCGTGAAAGCCCGCCGCCTCACGATCCGAGATAAGGACCGTCTGCGAATCTCGAGACTCCACGCTCAGTTCCCATGTGAGCAACAGGTGGCCGCCGGGATCGTACGCCTCGAGACGGCTGATTTCTCCCGGTTGCCACGGCGGGTCCAGCCGAATTACGCGCCTAGGGTCGCCCTCTGTATATGCCATTACCCCGATGGCAATCGCCATCAGAGTCACCAAGACGGCCAGGGGCGACTTGGGCCTGAAAGCTCGCTGAAGCCATACCGGCCCGCCCAGCGAGGCGGGTTGTTCTAGGATGTCGTGGGTATCTAGATGGTGAGCGGTCGGGCCGTGGGTATCGTCGCCGGGCGCCCCTGGAGGCCTCCACTCTCCCCTGTTCCTCTTGTTGCGCATCACGAAATTCTCCTCTCCTCAGAGACCGAAGATTCGCCAGCGGCTTGCATCACTCACTGGTTCGCCGCGGCCCACGCCGGAACCTTCACATGGACGATTCACATTTTCAGTATGCCCGAGACCCCTCCCGGCGGCGGGGGTCGTGACAGAATGTCGCCTGGGCCGTGTGATATGCTGTTCACACCAAAGCGAGATGGGAGGCTGAGCAGATGGCTCAAGACATCGCCATAGCGGATCTGTTGACGCAAGAAGGTTTCGACACTCTGCCTGCCTTTCAGACGGCTCGTGAGGTGCTAATAGGCAAAGGGCTAACAAATGCCAGGAAGACAAACATACACGTCGCCAAGCTGCCCCGTGTCCGGGAGGTGCTCGCGGGAGAGCTATACCGCGTATGTAGCGACCCGCTCTGCCATACCATGGCCAAGCTCGAATGCGGCTCACGGCAGATCGTAACGGTTTCGCCCGCCGGCTGCCGGGTCTGCGGAGGGAAGAACTCGCGAAGGTGCCTGGAGGCCGCAAGCCGCCTGTTTCAGCAGCATGGGATCTTCCGCGTAGTAATAGTCGGAGGAACCAACACAGATCATGAAGAGATAGCGAGGCACGCGCGGGGGAAGAGCCTAGAGTTCAGGTTCGTCGACGGAACAAGGGCGGGCAGGGCAACCCAGCTTGCAGAGGCGTATATCAGGTGGGCCGACTTGGTGGTCATCTGGACCAATAAGCCGCTGAAGCATTCAGTCAGCAATACATACACAGGCAATCGCAACAGGGCCCGAAGAGTCGTATACGCCAGCCGCACAGGAGTGGCGGCGATGATAAGCCAAGTTGCCAGGCACATAGCCTGACAACTTGGCCGCTCAGCTAGTTGCGCACCGGGGCTCCATCTGACTGGAAGAGCCCTGGTGCTTTCGTCGTTATGTTCCCTTCCTGCCGCCATGTTTGCCTGCGTGTGTGCCGGCGTGCCCCCCACGGGGTTTCATCGTTCCACAGCAGGTTTCCGTGGATGTGCTGGCAGAGGAGCCTGGGTGCGTGCCGGTGGTCTGTCCTGGCCTGATCACCGTTCCAGGCTCGTCGGCAATCTCCATGCGAGTGGAACCCGTGACGCCGCGGCGGGGGCCGCCCATCGCGTTGTCGCGCACCCAGATCGAGTCAGCCCGACATACCTGACCTTCGCCCCAGTACTGGCATGTATCGACCGAGCATCTCACTTGAGTCATACCGTCACCTCCCGGTTTCATCGGTCGGTGATAGTCTGCTCAAATGGAGGACTTTTCTACCGTGCCCAGCGTGGCGGCGGCCTGCCGCGACGGATTCCCTTCTCCTTCCATGGCGGAGCGGTACCCCCTTCTCGAACTTGCTATCGACTGTCCCACTTCGTGGTTGATGCCGCATCTAGCTGGACTGGGTTGCTCTATCCCGGCTTGAGCTCTGAATGGGTCGCGATGGCTTCGAAGGAGAACAGCTTCGCTGCG
>JAGVTS010000139.1 GCA_019136685.1 Bacillota bacterium | reverse complement strand
GCCGATACCGGGGAAGGGGGCAGGTAGGATGGGCGGCGGATACATGGGCAAGATCCTTAGGGTCAATCTCGCCACGAAGTCGGCGAAGGCTGAACCCCTTGATCCCAAGATGGCGCATGACTTCATCGGTGGTCGGGGTTTCGTGCAGAAGATTCTGTACGACGAAGTGCCGGTGGGCGCCGATCCCCTGGGCCCCGACAACAAGGTCGTCATGGCTCCCGGGCCGCTGTCCGGCGTATTCATGCCGGCCAGCGGCAAGATTCAGTTTGGAGCCCTATCGCCTGCCACCGGTATCATGGGTGACGCCAACATGGGCGGCCACTTCTCAGCAGAAGTCAAGTATGCCGGGTATGACGCGATAATAATCGAAGGGATGTCTGACCATCCGTGCATCGTGGTGGTGGACGACGACAAGGTAGAGATACGCGATGCTGCGCGATACTGGGGCAAGGGTTCAGCCGCTGCGGAGAAGATGATCAAGGACGATCTGGGCGAGGACTTTCAAGTGGCCTTGATCGGCCCGGCAGGCGAGAACATGGTCAACATGGCCTGCGTTTCGCATGACTTCGGTCGGCAGGCCGGGCGCACCGGAATAGGGGCCGTAATGGGCTCGAAGAAGCTCAAAGCCATCGCGGTTCGCGGCAGCAATTCCATCCCGCTGGCCGACCCTGATCGCGTTTACGAGCAGGGACGGAAGATGTTCCAGGGCTGTTTCGCAAAGCCCGGCTTCAAGGAGTGGACCCCTCTTGGCACCTCGGGCGTGACCCCGTGGGTGAATGAAGTGGGCGCATTCCCGACCAAGAACTTCTGGACCACCTTCTTCGAAGACCACGAAGGGATCGGCGGGGAGGCGCTCAAGGAGCGGATCTGGCTCACCGACAAGGGCTGCTTCGGATGCCCGACTCCGTGCGGCAAGTACTCGCACACCAGAGTCGGCGAGAAGGCGGCTTACGTGGAGGGCCCGGAGTACGAAACTGTGGCTCTGCTGGGCGGAAACTGCATGCTCAGAACAATCGAGGAAGTCGCTTACGCCAACTATCTCTGCGATGAACTCGGGCTCGATACCATATCCGGCGGAGCTGTGGTGTCGTTCGCCCTCGAGTGCGCGGAGCGCGGCATCATCACCGAGGAGCAGATCGGCCGCAAAGTGCAGTGGGGCGATATCGACTCCTTTGAGTATCTTATAACCGCTATCGCAAGGCGCGAAGGTATCGGCGATACCCTTGCCGACGGGGTGCGCGCCGCTGCCGCCAAGTTCGGGCAGGGGTCCGAGAAGTTCGCCATTCACGTCAAGGGCCTTGAGTGGAGCGGATACGAGGCGCGGTGGGCGCCCGCCATGATGCTGGCCTACATGACGTGCGATATTGGGGCCCACCACAACAGGGCGTGGGCCATCACATACGACGTAGCCAAGGGGCGCGAGGAAGTCGAGGGGAAAGCGGCCAAAGTCATAGAACTGCAGCGGATACGCCCGTCCTTCGACCTTCTGGGCGCGTGCCGCCTGCAATGGGTGGAGATCGGCTTCGAGTTCGAGCATTACCCCGACATGTTCGAGGCCGTGACCGGGCGCAAGATGACTGTGGAGGAGCTGTACGAGGCCACCGATAGGGTGTGGAACCTCACCAGAACCCGTGCGTTCCTGGAAGTGCCGGGCTTCGGACGCAACTCCGACTACCCGCCGCCGCGGTTCTATGAAGAGCCCATACCGACCGGCCCAGGTAAGGGCAAGATGCTCACCATGGAGCAATTGGACTTCATGTTGGACGACTACTATGCCCAGAGGGGCTGGGACGCAAAGGGCAAGCCCACCCGCGCCACGCTTGAGCGACTGGGCCTCGAGAAATGCGCGCAGGATCTGGGAAGCCGGGGCCTATTGTAGGGTTGATTGTGAGTCGCTGCGGAATCAAGGGTTTTGTCAATTGCATGAGAGGACTGGTACAGGTTTGAACGTCAGGGTGATAGTCCACGGGCACGCGCGGGAATACTTCCCCGATCCGCGCGAGGAGTTCGACTTCGAGTTCGAGCCGGGCGATACCGTCGCCGACATGCTTGCCAGGCTTGGCATCCAGACCGAGCTGGTAATGCGGGTGGTGGCCGCGGGCAAGCCGGCTACAAAGTCGCACATCCTCGTCGACGGCGAGACTATCATCCTGTTCACACCTGTTGCAGGGGGATAGGCGGTTTGCACAGCTGAGTCTTCCATTCTCACTGTGTCGGAAACAGCCGAATCTCCCCACGCGTGTGGGGGTGAACCGGCGGTGTTCGAGATGTTGGGGCAGTCGTACCTTTTGGAAGCGGCAGCGGTGGTAGGCAGAATAGCCGCCACTCAAGCGACGGCCATACAGAAGGCTGCCGACGTGATTGCGTGCTCCCTGAGAGACGGGGGCTTGCTGTACTTGTTCGGCACGGGGCATTCAGCGTCAGTTGCGGTGGAACCATACCACCGCGCGGGAGGCTTAGTGCCCGTACGGCCTATCGTGGAGCCGGCCATGACCCTCCACGACTCGCCGGCGAAGGCCACAGCTCTGGAGCGCCTTGAAGGATACGCAAAGATCCTGATCGCGGGCTCGGGGATGAAGCGCGGCGATGTGCTCATTGTCATCTCGAACTCCGGGATCAATGCCGTTCCTGTGGAGATGGCGCTCGGCTCAAGAGCTCTCGGCGTCAAGGTCATAGCCGTCACTTCGATAGAGCACAGCTCGGCACAGCCATCCCGCCATGCCGGCGGCAAGAGGCTATTCGAGGTAGCCGACATAGTCATCGACAACTGCGGCATCCCCGGAGACGCAGCCATAGAGACACCTGCGTGCCCGGTCAGGATCGGCCCGACATCAACATTGGCCGGCGTCGCGATCGTCAACGCCATATCCGCGGAGGTAGTGGGCAGACTGCACGAAATGGGAATTGAACCACCTGTGATGGTCAGTTCCAACATCGCGGGCGGTGACGGGCACGGTGCCCGATGGGAGGCGGCTTTCGCCGATCCCAGGGTCGCGAGGCTGACGAATCAAGTGACGTGGATATCATCGTAGAGTCTGAGCGTCCGGTAGGACTGCAGTTTGTGGAGCTCGCGGATTATCTGGAGGATCTACTAGGTCGTGACGTAGACCTTCTGACTCCCGCTGGGATTCAGGCGATTCGTTCGCCGCGTATAGCTGAGAGCATCAGGCAGGGTGTCGTCTATGTCTAGGCGGACAGACATAGAACTGCCGGTGGTGCTATCAATTCTAGAACGCATTGTCCCCGACGAACGAGGTTGCTGACAAGCATCGGGGCGATGGCCAGGGAGGTCGTCCATCGCAAGCGACCCGAACCGAACACGCCCCGGCGCGGAGCAGGCATTAGGCAAGCCGACTTCCGTGACCGGGGCGTGGTGTTTGGGGCGCGCTGTACATGGTCCCGCGTGTTCCGCCTCACGCGGCGGGGACGTCTATTTCAGGAACTTTCCGTCGCGCTGCACTGTCCGGCCGTCTACCCGGATCTCGCCGCCGCGGCGCAGGTCGGCGATCATGTCCCAGTGGATGGCCGAGTCGTTTTCGCCTTTGGCCTCCGGATACGATTGGCCCAGAGCCAGGTGGATCGTACCGCCGATCTTCTCGTCGAAGAGAATATCCCGGGTGAACTTGGTGATCCCGTGGTTCGTGCCGATGCCGAACTCGCCGATGCGGCGGGCGCCAGGGTCGGTATCCAACATCTTCAGGAGGAACTCTTCGTTCTTCGCAGCGCGCGCCTCAACTACCTTCCCTTGGGAGAACGTGAGGCGAACCCCTTCTACCTCTCGGTCCATGTAGATGGCAGGGTAGCTGAAGGTTACATGGCCTTCCGCTGAGTCCTCCACCGGAGAGTAGAACACCTCTCCGTCGGGCATGTTGTAGTGCCCGTCGCAGTTCACCCCCGGTCGTCCCTCGATGGAGAAGGTCAGGTCCGTGCCCTCGCCGATCAGGCGCACCTGTCGGCCGCCGTCGAACAGCTGCCTTGTTTCCTCCTGTTCTCGGGAGAGCGCTGCCCAGTCGACGTTAGTCGCGCCATACACAAAGTCTTCATACTCCTCCAGCGACATCTCGGCCTTCTGCGCCAGGGCGTTGCACGGGAAGTTGCAGCCGCACCAGCGCACATTGCCGGCCATCACGTAATCGGACACGGGTTTCATGGTCCGGCTCCTCGCCGACAGTCTGGCCGGCTCCACGTTGGCCGTCTCGGCCAGATTCGCCGGCGCGGAAATGCGGATCAGGCATTGCGATGCCTTGTATTCATCCAGATCGATGGGGAGCAGTGTGCCTATCTGCTCATCCGAGGCCTCTTCGAAGTAGATGCGGCTGATCTCGGGCATGTACACCTTAAGCCGCGGGAATCCTCCACGCTGCATGACTCGCCTGTACACCGCTTTCGCCAGCGGTGCGCCGTCGACGTCCGTGCCGACCATCACCACATCGCCTTTACTTACTCCCACGGAGTAGTCCACTAGTATCTCGGCCAGCCTTTCAATCCTCGGGTCCATCAGCATAACCTCCCACAATACCCACTACACAGTCATCCATAACCCACAGGCACTACAATTCTGGGTGTGCAGGCCGAATCCTGCCATCTGGCGGGGCTGCGCATCACCCGCCTGGCTGATTGTGCCACACCGCCTGAACCGGTATACTCAATATGTACACAGAACACGCGAGCAAGGCGGGAAGTTGATGCAGCATACCATGCGCCAGGACGAGGTCCGGACTGAGTACCGCGGTTTCAAGCTCGACCCGTTCCAGGTAGAAGCTATCCGGCATCTGAATGAAGGGCGGTCGGTGCTGGTATCGGCGCCGACGGGGGTGGGCAAAACGCTCGTTGCCGATTATCTGATTGAGCGGATGTTCCGCGAGGGCCGGCGGGTTATCTACACCGCCCCGATTAAGGCCTTGAGCAACCAGAAGTTCAAGGAGTTCAAGCGACTCCTAGGCGCGGGCAATGTGGGTATAGTCACCGGCGATGTGGCGATCAACTCCACGGCACAGATCCTGATCATGACCACTGAGATATTCCGGAACATGCTCCATTTGAGCCCGGAGGCCTTGGGCGGAGTGTCGCACGTCATCTTCGACGAGATCCATTACCTGTCGGATGAGGAACGGGGCACGGTGTGGGAGGAATCGATTATCTTTGCGCCTGAATCCATGCGCCTGTTGGGCCTTTCGGCCACGATCCCCAATGCCGACGAACTAGCCTTCTGGATACAGGACATCAAGAAACACGAAGTCGCGGTAGTGAGGCACTTCAAGCGCGTGGTGCCATTGCGGCACTTCGTGTATGAGCACACCCGCGGCGCGTGTACACTGGCGGAACTCAAGGAGTTCAAGTCCAAGCGCGACAGGGAGATAGAGGAATCGGACGAGCTCTGGGAGCCGGAAGGGCCCAGGTACGCGCCGACTACGCATATCGACCTCGTCGACTACCTGTCCAAGCAGCGTAAGCTGCCGTGCCTGTATTTCGTGTTCAGCCGGCGGCAATGCGAAGAGAAGGCCGAAGAACTCGGCCGTGTGGTCAACTACCTGACGCCCGGCGAGCGCAACCAGGTGCTCACGTTTTTCGACGACCGGATCGAAGGCATGAACATAGGCTCCATGCCCAGTGTGAAGCGGATGCGCAAGACGCTGGAGCGGGGGATAGCATACCACCATGCAGGCCTGCTTCCGGTGCTTAAGGAGATTGTGGAAGACCTCTTCGAACGCAAGATCATCCGCGTGCTCTATGCCACTGAGACCTTTGCGGTGGGGATCAACTTCCCTGTCAGGACTGTTTGTTTTGACAGTGTTCGCAAGTTCAACGGGGTGGACTTCCGCCCTATGACGGCTCAGGAATACTTCCAGATGGCCGGGCGTGCGGGCAGGCGCGGGATCGACGAGGAAGGCTACGTGTATATCCTCACCGACCTCAACTACTTCCGCCCCGAAGAGTACCCAAGCGTCGACGAACGGACGGTTGAACCCCTGGTGAGCAGGTTCACGGTGTCCTACAATACCGTCGTAAACCTGGTGGCCACGCGTTCGCCCGAGGAGATCCACAGGGTGCTCAAGCAGAACTTCGCCAGCTACCAGACGAACGCGGAGCGCCACGAGATAGAGGCGGGATTGGTCACCGCGCGCGAGCTGGAATCGGAGATCGTGGGAGGCGCGTGCGAGCAGCTGAACCAAGCGGGATGCCCCCTCTACGCCAGCGGGCTCAACGCCCGGGTAGCCGACCTTAGGCTGCAGCTGAAGCGGACGGCCCGGCGGCGACGGAGCAAGGAAAAGAGGGTCGATATCCGGTCGCAGCTGGAGGCGGTCCGGGCCGAGCTGGGCTCGCTGCAGACCCAGAAGTGCGCTACGGCGCAGAAGAGGGCGTGTCGCAAGCTCCTTGCCAGGCGCGGAGTGATCGTCGGGCGGATGCAGAGCCTGTACGAGCGCATGCGTCGCCTGGGTAGCGAAGAGCGGTTTGTGCACGAATTCCGGCGCAAACAGGCCCTGCTGGAACGCCTGGGCTACATGAAGGACGGCAAGCTCCTCCCGCGCGGCGAAATAGCGCGCGAGCTCCACACGCAGGAGTTGCTCGTCACCGAGCTGATCTTCGCGGGGGTGTTCCACGAGTTTACCGAAGACCAGATAGCGTCGCTCGCGGTGTGTATCGATTACGAGCCGCGCCGGGGGGAATTTCCGGCCAAGTCAGTTCCCTTCGACGTAGATAGAATCAGGGAGATCGCGGCTCAAGTGGAGATGGTGGAGGAAAGCTACGTGGGCACAAGCGCAGTGCGCTTCTTTACCGGACTGGCGCCCTTGGCGTACCGGTGGAGCCAGGGCGCCGAGTTCGCCGACATGCTGCGCGGCTCGGCTTATGCCGAGGGAGACGTAGTATCGGCCTTCCGCCGCAGCATCGACCTATTGCGACAGGTACGCGCTGCGTGTAGGGACGATGCCGCTCTGGCCGACAAGATTTCGGCTGTTATGAGGCGGATCGACCGCGACGTGGTCGAGGTGGTTCTGTAGGCCGAGCGGTTGCGAGTATGCGCTGGAGCGTCTTGTCCCTCAGTTCGCCCACGGCGTCGAAGTCGATGTTCGGGGTGTAGAACGACTCCAGGAAGTGATGGGCTCGACGGGCCTCGCCCAGGAAGTGGACGGCTCTCGACATCGCCTCATGCATTAGGTTGCGGTCGTACTCGATGATGTCCCGGTTGCGCCGGACCGTGGCTGGATCCAGGCACTGATCCATGTCGATGATCACATCGTCGACACTACTGCCGGGCAGGCCCTTCCACTCGTGCGGCTCTACGGATGTTACTATAGCAGTTCCGATAGACGGGATCACCAGGTGTTCCAGGCTTGCCGGGTTGAGGGAGCAGTGGAACAGCTCCACGTCCATGCCGCACTCTACGGCGCGGGCGGCTACGCGGCAGATGAGGGTGGACTTGCCCGAGCCCGGGCCTCCACGTACTACGTATCTGCGGCTACAGCCGGACACCACGGTTTCGAGGTAGTTGACGAAACCGTCCGGAGTGATCGCCGACGCAAACAGGTGGCGCTCGGCGCCGGGGCAGTCGGCGACCGGAGCGTCTCCGGCGATCTGCTCCACAACGGACCGGGCGATCTTGTTGGCGGCCCCTGTTATCAGGGCCTCGGCGTTAGCTTCGCTCCAGTCGTCGAGCACATCCCCGGCGGTGCGAAGAAAGCGGTATGCCCTTTGGAAAAGCCGGGATATGTTCCTGGTACACTCGACTATGTCGTCGCGTGAAGCGCGGATGGCGGATTCGTCCCAGTAGTCCCCGAGATACAGGATTTCGTCTACGGCGCCTGGAAAACGGGGATCGACAGTGTGTGGGGCTGTGCCGTCGATCAGGGCCACGCCCATCTCTGGAAAGACTACCCCGTCAAGCGAGCTTGGGTCGGACGAGCAATGGAAGAAGTCCACGCTCTGCCCGAGTCTGGTGATGTGGTCGGCGATGCGTTTCATGAACGTCGACTTGCCAACGCCCGGGCCGCCTTTGATCACGATCACCCGTGCGGCATCCTGGCCGATGATGTGGTTGTAGAACGAGCGAAACCCCTCGGCGGTGTTTCCGCCGGCGAACATGCGTCTTGCGAGGGCCCGGGCGATTTCGGCCATGCTGTTTCCTCCATGTCAGTCATGTTCTTTCGGCATCCCACCTAAACTATGCGGCAAAGACTTCCCGCGGCACGGTTCGCCTGAAGGAATCTGCGCCGCGCATGCGAATTACGGACGGAGAGAGCGAGGAGGCGATATCCATGGGCGATCGTAAACAGAAAGACTTCGTTGGCCCGATTATCCTCATTGTCCTCGGCGTCTTGTTACTTTTGAACACCACCGGAGTGGTTCCGTGGGAGGCGTGGGAGTCTCTCTGGCGGTTCTGGCCTGTCTTGCTTATTCTGTGGGGCGTCGGCATCGTATTCGGGCGCGGAAGCCCGATAGGCCGGATCGTGGTGTTGGCCCTGCTGGCGCTGTTCATAGTGTTCGCCGTGTCAAACATTGCATCCGAGTCATGGTGGGGCTGGGGCCGGCGCGCGGCTGACCGCGCAGCGCCCCGCGGCGCTCTGCCGTACTCCAAAACCCTGACGGTGAGCTCTGCCCAGTTCTCTCCGAGCCGGGTTCGCCTAAGCGCGGATATAGGCGCCGGAAAGGTGTTCATCCACACCGGGAGCGGAGGCGATATACTTACAGCCGTTGCGTCGTATTCGCGCGCTTCTCGCGCGCCCAGGCTCGTTACGTCGATGGCGGGCTCAGTCCTGAACGTCGATTATTCGACGGAACGCGGTTTCACCTTCTTGCCCTTCATCTACAGCCGTCCTGACGAACACACACTCACCCTCGGCAGGCGCGAGATCCCCACCGAGCTCGATCTTGAGGTCGGCGGCGGGACGCTTGACGCGGTTCTGGAAGGCCTTTCGGTGACGGCTGTCTCCATAGAGGTCGGCGGAGGCACTGTCAAGATGGGCTTCCCTGAGGCGCCGACCGGTAGGCCTGCGGCGAGCAGCGACTGGGGCGCACGCACGTTGCGTTTCGAGATAGGCGCAGGCACAGCTGAGATTGCCCAGATAGGCAATACCGGTGTGCAGCGTGTGTCGGGGAGCATCGGGTCGGGCACTGCGTATCTCGATTTTGGCGGGACGCGGCTCTCCGGTGTTGTGACGGGCGACATCGAAGTGGGCGCGGGCAAGCTACAGCTGCATGTTCCGGCTGACGTGGGTGTTAGGCTCGACTGCGACATCGGCGTCGGAAGCCTGCGAATAGATGGTCGTCAGTATGGCCGGCGTGGGCTGGGCGCCCATGAGACATGGGAGTCAGCGAATTACGCCGGTGCATCCGTGCGGCTGGACCTCCGCGTGGAGGCCGGAACAGGATCAATCGAGGTGACAAGCGGCCGTTGATGTCTGTCTACAAGCGCATGGTATTCTTGGCTGTGCTGGCCGCGGCAGCCATGTATGTCGCGCTCGCAGCGGCTTCGCCCGCGTCGTGGGCTGCTCGATCGCCGCGCCTGCTGGGCGGTGACGCTGCCGATGCTGCCATGGCTATGGCACATGTACAGCATCTGGCTAGTGCTATCGGCCCAAGGCCTGCCGGCACGAAGAGCGAGGCGGCAGCGGCGGAGTACATAGCCCAGAATCTTTCGGAGTATGGCTACATAGTCAGCGTAACTCCCGTTCGCCGGGGCGTGGCTGATGGACTGTGCGTGTCTCAGAACGTGGTGGCAGTATCGCCCTCTCCGGAGCCCCGGGCCAAGACCATCTTGATAGCCGCTTCCATCGATAGCCCGGCGCCTGACTCCCCCGGAGCGGATGACAACGCGTCCGGCGTCGCGGCCATGCTGGAGTGCGCCAGGATAGCGGCTGGCGCGAATGCCCGGCACAATCTGGCGTTCGCAGCATTTGGCGCGAGCTCCATGGGGCGCGCGGGGTCAAAAGCCATTGCCGAGGCTGCAGGCGGCGCTGACATGGACCCACAGGACGTGATCATGGCTATTGTCCTCGATTCGGTGGGCCGACCGGGGCCTGTCAAGCTGATCCCGTGGGGCGGACCCAGAGCGTTGGCGCCGCGCGTCATGGCGGGCCTGGTCGGGGCAACAGGCGGCGGTCGAGCGTTCGACGCCACGGTTGGGCTACTGACCGAAGTGCGAGCGGATCACGCGCCTTTCCTGTACGCGGGAATTCCCGCCGTTTCTCTCACGACCGCCAGATCCCTGCCTTACCCCGCCCCGGGCTCTCTTGCCCCCCACTGGGACAGTGCCAACTCCGTGGACCCGATGTCCGTGGCCAAGTCAGCCGACGCAGCCATAGCCGTAGCTAGATGGGTCTCGTCGCAGACGCGGATCCAAGCGCCCGTCCGGCCCTATCTAGCCTTCTACTTGTTTGGAGCGGTGATCACCGTCCCCTATGTCGCTGTGCTGGCCGCGGCGGTTGCAGCAGCGGCGCTGGGCCTTTTGTCACTCAGGCCGGCCAGATACGCACTGTACACTCAGATCACCCGGGTGCGACCCGAAGGGTATTCGCGGGCATTGGCCACATCGCTCGCAGTCTACGCCGTACTTGCGGCAGTGCTCTGGACATCATTCGTGCCGACCCTCATCGTAGGGGCTGTGCGGGGCATCGAGAGGCCATGGAACGCGTACCCCATACCGTTCGCCGTTGCCGGCGCCATATGCGCTCTCTTCTTCGCCCTCGTGGCCGTGTCGCTGGTCGGCACAGGCGTCCGAGACGGAGTGCGGCTCCCGCTGCTCAGGCTGTCGATTCTTCTACAGATAGTGCTGATATGCTTCGTGTTCGGCGCGACGCGGATAGGCGCATTCTTTCCGGCGTTGGGACTGCTGCTCACCGTGGCAGCCCTGGCTGTGCCGGATGGCCTGGCCCGAAGATCGCTGGCATGGCTGGCCCCTCTTCCCGGAGGTTGGCTGGCGATTCAAGCAGCTCAGGGCGTTGCGCGATACGCGTTCATCGATGCTCTTGAAGTCCCCGTCGTTCTGTGCCTGCTGGTTGCGGCTGTGGGATTACCATATGTGCTGGCTCTGATAGCGCTGGCGCCCGCAGGAGCGGGACAGGGTCAGGAGATCATGGCCAAGGCGGGCAGCCTCGACCTAACCCTCGATGTCGTGCCGGGCGTCACCGTGCGCGAGTACAATAGACGCGGCCGTAGAGGGATGCCCATACTTGGGCGGCGGCAATCCCCGCGAGTAGCCCTGATGTGGGCACTGGGACTGCTGGCCGCGATACTGACGGGCGGGCTCTTCCTAAGGCCCAGCTATAGCCCTGAATCGCCGCAGTACGTCCACGTGGTGCAAACGGGTCGCTCGATTCTGTTCGAGAGCGCCGACAACATACGCGGAGTGTCGGTGGCGGGCGGGCGGACCGACGGAGTGCAGACGGTGGATGTGGGGCGGTCCGAATTCGAACTGCCCTTCAACCTGGCAGCACCGGCAGTGACATTGTCGGCCCGAGTATCGGGATCCCGGATCTCAATGTCGCTGTCATCAGACCAGCCCGTGGCATGGGCAGCCTTCGAACTGGAAGGGCCGGGAGGGATGGAGATTGTATCATCCGAACGTAGCTACACTATGAAGAAAACGCGCGATTCGGTCAAGATAAGCACTATACTGGCCGGCGAACCCGGCCCGTTCACGGCCGAAGTGGAACTTTCTGCACCATCTGGGACACAAGTCATGGTACGCGCTATAGGAGCATACCGCCGAAACCCGTCCGAAATCGTCCTCACGGGTGCTGGCAAGCGATTCTACCAGGGAAATGAGTTCATAACACCTGCCAAACCCATTACCATATAAACTGCAGAATTACAAAATACTACTTTACAACTGGCGACAGTAATGGTAATCTGTGTATGATACTATTGCTGGGAGGAGGTCATCCATTTGGATGCCATCGCGCCGAACTCCGTTGCGCTGCTCGAAGAAGAGACACTTGCCGAGATAGTGCTCGAGTGTGTGGACTCGATCCCATGGCATGTCGGAAAATCAAAAATAGCGCGCATACTCAAAGGCTCCGTCGCGCAGGACATTCTCAAGATGGATCTCGCCCGAATCGCGCGCTACGGCGCTCTTCGAAACCTGACGCTGGCTCAAATCACCGCTATCATCGACCAGCTCATTGCCGGCGGCTATCTTCGATCCTCACGTGGCAGACGGCCCATCATCCTCCTTACGCCCATGGGTCGCACAGCCTTTATCACCGGCGAACTCCCCGCCATCGAGGCGCCTGACGCGCTGAAGATGTTCATCGCACGGGAGCGGTGCCGGAAGTGTCCCTACAACCCATCGCTGATTGCCTCAGGCGAGGGGTCGCCCCCGGTCTCGGCGTGGTAGCCGAGGTCTGCGCCGACGATGCCCGGGCGTTCTAGTCCCTGCTCGGCCTGCGTAAGAATGGAGCTGAGAACGCCCCTGCTCCCAAAGAAGATTCCCACGCGAGTGGGGGTGTACCGGGGTGCATCGGAGGAATCAGACTTTGAGTTCTGTAGAAGAGAGCGCCGGCAGGGTCCTGGCGCTCTTCGCAATACTGGTTCTCCTTGCTGCTATGGCCACTTTTGCCACGGGAGTCATTGCGCCGCTTGCTCCAGCCCGGACCTCGATCATCGATGTTCCCTGCGCGACCCCCTACGTCAACCCGTCTCCATACGATGAACTCGTCTACCACAGGAAGTATGCCGAGGGGCCTAGTGTGAGTGCACGCGCTGCCATTTTGGTGGAGGCATCCACCGGCGCCATTCTGTACGCCCGCAACGAACACGAGATCAGAGAACCTGCCAGCATCACCAAGATTATGACTGCCATAGTCGCCATTGAGCGCGGCGACCTGGCCGACATCGTCAAGGTATCGGCAGGCGCTGCCCGAGTAGGAGGATCCTCCCTAGGGCTGGCGGCGGGACAGTGCTACAAGCTCGAGGAGTTGATACGAGCCACAATGCTCCGATCCGGAAACGACGGCGCAACCGCTGTGGCAGAGCATGTGGGAGGGTCGGTGGCAGGATTCGTAGAGTTGATGAATGCGCGCGCCGCCAGCATGGGCCTGAAGCATACGAGCTTCGCGAACCCTCATGGCTTGTCCGCCCCGGGGCACCATTCCACCGCCTACGACATTGCGCTCATGTGCATTTGGGGCTTTCGCCTCCGCAAATTCGCCGACATCGTGGGCTGCCCGGAACTCTGGTCATCGCCGCTGGCGGGCGGCCAGCCCAGGTTGGCCTACAACACCAACAGGCTCCTCTGGAGCCTTGCCGGGGCAGACGGCGTCAAGACCGGGACTACAAGCAAGGCCGGGCATTGCCTGGCGGCATCGGCAACCCGAGACGGACTGCAGTTCATCGCCGTAGTGCTCCGCTCGGGGGCGCGGTTTCACGATGCGTCTACCCTTCTGGAATATGGGTTTGCCAACTTCGTGCGAGTGGACGTGGCCAAAGCGGGCGAGCCGGTGGCAGACGCCCTCGCCGGGCGGCGCGGGGCGGCGACTGCCGGACTTGCCACCGCGCGAGACGTGTCCATGGTCGTGCGGCGTGACGAAGTGGACCAGCTAGACGCCCAGGTGATAGTGGCTGAACGCCTCAAGGCGAATACCAAGGCCGGTAGGCACTCCGGGTGGCTCAGAGTGCTCTTCGACGACGAGGAGGTGGGGGCGTACCCGCTGTACACCGTGGAAGGCCCGAAGAAGCGGGGTTAAGCTAGCGGGGGTAGGCTATACACTCCGTATCGACTGTCCCAGTTCGTGGTTGATGAGCTACGGCCGGCCAGACCCGGAGCGAAATGAACTCATCTCCATGGGGACGCGCGGTTTTGGTCATGGGCGAAGCCAAGCCTCGCGGTAGCATAGGCGCACCGGTGAACGGCAGGGTCGATGGGAAATTCTAGGTGTCGCGTCTTCGAACACGTTTCTGGCGATGTGTCTTCAGAACGAACAATGGGTGGTGCATAATCGAACGCATAGACGTATAGGAGGCCTAAGGCAAAGCAGGACTCACATATAGCCCCACTTAAGCTGACTGAAGATGTCATGAACTAGACGAAGCACCCATATGGTGACCATATCATCCCACTGTCTGCCGTTGCTGTCGCCAAATCATCCCATTCTCCGTTTTTATGCGGACATACGCTCCGTCATGCACCACCCATTGTCCGGATTCGGAACACATCGGCGAAAACCTGTTCGAAAAACGAGCAGACCATATAAGGCCAGGCAGACGGGCATTTAGCCGCAAACCTGCAGCGTATGGCGGATAATGGCGCATGCATGTTGTCTACTATCAAGCGTGAGGTGTTCATTCCCGCGTTGGCTGCCCATAGACAGGGCTTGCCGGCCTGCGGATTCCCAGCTTCCTGCTAGAAGCTCTGACCGTAGTTGGAGGCATGGAGGGACCCTCGACTGGCAGCGGGGACTGCGCTATAATGAGTTCATGTTCAGGCAAGTGCAGCCTGAAGACGCGGGAGTAGATTGGTCCTGGTGGGCCTCCTGGACTTCAAATCCAGTGGCGGGCAGCTAACCTGGCCGCGGTGGGTTCGATTCCCATGTACTCCCGCCAACACTCTCGCCTCAGCGCCGGGATTAGTCCTGGGTCTTGCACGAACATGCCGCTTGATCCCCATCATGTATGGTCACAAAGCGTCTGAACTTGCACATATTGAGCTTGAACGTCAGGGCATCGTAGCGTTCCCCCCGAACCCGCCGAAAGCCAAGCTCGCGATTGCACTCTTCAAATCCCAGCTCATTCTCGACGACAGTCTTGGTGAGGCTTGTCGCAGGATAGACTTTCTGGGCCAGCTGAACTAGAGTATGATACAGGCGAGGAAGGTGGGGGATGGGTCATGGACGAGCGAGATATTGTCAGGCTTACGTCGCTATCGACCAAGGCGGGCTGAGCGGCGAAGATAGGTCCGGGCGACCTAACGTTGGCTCTGGCCGGGCTTGTGCATCGATCCGACCCGAACTTGATCTCGGGTTTTGAGGCTTCGGAGGACGCAGGCGTGTACAAGCTGACTGACGATCTCGCTATCGTCCAGACGTGTGACTTCTTCACCCCGATTCTGGACGACCCTTACGAGTTCGGGCAGGTAGCGGCGGCCAACTCGCTGTCCGACGTATATGCGATGGGCGGGAAACCGCTGGTCGCCATGAACATAGTGTGCTATCCGTGTTCGCTCGGCATGGAACCGCTTCGCGAGATTCTACGCGGCGGCGCGGAGAAGGTATGGGAGTCGGGAGCCCTCCTTGTGGGAGGGCACTCGGTAGATGATAAGGAGCCTAAGTATGGCCTTTCGGTTACGGGAATCGTCCACCCCGATCGGGTTGTGCTCAACAGGGGAGCTCAGCCGGGCGATGTGATAGTGCTGACAAAACCGCTTGGCACTGGCATAGTGTCTACGGCCCTCATGGCCGGCGTGGCCGATGGCCAGGCCCAGCGCCGCTTATACAGGATCATGTCGGCTCTTAACGATAAGGCGTCCCAGGCTATGCTGGAGGCGGGCGCTCACGCGTGCACCGACATCACCGGTTTCGGTTTCCTGGGCCATCTCATGGAGATGGCGGAGGCGTCCGGGGTTTCGTTTGAGGTAGACGCCGGCCAGATCCCAGTGATCGAAGGCGCCTTCGAGTATGCCCAGATGGGCTTGATACCCGGGGGCCTACGGCGCAACCGGGACTTCCTAGCAGGCAAGGTAGAGGCGGAGGATGTCGAACAAAGCGTGCTTGAGGTGATGTTCGACCCGCAGACGTCCGGGGGGCTGTTGATTGCGGTCGCGCCCGACAGAGTCGACGATCTTGTGGGGAGACTGCAGAGCGCAGGCAGTGGCCGGCGCGAGGGCAGCGGCGAGTGCGGCGGCGACCGCGACCATATCAGCACACTCACTGCTGCAGTAGTGGGCAGGGCAGTGCCCGCGGGCGGCAAAGGTCCGTGCGTGAGAGTAATGCGATAGAGGGAGACCGCGACGGAACCCGCGGTCCGGCACAGCAAGGTCTCGTTCATGGATGTTTCAGGCAGGTGGAGCAGGGTGACTCAGTCTTCTTTCCTTAGGAGTATTCCATCGATCTCGGATGTTCTTGAGCATCCGGCGGCGGTTGATCTGTCAGCACGCCTGCCCCGATGGGCTGTGCGAAACGCTGCGCGGAAGCTCATAGCGGAGCAACGCGCCCGCCTGGAGCGCCTGGCAGGCGGCCAGGCTGCTTGCGATGTCGGCGACCGGGAAGCAACGGAGGGAGTCCTGGCGAGCACAGGAATCGCAAGGCTAGACGCAGAGACGGCCCCGACTAGAGCCTCGATTCTCGACGCGGTCTTGCGGGCGCTTCCTGCTGCAGCTCAGAGGTGTGCGACTCCGGGGCCTCGTCCGGTGATTAACGCCACCGGAATAGTCCTCCATACCAACTTGGGCAGGGCCCCTCTTCCGGATTATGCGGCTCAGGCTGTGGCCGAGTGCGCACGCGCGTATTCCGATCTGGAGTTCGACCTGGCGACAGGCGAACGAGGGTCGCGCCAGGATCATGTTGCTGGCGCCATCGCTCGAATATGCGGCGCCCAGGCAGCGTATGCGGTGAACAACAACGCCGCAGCGGTTCTGCTCTGCCTAGACACCATCGCCCGCGGGCGCGAGGTCCTGGTCAGCCGGGGTGAGCTGGTGGAGATAGGCGGTTCGTTCAGAGTACCCGACATCATGGAACGGAGCGGCGCTCGCCTGGTTGAAGTGGGCACGACCAACCGCACTCGCGTCTCCGACTACCGAAGGGTCGCGAGCCCCGAAGTCGGGCTGCTTCTCAAGGTGCACACCTCCAACTTCCGCATCGTTGGCTTTACAGAGGAAGCAGATATCACAGAGCTTGTGTCACTGGGCCGCGAAACCGGCCTCCCGGTGATGTACGATATTGGGTCCGGCTTGATGGCGGATATGTCGCGCTACGGAATGGGCTCTGAGCCTACGGTTACGGGCGCGGTGTCGGCAGGCGCCGATCTGGTCACTTTCAGCGGGGACAAGCTGTTCGGGGGTCCGCAGGCCGGCATCATCGTGGGCCGAGCCGACCTGATCGAGCGCATCGCGCGAAACCCTCTGGCACGGGCATTGCGCATCGACAAGCTTACCCTGTGCGCTCTGGCGGCGGCGGCCGCAGCCTGGGAAGATCGCGATGCGGCGGAGGAGTCCGTGCCTGTGGCTAACATGCTTGCCGCGGAACCGGGCGTGCTCGCACAGTCGACATCTCAGTTGTGGACGATCCGTCCGAGGCCGGAGGCGGTTCGCTTCCTACAGTGTCGATACCGGGCGCGAGTGTGTGCATTAGGGCGCATGGCGTTTCATGCGATGAGCTGCAGCGGCGCCTCCGGATGGGCGATCCTCCCGTCGTGGCCCGAGTGGCTGACGACTCTGTCCGTTTTCACCTCAGGACCATATTCGACCGTGATTTCGGCCGGCTGGCCGCGGCGACGGCGTCGGCCATTGCGTCTGCGACCGGTGCAGATCGCACGGGGGGCGAGACAGGAAGTCCGGGAGAACCGGGAGGAAATGTGGTTTCATGAGACATGCGGTGATCGGCACGGCGGGCCATGTGGACCACGGCAAGACCACTCTGATCCGTGCGCTTACGGGTGTCAACACTGACCGGCTTCGCCAGGAGCAGGAACGGGGCCTCACGATTGAGCTGGGGTTTGCTCCCCTCACACTGCCTTCGGGCCGTACCGCTGGCGTGGTGGACGTGCCCGGCCATGAGCGGTTCATCAAACACATGCTGGCCGGGGCGACCGGAGTGGATGTGGCCCTTTTGGTGGTGGCGGCCGATGAGGGCGTCATGCCGCAAACAGATGAGCATCTTGACATCCTGAACCTCCTCGGCGTCCGGCATGGTGTAGTCGCGGTGACCAAAGCCGACATGGTCGAGGCGGAATGGCTGGAGCTTGTGGCGGAGGATGTACGCGATCGCCTGGCCGATACGCTTCTTGCCGGGGCGGCAATAGTGCCGGTGTCGGCGGTGACCGGGCAGGGCCTGGACGAATTGCTGCGCCAGCTGGACCTGGCTCTGGACCAGGCCGCGTCGGCTTCCGTGGCCGAGCGCCGGAGCTGCACCCGTCTTCCTATAGATCGTGTGTTCGCGATATCGGGCCATGGCACTGTGGTCACCGGTACTCTCATTGGGGGTTCGATCAGGCCCGGCGACCGCCTGGAACTGCTTCCTGCGGGCAAGTCAGTGCGGGTGAGACAGGTACAGGTTCATGATAAGCCGGTGGAGGCAGCCGAGCGCGGGCAGCGGGTCGCGCTCAACCTGGCAGGGCTGGAACGCGGCGAGATCGAGAGAGGCATGGTGCTGGCAGCGCCGGGGATGTTGGAGCCGTCGCGGCTGTTCGATGCCGAGTTGACATTGCTCCCGTTGGCGGCGCCGGTGGAGCACGGCGACCGCATGCACCTTCATATGGGCACTGCTGAAGCTACGTGCAGGGTGAGGGTGATCGGCGGCGACGCGGCTTTTCCTGGGGAGACCACCTTTGCCCAGCTGGAACTTGAGGAGTGCGAAGGCGTTGCGGCGCGGGGCGACCGGTTCATCGTGCGTACCTACTCGCCTATGGTCACAGCCGGGGGCGGGCGGATCCTGGCCGTCGCGCGAGGACGAGTCCGGCGATTTCGCCGGGAGATCGTGGGGGAGTTCGAAACCTTGTCCGGAGGCGACGATGCGGAATTGGCAACATTGTTCGTGCATCGCGCTCTCCGTGAGTATGCCCGCCCGGCGACCGCCGCGGATGTGGCGCGGGCCATGTTCCGTGAAGAGGCGAGCGTGCGCGAGTTGCTCGAATCAGGTGTGGTCGCAGGCACGATCACGGGCCTGGGCGGCTCGGGCGGCGGCAGAGCCGGCGCGAGCGGCGCAGGTGATGGTGAACAGCGAGGCTACTTGACCCAGGGCGACTGGGCCGACATCGAAGGGCGAATGCACGATGTGCTGGCAGACTTCCATGCCCGCGAACCTCTCCGGGCAGGGATGGCTAGGGAGGAGTTGCGGACCCGGACACTTCCCGGCTGGGACTCCAAGTGGTTCACACTGGCTATGTCCGGGGCCGCGGCAGACGGCATTGTGCGCGAACAGGGCGCCTTGGCGACGCTGCCGTCTCACCGAGTGACCCTCAGCCCCGAGCAGCAGGTGTGGGCGCGCAGAATCGAGGACGCGTTTGCTTCCTCTCTTATGTCGCCTCCTGAGAAACCCGATGCAATGGCAGGCGGGGCTCCTCAGGCTGTGCTAGATTACCTGATCGACATGGGCGTGGTGATGCGCATCGGGCCCGAGCTGCTCTTCCACCGCGACGCGATTGCCCGGGCGCGCGAAATCGCTCGCGAGCTCGGGCGCGATGGTCGGGCGTTCACGGCAGCCGAGTTTCGTGATTCGTGCGGCAATACGCGGAAATACGCAGTGGCGCTCTTGGAATACATGGACTCGTCGCGTATCACCAGACGCGTCGGCGACGAACGGGTTCTGGCGTGATCTCCGCCTGCTCTGCACCGGAACCCGCGCGGTATAGTCGTCCTGCGATGCTATCTGGCGTCGGTAAGCGCATTCTCCATCGCCTTGAGATATGCCCGCGTGGTGACGGTGGCGCCGCTCACGATATCCACTTCCAACGACTGAGACGCGATGACGTCGCTAACCACTTGCTTTGTCAGCTCGGGCTTGGGGAGCCATACATCTCGTACTACTTCGATCCCGGTGACCTTGCCTGACGCAACCGCGACGCGGACCTTGTTTGACCAGCGCCCGCCCTTGTGCTGCCCTTCGTAGACGCCATCCTTTAGCTTCGAGAAGTCCACCTTGCCAACCTGAAGCCTTTCGCCGGCCTTCCGGCCAGGCGCGTCCAGGAGCGCTGTTCCCACGAACAAGATGACCAGCCCGGCAACGATCCACATGACTACCCTAAGCATTTTATCCTCTCCATTCGTTCATCAGATGGTAGCTGCGCTTATGCCCGGCGCGGCAACGAAGCAACCTTTCAGGTTTTGGGTGACCCATACCGACATCTCGGTGTCGACGAGAACGGCTCCAGCCCCCGGATACCGGCTGATCAGCGCCACCCCCCCGTCCAGCCCGGCAATGAACACGGCCGTCGACAGCGCGTCGGCAATCATGGAGCCATTGCCGGAACAGTCTGCGACTACAGTTGCGCCGGCCAATCCCGATTTGGACGGGTACCCGGTCGCCGGGTCCAGTATGTGGTGGCATCTGTTGCCTTCACTATCGGCGAAGAACCGCTGGTAATCTCCTGAAGTGACCACTGCTTTGTCCTTCACCGATACCAGGCCGATCAGCGCGTCAGGCTGTCGCGGATGCTGTATCCCGACGCGCCAGGCAGATCCGTCGGGTCGCGCGCCCAGTGTCGCCACATTGCCTCCTATGTTCGTGAAGGCCGACGACACGCGGTACTCCCGGAACACGCGGATGAACCTGTCGGCGGCGTAACCTTTGCCGATGCCCCCGAGATCGACGGACTGCCCCGCTCTGCGCAGGCCTGCCGTCCGCCGGACCTGGTCCAGCAACAGGTCTCCATAGTCCACCAGGCTGAGCGCTCGGCGGATCTCGGAGTCGGCCGGAGGGCGCAAGGCGCCGCGACCGGTGCTCCACAGGTCTACCAGCGGACCGATGGTCACATCGAACATGCCTTGGCATGCCGCCGACAACTCGGTCGCGCACGACAGCACATCGAATGTCTCAGGACTGACGCTGCAGGGCGCATTCCCCGCCAATTCGTTGATCCTTGCGATTTCACTCTCGGGGAGAAATCGGCTTAGCATTCCTTCGAGCCGCGCAGCCTCCCGCTTGACGGCCTGAAGGGCCTTGGCGGCATGCCTGCCGAAGGCCCGGTGAGTCATTACCGTATCCATCCCTAGGTCCAGCGATTCCACTGAAGTGCGCTGCAACGCCATGCCACCTCTACTTCGCCAGCGCATTCTCCATAGCCTCGAGGAAGGCTCGGGTGGTGATGGTCGCGCCGCTCACAGTGCCCACGGCTGCAGGGCAGCCCGGCATGTGTCGGGCTACTATTCGTGATTTGTGGGTCGACTCCTCTGAGAATGTAGGTTACTGGCCAGACTACTTCAATGGCGGAGCGGGTGCACGCAGTCTCGAAGTCTACTCAGGCAACCGGGATGCGTTCCCTGGCGCAGGTTGAGGTTTCCGCAGGAACCCTTCAAAGGACCGCTGACTGTGTGACCTGCCTGTGCGTGAGCCGCTGCTTGCGGTCCGCGCCATCTGCTGCCTGCCGGCCTGCCGAGCCCACTCGCCTCTGGGCTCGGCTTCTCACTTGGCTTCTCAGCTGGCTCCGCGAGCGCAATTCCGCCTGGGCTATGCCCGGGTTACGGCGCAATCCTTTGTGGGCGAGCGATTGTGGGCGCATGTGGGCATGGGGGCGGGTCGCCACGGCTCCACCGGCTCGGCAGTATACCCCAGGGGGTATCTGAGCAGAGATGTCGTCAGATTTTGCTACTAGTTTTGCCGATAGGCGCAATTTCTGAGTACATCGATTTGGGCCGGAGGCGCGTGCCCCGCGAGCGGACGTCCTCCGGCGGGTTTTGGGGGCCGTTGCCGCCCTATGATGTGGGGAATTGCTGGCATCACTAACCACCACCCCGGCACTGTTGCCAAACTCAGCCGGATTATGGCATATCCTGTTACTGGCCATGCGGGGTTCCATGCGCGAGAGCGCCGGATACCCCCCGGTTTTCGTGATTCGGATGAGGCCCGGCGGCCACTCGAAATCGATGTACTCAAAAAGTGACGGTATCTCGAAAACTGCTGATGATTCTTGATACTATCCCAGCTCTAGGCTTTGTACTCGGCAATTTGCACGGTTTGGCCAGCTAAAGAGCCTCTTGCTTGGGGGTGCCCCTTGGCCGTCATCTTGTTTCGCCCCCGCCATCGCGCGCAAGCTCCTGTTCCTTCCACGGCGGCGAGGCATGTCTTGTCCGAGTCCCTTATGTACTGTCCCAGTTCGCGGTTGATGCCGGGCCCAGCTGGCCTTGGGCGAGGCTACCCCGGCCTGGGCAGGGAATAGGCCGCGAGGGCCTCAAAGAAAAGCAGTTTGGCCGCGGCATTGGCGCGCGCGGGAGCCATGGCGGCTATGCGGATGTACCAGGAGAAGTATCGGAGCAGGTGCTTCGTTGCCACGCCTCGGGTTGGCTTCAGCCAATAGCGGAAATCGTACACCACGCGTCGGGCGTTCCGCACGTGGTAGAGCGGG
>JAGVTS010000234.1 GCA_019136685.1 Bacillota bacterium | reverse complement strand
GGGGCGGACTTACCGACGTTTCCGGATAGCATCACCGGCATGCCGCTACACACGGGAATCTCCGACGGGAGGCACATCGCAGAGCCACTCCCGCACCGCGCCGGCCACTGCCGCCATATGCTCAGACGAGTATCGCTGATCGCACGGAAGCACAAGTATACGCTCTGATAGCCCCCAGCTCTCCGGGAACTCCCCCCGCGCCACCTCAGGCGGGCTCTGCCAGAGGACCTGTGTGAGGATGCCCCTGGCCGCTAGGTATTTCTGGAGAGCGTCGCGCTCATCCGTGACCACCGGGCATCCCAGCGGCACGACCCCGTCCGGAAGCTCTGGGAAGAGCAGCTGGAGCCCGGCGCAGCTTGGGCCGTGTTCACTCAGTACCTTCACTAGCTCTGCGTAGTTCTCCCGGCGAGAGCGCCGGATCCGGTCCACAGCCAGTCGCCTGACTATCGACCTGGACACACCGGACATCCCGCTATTCGCCCCGAACTCCCTGTCGAGCGCCGCCTCCGCCTGTTCGTACAGGTTCAGGTAGTCACGTGAGTTGCCCCAGCCATCTGCTACATACGAAGCCTTCATCATCATCGCCAGGGCTCTGGAGCTGAAGTAGGAGTCTACCCGCTCTCTGGCGACGCTCAGGGCGGGCGCGGGCTGAGCGCCGTCAAGCCACACCACTGCTGCGCCGTCTACCACGGGCAGAGCTTTCCTAAGGCTCATTATGCACACGTCGGCGGCCGGAACCGAGCCCGAGGCTCGACCCACGCAGAAGGTATCGGCAACCGCCGGCCATGGGCAGTCGTTCAACAGGCTGTGCGTGGCGTCGTACACAACGCGTGCGCCCGTCTGCTTGATACGGCAGATAGCGCACACGACATCGACCGATTCGGGAAAACCAAAGTAGTTGACTATCACCACCGCTGCCCTGGCCCCGAGCCCTCCGGCCTTGCGCTCAAGGTCCTCCCAATCCACTGCCAGGTCGGCATCGACTCGGTAATGCTCGATCCTCACCCCCATCCGGCGGAAAGGCATGAGTATCGAGTAGCACAGATAAGACGGGAGCAACACTGTATCGAGGCCGCGTGCTGTATTCAATAGGTTGAGCCATGTGTTAAGGTAGGCGGAGCGACCGCTGGACAGAAGGGCTGTCGGATACAGCCGGGACCAGCCGTCGAGCAGATCCGCCACGCTCGCCTCGCCCTCCGGAGCCCGGCCCATGTCGGCGAAACAGAACTCGCCGCCTATCTCCATCCGCCCGCCCCCCAGGTAAACTCAGGCACTCCCAAGATACGCCGCCTGCACTCTAGGGTCCTTCGCCAGTTCAGCGGCGGATCCCTCCAGGGCTATGCTGCCCGTCTCAAGCACGTAGGCCCGCTGTGCCACGGCCAGCGCCATAGAGGCGTTCTGTTCCACCAGTAGGATCGCAGTGCCCGACTGGTTTATTCTCACTATGACCTGGAAGATCTCCTTCACGAGAAGCGGGGCAAGCCCCATCGACGGCTCATCCAAGAGGAGTAGGTCCGGCCTGGACATCAGCCCTCTCCCCATCGCCAGCATCTGCTGCTCGCCTCCGGACAGCGTCCCGGCCGCCTGGGCGCGTCTCTCCTTTAGCCTAGGGAACAACTCGAACACCATCTCAAAGTCCCGCTTCATCTCGGCCTTGTCGCGCCGTAGATACGCGCCGAGCTCCAAGTTGTCCATGACCGTGAGGTTTGGAAATATCCTCCTTCCCTCAGGCACCTGCGATATCCCCAGGTCCACAAGCTTATGGGCTGGGAGCGAGCATGGATTCACCTGCCGCGCTGCGCCGCTTGCGTCGGCTGAGCCGCCAGCCCGCGGGGCCCAGTATGACATGGAACCATCCGTAGGACGTATCAATCCGGATATGGTCCGGAGAACTGTGCTCTTCCCGGCGCCGTTTGCGCCGATCAAGGTGACGATCTCGCCGCGATCGACGTTGAACGAGATGCCCTTGAGCGCATGGATCGCGCCGTAATGAACGTGCAGATTCTGAACATCCAGGAGCATCAGACTGCCTCCTCTCCCAGATACGCCTCGATGACGCGTCTGTTCTTCACAATCTCGGCAGGAGAGCCGTCGGCTATGGTGAGGCCGTAATCGAGGACGATGATCCGCTGGCACAGCTTCATCACTAGGTTCATGTCGTGCTCGATGAGGAGCACGGTCAGATCGAATCTTTCATGAATCCACCTGATCAGCTCGAGGAGTTCCTGAGTCTCCTGAGGGTTCATGCCTGCCGCAGGCTCGTCGAGCAGCAGCAGTTTCGGTCTTGTCGCCAGAGCGCGGGCCATCTCAAGCCTCCTCTGGGCCCCGTACGGAAGCTTGCTGGCGATCTCCGATGCCCGGTCTTCCAGCCCGAACAGCCGGAGAAACTCCATGGATTTGCGGTATATCTGGTCTTCCTGAGGCGAGTACCGCCCCGCCCGGAGAAGCGCTTCCGCCATGGAGTACGGGCGCTCCCCGCGAAACGCAATCCGCACATTGTCCAGAACAGACAGATTGCTGAAAAGGCGTATGTTCTGGAATGTGCGCGCAACGCCCATATCGTTGATCTCTGACGGTCTCCGCTTGGTGATATCCTCTCCCATGAAATACACGCGGCCGCTAGTGGCCTCCGCGAGGCCCGTCAGCATGTTGAAGACAGTGGTCTTGCCCGCGCCGTTGGGTCCGATCAGGCCCACCAGTTCACCCTGGCGGAGTGTCATGTTGAAGTCGGACACCGCTCTGAGCCCGCCAAAATCCATGCACACACGGCGAGTCTCCAACACCGGCGGAGGACCGTCGCTCCTCCCCACCGCTTGTCCGCCCTTGTCGGGAACAGGGCGTCGGTCTGCAAGCCCCAGTTGCCTGAAGCTGAACTCGGCGGTACCCATAAGGCCTCTTGGCCTGTAGAGCATCATCAGGATCAGCATGAGCGAGTAGATGATCATCCTGTAGTCGGCGAACGCACGTAGGACCTCAGGCAGGAATGTTACGACGAAAGCTGCCATCACCGTTCCGGTGATGCTGCCCAGTCCGCCAAGGACAATGATGACTAGAGCCTCTACTGATTTCATGAAGTCGAACTGACTCGGGTCGATGAAGGTTATCTTGTGGGCGTACAGGCCTCCGGCCACGCCTGCGAAGAAGGCGCCCACCACGAACGCCATTATCTTGTTGCGAGTCGTGTCGACTCCCATGGTCTCGGCAGCGGTTTCATCCTCGCGTATCGCGACCAGAGCCCTCCCTTGCCTCGACCAGATCAGGTTTCTCACCACGACCACGGTCGCCGCCGCTATCGCATACACCCACAGGAAGGTTGTATGCGCCGGGATGCCCGGCAGTCCTCTCGGGCCGCCCACGACATCCAGGTTGAGTATGATCACTCGGATGATCTCGCCGAACCCCAGCGTGGCGATGGCCAGATAGTCGCCTGCCAACCTCAGTGTGGGGATGCCTACCACCAAACCGCCCGCGGCCGCGGCGATTCCGCCTGCAAGCAAGGCGAGGGCAAACGGCATGCCCATCAGCTTGGTCATGGACGCAGCCACATAAGCGCCTATAGCCATGAAGCCCGCGTGCCCCAAAGAGAACTGCCCGGTGAATCCGTTTATCAGGTTCAGGCTGACGCCCATTATGACGTTTATCCCAACCCAGATCAGTATCTGGAGGTAGTAGTCGTTGATCAGAATCTCTGCACGGTGCAGCGCCACTACGAGGAAATACCCGGCCGCGAGACCTCCCAGTATCACAGCGGCGCGGGCAAGGCTTTTGCGGTCGATTGCCATCGCCATGGTTCGCTTGGCATCAGTCGTCTCTTCCTTGGTCATCTTCGCCCACCTACACTTTCTCCCTGACGGCCCGCCCAAGCAGGCCCGCAGGTTTGAAAAGTAAGATGACGATCAGGATCGCGAAGGCTATCGCGTCCTTAAGCATAGACGACACAAATGCGATCACGAACACCTCGGCGACTCCCATTATCAGCCCGCCGAGCATGGCGCCGGGCACTATGCCGATACCGCCCACTACAGCAGCTACGAATGCTTTGAGCCCGTACATGGAGCCCATAGTCGGAGAAATGCGATTATAGTAGAAGCCTACTAGCATCCCGCCTGCAGCCGCCAATGCTGAGCCCAAGGCAAAGGTCACGCTGATGACCATATCGGCGTCGATTCCCATGAGCCTCGCCGCGTCTTTATCGAACGAAACAGCCCGCATCGCCTTGCCGATCTTGGTTCGGTAGACGATCAGGCTGATCAGCACCATGAGCGCGATAGCCAGCGCCAACATGATGAGCTGCACATTCGACACTACTACACCGCCCACGTCCCACACTACCATACGCATTATCCTTGGGTAAGGCCTGGGCCTGGCCTGGAAGAACTTCAACCCTAGGTTCTGAATGAGCAGCGACACCCCGATCGCAGTTATGAGCGACGCGATACGCGGCGCCTGCCTGAGAGGTTTGTATGCCAACCGCTCGACCGCCATGCCCGTCACGGCCGCGAGAACCATCGTGAGCGGCAGAGCAAGCGCAAACGGTATGTTGAACATAGTGATAGCGAAATAGCCGTAATAGGCCCCGAGCATGAATATGTCGCCGTGAGCGAAGTTGATCAGGCGTATGATTCCATATACCATGGTGTAGCCCAGGGCGATAAGCGCATACACGCTGCCCAGGGCTAACCCATTGACTAGCTGCTGTATAACCATACTGACATCCAGGCCGCCAGACAAAGATGATCACCTCTACTACGAAAGCAGGGGGGCGGCGAAGTGCCCCCCTGCC
>JAGVTS010000150.1 GCA_019136685.1 Bacillota bacterium | reverse complement strand
GTTGCCGGCGGCGCACTCGATGACGGCCACGCGCGGCCTGGCCCGGCGCAGAAACTCCGGTATTGTAGATCGCCTGGAACCGTGGTGAGCCACCTTAAGCAGCACAACGCGGTTCAACGCCTGCTGCTCGGCGAGATACTGCTCAACATCTGGGCCGATGTCGCCGGTCAAGAGTGCTGACGACTCGCCGTAATCGACGCGCAATACGATCGATGAATCGTTCACATCTTCGGCAAGAGCGCCCGTTGGCCAGAGAATCGACACTCTGGCGTCGCCCAGCCGAAACCGGTCATTGGCCCGCCCCAGCGCGAACGGGATGTTCTTTTCGTCGATTGTCGTAAGGTACCTCTCATAGGTTGCGGAAGCATGGACCTTGCCCGAATCTATGACGCGACCCACCGTGACAGCGTCAAGCACATCCGCCAGGCCGCCGATATGATCTTCGTGCGGATGCGTCGATACCAGGACATCGAGGTGTTTCACGCCAAGCTCAACAAGGCGGGCGGCGAGGCTCGGACCAGCCAACCGCGGCCCTCCGTCTACTAACATGTGGCGGCCGTCGGACGTGCTGACGAGTATGGCGTCGCCCTGGCCAACATCGATGAAGGTGAATAATACCGAACCGCCTGGTCCGGTAGCGCTGCCTGCGCCCGCGCCTGTAGCAAGAGGCAAGCTGAAACAGAGCAGGGAACATGCCGCTATTATGATCAACAGCGGCTGAACCAGAGTACGATTGTTGGGATTCCGCCTACGTGCCTTCATGCAGGTAGTATTATACGACAAGGTTCGGAACTCCTGCTCCATTACATTGAACGCACAGGAGGACAAAGTCGCAGCGCGACCGGGTCGCCGGGCCCTCGCTCGGCTTCTTGGGCTGGCTGCTGCAACCAGGGGATGGTAGTATGTACATGAGCGCTGTCACGTAGGCGCAATGCCACAGCGCCTGCGTATGTGCGAATCGGGGTCAGGCCCGGCGGCCAGACGGAGGGTGCGGCCGGCGCCGATAGGGGAGGTGGACGAGCTTGGGAGAGCACGCGGGTAGGGCCGGGGGCAGGGACGGGGACTCGCACTACTGGCGCGACGAAGCATACGAGGCGCTTGATGCTGCTGAGATTATGCTGGACAACGGTCGGTATCTGGAAAGCGGTTTCTTCTGTCACCTCGCGATGGAGAAGATGCTCAAGGCGCTGGTCGCCCAGCGGACGCATCGTACACCCCCACGGATGCACTCGCTGTGGCGTCTTGCCGAAATCGCGGGTGTGGAGGACGATTTCACCGCTGCTCAGGTGGATGCTGTTGCCGATCTCTCCGTATTTCAGGTCGAGGGGCGTTATCCTACCGACCGGAACGCATTGCTCGACGCCAATCCGCCGGAGAGGTTCAAGGACCTGTACGACAGAACAAAGGAGGCCCTGTCATGTCTGGACTCTCTTGTGAGGTAGCTGAGGCGGTGGACAGATTCGTTCGGGAGCTGCGAACCAGAATTCCAGTGGACCGGGTCATTCTGTTCGGGTCGCACGCCCACGGAACGGCGATCGACGAGAGCGATATTGACATTGCGGTGGTCTCTTCGGCTTTCGGCGGCAATGCCTGGGATGATCGGCGCCTTCTCTTCGATATTGTCATTGCGGCACGTCTCGATTCGCGCCTAGAACCACATCCGCTTTCGCCTCGTGACTATGAGGCGCCCTCCAGCTGGGTGAGGACAGAGATACTGGGCAAGGGGATCGTTGTGTTCGCCCGAGAGGACCAACACGACGAGTGAAGGAAAGGCCCCGCCGCGGCGGGGCCCACATTCGGTCCATGTCACTCTGTCGTTATCTCCATATCCGTGCCGGCATCACAGTGTGCGCGTCAGCACTTGAACGGGAAGTTCCGTATCAGCACTATGGGCGTTCCTGCGTCGGCTGAACCCGCCGCCAGGTCGGCCATGGTGGCCAGAATGCCCGTAATCCTGCGCGGAGTAGTGCCCAGGGTATCGCGGGACGGCGCTTGCGAGGCGAGTTCGTTGGTGATCTGTTCGCGCGAACATCCCTGCCTGAACATGGTTTCGACGAGTAGTTTGAGCTTAGTGCCCTGCCTCAGCGACGCCTTCCGCAGGCCAACGCTGCATCCGATGGACGGGTAGGGGTCGGCAAGCTCGTAGATCCCTGTGTCTGGGTCCTTGTAGGCGCCGTCTCCGAAGATAAGCACCTCGATGTCCTTTCCGGTTGCTTCCCTGACTCGGTCTTTGATGGCATCGCACACGTCGTCTGCATTGTCGGGCAGGAGCTTGAGGATTCCCGCTTCGAGGTCCGACACGTTGGACCCAATTACCCCCCACGGACATGGCCCGACGTCCTTGATGGTCAGCAAGGGTGTCTTGGTACCGAATGACAGGAAGAGGTTTTTCAGCGATTCGCGTTCGTGCACTGCGCCGATGACAATCCCGTCGATGTGGCCGTAGTTGAATACGGCCAGCGGATTGTTGGTGTAGAGAATCTCGCACCTGGCGCCCTCGGCCTCAATAGCCTTGGCGTACATGCGCGCGTAATCGATTCCGGTGATGGGATGGGGGAACAGCCTTTCGCCGATTTCGCCAAGGGTGATCACGTCCCGCGCATCATACAGGGCAAGCCTATCGCTGTACGGATATACGTGTGGCTTCGCGGCGCCCTCCAGGAACGCGGCTGCGTCCACAATGGCGATCTCGCGGGTTTGCAGGTCAACTGCGGCCACAAGAGCGCCGTCCGCATTGCTGTCGCTGGCTATGCGAAGGACTTTTTCCGCCGTGCCCGGCATGTCTTCGAATGTCACCTCGGCGACCAGGTGCTGCCCCTGCGGGTTGTGCAGGGTGATATCAGCGATGCCCTTTCCGGTGATCTTGCGGATAGCAGTCACCGTGTATCCCAACTCCTGAAACTTCAGAGCTGCGAGTATCTCCCTTATTAGCACGTTCATCTGGGGCGTGTTGCCCCTCACCTCAAGCAGGCTTCCAAGAGTTCTTTTCAGACGGAAGCGGCTGTTGGCGAAGTCCTCGTCCATTACCTGGTTCCCGACTTCGTCGTGCGGAACGCTCAGCTGGACTATGACCTTCCCGCGCCGGACGGCACGGGCTACGGCCGATAGAATCAGCACAAAGCGGTTTCGGCTGACTATGGGGCTTATCACCGCCAGGGTTGCCTCTTCGCCCACAGAAAGCTTGGACCGAAGGTCCTGCACTAGCTCGTCCACGGTCACGTAGCGGTTCTGCGAACGGGCGACAACAGCCTCTGTAACGCACACAATGTCGTTGTCCTGGACCGTGTCCTTCACAGTATCCAGTGTGATCTCCACAATGTCGTCAGTGGGCATGATCAGTCCGGTTTTGAGTCCAACTAGGGCGACTCCTGCATGTTGCGGTAGGTCAAAACTCACAGGGCTCACTTCCCTTCAATGGGGCTTGCGCGCACGCAACAAAGTATATTATCGCACAAGGCCTCCTGGATTACAACCCAGAAACTGCACACGAACTGCCCAATAGTTGCTCGCTGGCCATCTGACCTCTGCTCAAGAGCTGGTCAAGCGCCGATTGGGCGCGGCCAGAAGCGGTGTTCCATCTGAGGTGATCAGGAACACCAACGACACATTTCGTACTGTGGCTTCCTAGAGCCTGCTCAGGTCGTCGGCCCAGGCCAGCGATTGGGTGTACGCTTCGGGAAGAATGGAGGGACCGATTGCCAGGGCTCGAACTAAAGCCTCTACCTGCTCCCATTGCGCAGCTTGGTAAGCCATGACCAGCTGTAGCACAGGCAGAAACGGGCCGGGCTCGCCGAGCAACGCTGCGCGCGTATCCTCTGTGAGCGGGAGCAAACCCACAATCTGCCTCATAGGGCGGTCGAGAAGAGCATCCATCAGAGAGAGCAGGCCGGCCAAGAAGAGCTCCAAAGCGCGCTCGCGCAGCCCGGCAGGGGTCGCGAGGAGCTCGGCCATTCGGGCCCGCACGATAGCGGATTCAGCCAGGGCGCCGGGCTTTTGCTCGTTTAGGCCGGTGATGGCAAGTACGGCGATCCAGCGGCGCACTTCGCTGATACCCATGATGACAAGGGCATGTTTGATCGAAGTCACCTTGTGTCGCAACCCGAACGCAGCCGAGTTCACCACGCGCAATAGGCGGTACGCGAGCGACACGTCGCGCGAGATAGTCGAGGCGAGCACGTCGAAATCGGGCTGCGGATCGTGCGCCTGACGCAACAACTGAAGGCTCGCAAGAGCATTGGGGGGTATGTCCCGGCCCACTGCTATCTCGGGGCAGCTGAGGAAGTTGCCCTGAAAGAGCCGGTATCCATGCCTTGCAGCCATTTCGAACTCGTCGCGCGTTGCGACCTTCTCAGCCAGGAATATCGCGTCCGACCTGCCCGTGACTGACCGGGGAATCATTGCGCGGTGAGCGGGAGATGTGAGCGTGAAGTCGACCTTGACGATATCGACAAGACCCAGAAACGGTTCCAGGTGTGGTTGGCCCGTGTAGTCATCGAGCGCGATGCGGAAACCCTGGTCCCTGAGGCTTGCGAGCGCAGCGAGTACCGCAGGACCGGGCATGGTCGTCTCCAGCACCTCGACCACCACGAGCTCGGGCGGGAACAAGGATGGAACCCGGTCTTCCAGTAGCTTCTGCGTGAAGTTGACGTGCACCGGCCTCCCGCCGCTCAGCCGGTCTATGCCTATGGCGATGAAGGAGTTCACCAGGAGCGCCAACGATGCGTAATCCGAATCCCCGCACGAGAACATGTCGCAGGGACTCGAACGAAACAGGAGCTCGTAGGCTGACACGTTGAGGGTCGTGTCG
>JAGVTS010000192.1 GCA_019136685.1 Bacillota bacterium | reverse complement strand
CAAGGGCCGGCCTATCAGCCTTCAGGCGGTCAAGAACCTCTCTCACCATCTCGATAGTCAATTCGCGAAGCCTGTAGGGCTGGTCGTAGAAGATCTGCAAGGCGGTGATCTCGTCCTTATGCTCTCTCATGTAGGTCTGGAAGTCCGCTATCGTCTGTTCAGCATTGGCAACCGATTCCTTGTTCCATTCAGCCGAGATGACCTTGTCCACATTCTGATTGTCGATGATCTGTTCCAAGGACTTTCGGGCGGATTCAAGGAACTCCCGAACCTGAGGCGTGAACACCTTCGCAACGCCTATGGCCAGCTGTGTCTGAGCCTCAGCTTCCTGCTCCTGAGTCGGCTTCACGTCAGTATCCAGGCTGAACTGGTTCCTTGCAGCCCGCTCTATCACATCAGGGTCATGAGCCCGAAGAAGGTCGCTCGTAAGCTCCTCGATTGTCTTGCCTCCCGTAAGCTCCTCGAACCTATCGCGCTTCTGTCGAGTGAGTTGTGTATTGAGCCGGGCAAGCCGCCCCGCCACCGAGACGAAAGTGTCTTCATCGTTCCTGCCTAGGGCGATGGCGTCCACTAGATCCTTGAACGGAACTGTGCGGCGCCTCTCAAGCGGCCGCGAGTCGGTCTTCATGGACGTAGTGACACCGACGGCGTCAACCACGATGAAACCAGGTTTTCCGAGCACCGCAGAAGGCGATACCTTTCGGAGATCGTCAGTGTCCACCCTCCGGCAGCCGCGGCCCTTCATCTGCTCAAAGTAGTTCCGACTCCGAACGTCCCGCATGAAGATCAGGCATTCCAGCGGTTTCACATCGGTCCCCGTCGCGATCATATCTACGGTCACTGCGATCCTAGGATCGTAGTCGTTCCTGAGGTCGGCCAACGCGCCTTCCGGGTCTGTCGCTCGATAGGTGATCTTCTTGCAGAACGCATTGCCTTCGCCGAACTCCTCGCGGACGATCTGAACTATGTCGTCGGCGTGGGAGTCATCCTTGGCGAAGATCAGCGTCTTCGGAACCTCCCTGCGGCCTGGGAACAGAATCGGGAGCCGCTCCTTGAACGTCTGCACGATGGTGCGGATCTGACTAGGGTTGACGACATCTCGGTCAAGCTGCCCTGCGGTGTAGCTGATGTCTTCATCAGGCTGTAGCCAACCCTGACGACGCGTAAGCTTCTCCCGAACCCCGACAAAGCCTTCGTCCTTCTTGATCACACCGCCGCCTTGAGTGATCTCGGTTTCTATACGGTATATGTCATAGCCCACGTTCACGCCGTCGGCAACGGACTGCTCGTACGTATACTCGCTCACCACGTTCTTGCGGAAGTAAGCGAACGTCCGCTCATCGGGAGTGGCGGTTAGCCCAACCTGGAAAGCGTCGAAGTACTCGAGAACCTGTTTCCAGACGTTGTAGATCGAGCGATGACACTCGTCGATGTAAAGGTAGTCGAAGAACTCCATGGGAATGGCCGGATTATACACCACCGGCATGGGCCCTGGTAGCAGCATGCGCTCCGCCGGATTGGTCTCCTCATCAGCCGGGTCCAGGTCTTCGCCCTTGAGGATGGAGTACATACGCTGGATAGTAGATATGCACACGTTTGAGTCTGACGCAATGAAGCGAGACGTCAGCCGTTGAACCTTATACAGATCCGTGAACTGCCTGTTGTCATCGTCAGGAGTGTACTTCATGAACTCCTGCTCTGCCTGCTTGCCGAGGTTCCGAGTGTCGACCAGGAATAGGATTCGGCGTGCTTTTGCGAACTTCAGCAACCGGTATATGGACGTGATCGCAGCAAAGGTTTTGCCTGCCCCCGTGGCCATCTGAATCAGAGCGCGCGGCTTGGCGTCTCGGAAAGACGCTTCGAGATTGCTGATCGCCCGGAACTGGCATTTCCTAAGTCCCGCCGGGTTTAGTGCGGGAATATCGTGCAGACGGGCACGGAGAGTGCTCTGCTCGTTCAGCCATCCCCGCAGAGTCTCCGGTCTATGAAACGCAAAAATCGGACGCGACCGCGGTTTGGGATCGCGGTAGTCAGTGAAGCGAGTAACCTCCCCGGTGGACTCATAGCCAAACCGCAAAGGTTCACTGTTGCCGAGCAGCCTGATTGTGCCGGAGCGATACTTCTCAGTCTGGGTCTCGTGTACGGTCAGACGCAAACCTTCGTCTTCCTTCTTGGCCTCAATCACGCCTGCAGGGTTACCGTTGACGAACAAGACATAGTCAGCCGGGCCCTCGTTAGTCTGTAACTCACGCACAGCTACACCCGACGATGCATAGACATTCATGGAATGCCTTGATTGGATCTGCCAACCGGCCTCGATCAGAAGGCGGTCGATACGGTCTCGCGCCCGCTGTTCGGGGTGCTGATTTGATCCCATCATGGTATCCCTCCATGTAGACGCGAGTAGTGATTACCCCACTGATGGTTCGCCCCGGATAGCAGGCAGTCCTCCTTTTGATTCGAATCGAGACGGATTGGGCAAGTGGAACCTCGGAAGTTCAAGAATTGCTGCGAGACCGGCGGCGCCTCGGTGAACTCGGAGAGGGGCCTCTGGAACATCACCGATTGGGCAGGCCACCTACGCGAAAAGCTCCCTGCACCAACACGTGCAGAGAGCTTCTCGAATCCTGGAGCCCGCGATCGGAATCGAACCGATGACCTCATCCTTACCATGGATGCGCTGCTGCCTGCTGAGCTACGCGGGCGGGCGCCCTGTGCGGGTCCCCTTAAAATGGTTGCGGGGGCTGGATTTGAACCAGCGACCTCCGGGTTATGAGCCCGACGAGCTACCAGACTGCTCCACCCCGCGACAAACTTATCAATCTCTGGAGCGGGAAACGGGGCTCGAACCCGCGACATTCAGCTTGGAAGGCTGACGCTCTGCCAACTGAGCTATTCCCGCAAGGATATCGATGGTGGAGAGAGGAGGATTCGAACCTCCGAACCCGTTCGGGAACAGATTTACAGTCTGTCGCCTTTAACCACTCGGCCATCTCTCCGAAATGACACTACGAAAACTGGAGCCGACGATGGGAATCGAACCCGCAACCTGCTGATTACAAGTCAGCCGCTCTACCATTGAGCTACGTCGGCGGTCAATCGCACCGTGCAGAAGTTAGGATACCATGTTAGCTGCCGTAAGTCAACCACTTCTTCGGCCCTTCTTCGGCCCCTTGGGCCTAAGGTCGACTCTCCGTCAGTTCCCAGCGGGCCGCATTCCTGCCCATAACATAGATAAGGATTGAAGCCGCAGAAGCCGCGTTGAGTGACTCCACATCGCGCGACATGTCTAGCCTAACCAAGGCAGTGGCATGCCTGTACACAGCCTCTGATATACCTCGAGCCTCAGACCCGACGGCGAGAATCGCACGCTTCGCGCCTGGCCTCGGCCAAGCCAGTTCATCTGCGCTTATCCCCTTGCGGACATCGGACACTATGATATCGTAGTCGCGCGTCCGCGCCTGGCTAACGAAGTCATCAAGCCTATCGGCCCTGGCCGCCGGGATCCTAAAGATCGACCCCATCGACGCCCTCACCACCTTGGGGTTGGCGAAGCCGGCACAACCAGGGCCAGCAACAACGCCCGAGGCGCCCAGCGCAGCCGCGGTGCGCATGATCGTGCCGAGATTGCCGGGATCGGATATGCCGTCAAGTAAGACGGCAAAGGACGGCTTCTCGCTCTGGGCCGCCTCCGTGAGCACACTTGCCCCCTCTTGCGGTGTCCACGCAGCCGTCGCGAAGACGCCCTGCGGGTTACGAGTGTCGGCCATCCTTTTCGCAACATCATCTGAGACGATGATCGTGTTTGCGCCACGCTCGCGCGCGAGTCCCGCAAGCTGCCGCCCTGCCGCCGATGCCATAGCCTTTTCGGACATGTACAGCGCCACAAGCGCCACGCCAGCGTACAAAGCGTCTTCCACAAGACGGAATCCCTCAAGAGGAACTAGCCCGGGGATACCCCGGGCCACACACTCTTTGTAGGCGCGCACTGCGGAATTCCTGGCGCTTTCGATTACCTGCAAATCAATGCGCCGCTTCCTGCTCCCTGGCCACTGCCACAAGCTGCCCGAAGGCGGCAGCGTCGCGCACAGCGATGTCGGCCAGCATCTTGCGGTTAATCTCAACTCCGGCCTTCTTGAGCCCGGAGATCAGCCTGCTGTAGGAGATACCGTTTGTGCGCGCAGCAGCGTTGATCCGCGCGATCCATAGCTTCCGAAAGTCGCGCTTCTTGGTCCTTCGATGCATGTAGGAATAGTCCATGGCATGCATAACAGCCTGATTGGCGCGCTTCCACGAAATCCTATTTACACCCGTATAGCCCTTCGCAAGCTTGAAAGTCTTGTTATGCCTGCGCCTGGTGATAATACCGCTCTTCACCCTTGCCATTGCTATTCAGCTCCCTCCGGCCATCATCACGCTACATCCGCGCGTTACTTATACGGAATCAACTGACGTACTACTTTCGCGTCAGCCTTGGCGACTACATCCGCCTTCCTCATGTTCCGTTTGCGCTTAGACGTCTTCTTCCCCAGATCGTGCCTGCGGCCGGCCTTGTTCTTGATGATCAGACCCGAGCCCGTCACGCGAAATCGCTTCGCGGACGCTCTGTGAGTTTTCATTTTAGGCATACCGACTGCCTCCTTCAACCAACTAGATCGGCGGCATAGAACCGAACTACTCCTGTTTTGGCGACAGGATCATGATCATGTTCCTGCCCTCTACTCTGGGTTCGCGCTCCATGCTGCTCACTTCAGATAGGGTTGCGGCCATCTCTCTAAGGAGCCTCTGCGCAATATCGCTGTGTACTATTTCCCGCCCGCGAAACCTGACACTTACCTTGACCTTGTCGCCCTCACGCAGGAACTTCTCTGCGTTCTTGACCTTCACCTCGAAATCGTGGTCCTCAATCTTGGGCGTCATGCGGACTTCCTTGATGCTCACGATGTGCTGCTTCTTCCTGGCTTCTCGATCACGCTTGCTTTGCTCGTACTTGAACCTACCGAAGTCCATTATTCGGCATACGGGCGGTCGCGCTGTAGGTGCAACCTCGACGAGGTCCAGGTTTCTCTCCGCCGCTGCACGAAGGGCATCCCTCAAGGCCATTATGCCCAGTTGTTCCCCGTTATCGTCCACAACGCGGACTTCCCTGGCTCTGATCTCCTCGTTGACGAAAAGCTCCCTACTGATAGCCTGTCACCCCCAACGGTTTTCTGGACACTGCCGAAAACAGAGCGGACACCATGCAAAATGGGCGGGTGTTCCACCCGCCCGACATGACATATCAACCGAGACCCAACAGTGAATCGAACCTGCGGACCTGCGGCGAATCAACGTAACCGGCCTGGCTGAGGCGCTTGGCGCAACGCCGGACGGTGAGAAGCGGATGGCTTCTGCTTCAACACGTGTTCAGTTTTTGCAACACAGAGTATAGCACAATCCCGCAAGGTCCGTCAAACGTCAGCGCACGAACGAGATTCAACATCAGACGCCAACCTCTCCCGGAACTGGGCAAGACTCATGGAACCGAGATCGCCGGCCTTGCGAGCTCGCACCGACACGGCGCCGGCCTCCATCTCCTTCTCTCCCACTATCAGCATGTAGGGCACCTTCTGCAACTGCGCCTCGCGGATCTTGTAGCCGATCTTCTCATCCCGCAGATCCGTCTCCACCCTGAAGCCCGCTGAAGCTAGCTTATCGGCGACCTCTCCGGCGTAGTTCACATGCTTCTCCCCGATGGAGAGCACGCGGGCCTGCACCGGCGCGATCCATACGGGGAAAGCGCCTGCATACTGCTCGATCAGGCAGCCGATGAACCGTTCCATGCTGCCGAGCACCACTCGGTGAATCATTATCGCCCTGTGCTTCTCGCCGTCTTCGCCGATGTAGTTGGCATCGAATCTCTCAGGCAGGTTGAAGTCCACCTGAATCGTAGGGCCCTGCCACAACCGGCCCAGCGCGTCTTTGAGCTTGATATCGATCTTGGGCCCGTAGAATACGCCCTCGCCAGGGTCGATCGAGTAGGCCAGACCATGGCTATCTAGCGCTTCTCTGAGCGCGGAGGTAGCCCGCTCCCAGTTCTCGTCGGAGCCCACCGACTTCTCGGGCCTAGTGGACAGGAAGATTTCGTACTCATTGAACCCGAAGCTCCTCAGCATGAACACCGCGAAGTCGATTACTCCGGTGATCTCTGCCTTGAGCTGCTCGGGAGTGCAGAACAGATGCGCGTCGTCCTGCGTAAACCCGCGCACGCGCAGCAGTCCGTGGAGCACTCCGGAGCGCTCATATCTGTACACGGTGCCGAGTTCGCAGTAGCGGACAGGCATTTCCCGGTAGCTGTGGGTCTTGGTCTTGTAGATCAAGATGTGGCCCGGGCAGTTCATGGGCTTGAGAATGTACTCCTTCTCGTCGATGGCGAGGAAATACATGTTCTCCCTGTAGTACTCATTGTGTCCGGATATCGTCCACAGAGTCGACTCCGCGATGTGCGGGCTGATAACATACTCGTATCCACGGCGCGCGTGCTCGCGACGCCAGAACTCCTCGATAGCGGTCCTGAGCGCAGCGCCCTTGGGATGGTAGAAGATCAACCCAGCGCCGGCCTCTTCGTGTATGCTGAACAGGTCGAGTTCCTTGCCCAGCTTGCGATGGTCGCGCCGCGCGGCCTCCTCCAGCAACCTGATATGCTCGTCCAGCTGGCTCTTGCTCGCGAAGGCAGTACCGTATATGCGCGACAGCATTGGCCTCGCCTCATCGCCTCGCCAGTAGGCCCCGGCCACATTCAGCAGCTTAAACGCGCGGAGCATCCCTGTGCGCGGCAGGTGCGGGCCTCGGCAGAGGTCGACAAACTCGCCTTGCCTGTAGAAGCTGACAGTCTGTTCACCCTGTGTGGCAAGATCCTCGAGGAGTTCAGTCTTGTAGACCTCTCCTGCGTCTGCAAGTCGCTTGAGGGCCTCAGCTATCGGGATTTCTTCACGCGCGATGGGAAGGTCTTCTTTGACGATCCTGCCCATCTCGGCCTCTATCCTCACGAGGTCGTCGGGCGTGAAGGAGCCGTCCTTGTCAAAGTCATAGTAGAACCCGTTGGCAATCGTCGGCCCGATGGCCAGCTTCGTGCCCGGGAAGACCCGCAGTACCGCCTGGGCCATTACGTGAGCGGCCGTGTGGCGCATCGCGTCAAGCCCCTCGGGCGAAGTCTCATCGGCGATCGTAACTGCGGCGTCGGCTGTTATCGGGTATGACAGGTCGTGAGCTACTCCGTCCACCAGCCCCAGGATAGCCCGGGCGGCCAACCGCGGACTCAAGCGGGCAGCCAAGTCCCTGATAGTCGTCTCGCGAGGTACCTCAATCACCGATCCATCGGGAAGCGATACACGTATGCTCTCCATCTGGTACATCCCCCTTATTATCGACTGCGCCCAGACCATAGACTGGCCGTTACAGGCAAACAGAAACCCCGTCCCATGCATACGCATCGGGACGGGGTCAACCCGCGGTTCCACCCGGTTTGGCGCCAGTTATCCGGTTTGTGAGCCCATCTGCAGGATCCCGAATGCGAGATCCCAGGCACATGACACGACTCGATCCCGGATATGCCGGCGTCCTCTCGTAGAGCCCTCTAACGGGGGCCAACCGTGCCGGCTTACTCTGCTCATACTTGGCCGTGCCGGCCAAGCGCGTTTCAACCGGAAGCTCAGAGGTGGTTTTCGGCTGCCAATGCCCCGGCTGGCTTACACCCAATGCCCGCCGTCTCTTCGGGCCCGCTTCAGCCTACTCGTCCTCATCATAGCCACATACCATTTTGGATTATCCCCATCATAGCCTTGTGCGTCGGGGTTGTCAACACACCTGCGCAAGATGCGCAAGAAAGGAAATGCCTGGTCAGTAGCGGGAGGGAATCAGCCTGTCCGTATGGAAGTTACTATGATAGAGACCTATTATGGACGCGGGTACGCGTGGATCACTGCCGAATGCGGCGAGCCCAAGCCCGGACGCCGCATCTCAGACGCCACGCTCCGCGCGAGGAGGTACATCGGTTTGACAAATCGCTCGCTACCGAATCGAAGCCTCAGATTGCTGCTGGCTGCAGCCATGGCGGCGCTCCTGCTCGCGCTGGGGGTCGCCGGAGCGACCCTCGGCCAGGCAGACCGCACGCATCTGGTCGTGCTGGCAACCAGCGATCTGCACGGCCACATCTACCCAATCGATTACTTCACCAACAAGGCAGACGAAGGCGGCCTGGCGCAGATCTACACCTACGTGAAGCAGACGCGAAGTGATAACACAAACGTGCTGCTAGTGGATAATGGCGATGTGCTCGAGGGAGGCAATTCGGTCCTGCCGTACCACTACATGTTCGATTCAAGCGCCCCCAATCCCATGATAAAGGTGATGAACCTCATGGGATACGACTCAATGACCCTGGGCAACCACGAGTTCAACTACGGCCTCAAGACCTTGGGCAAGGCCATGTCCGAGGCCAAATTCCCTGTGGTTTCGGCCAACATCGTGCGCGAGAACGGCGAATCGTTCATCCAGCCATACACAATCAAGGATTTCGGCGAGTTCAAGGTGGGAGTTCTGGGGATCACGACCCCCAAGGTTCCGACGTGGGAAAAGCCGGAAAACATAGAAGGCTTGGTCTTCATGAATCCTCTGGAGACTGCCCTCAAGTACATACCCCAGATGCGCGCGCAAGGCGCGGATGTGGTGATCATCGTCGGGCATACCGGATGGGAACGAAAACCCAAGGACAGCGGCAAGCTCGAGGCATGGGGCAATCCGGCCAACTGGGTCGACACCGGGCAGGCGGAAGAGAACTGGGCGCTCAGGCTGGCAAACAACGCGCCCGGGCTGGACGCTATCGTCGCTGGGCATGACCACCTTGCAGTCCCCATGGTCGCGAAAATGAGCGACATAGTGACGACAGACGTGATCATCACCCAGCCCGGCCAGTGGGGCGACTACGTGTCCCGAATCGACATTGCGCTGGAGCGCGGCGCCGACGGGCGCTGGCGCGCGTCAGAGAGGTCCTCGACCGTTGTCCCCATGGCGGGGGTCCAGCCTGCTCCCGAAGTTCTCGACGCGGCCAAGTACTACCACGACCAGACTATCGATTTCTTCAAGAGCCCTGTCGCACAGGCCACCGGCGATATGACCGGCGGACCCACGGCCAGATTCTACGATAACGCTCTGGTAGAAATGATCAACGAGGCGCAGCTATGGGCAACCGGCGCCGACCTCTCCATCGCTGCCCTGTTCACCGACACTTCGAAGATCGACAAGGGGCCCATGACTATGCAAGACGTATACGGCTTGTACGTCTATCCGAACACTCTCTATACCATCAAGATTAATGGGCAGCAGTTGCGCGAAGCAATTGAGGCCAGCGCCAACTACTTCAAGACCTACACCGGCCAGACTGACCTGGCCGACCTGATCAATACATCGATGCGCGGCTACAACTACGACATATACCAGGGCGTCGAATACACGATAGACATATCCAAGCCCATCGGTCAGCGAGTGGCGGAGCTCAAGTTCAAGGGCGAAGACGTCCGGCCTGACCAGGAGTTCATCGTGGCCCTCAACAACTACCGAGCAGGCGGCGGCGGTGGATACACCATGTTCCGCAATGCCCAGTTGCTGTCGGAGTCTACCACAGAGGTCCGCGAAATCATGGTGGATTACCTAAGGGCAGTAGGACAATTCGGTCCTGAATCAGTAGACAACAACTGGCGACTCCTGCCGGCTGCTGTAGACGAGATGGCCCGTAAGCGCTAGACGAACGCCATACCCGGAGTGGGTCAGCGCTAAGTCGCCAGGCGACACTGCCCGGCCTTGCGGTTCTTCCCGCTAGGCCGGGCAGTCTGGTCTTGCTCGATCCGCGGCGTCACTGTCGCTTCGCCGGCGCCATTGGGTCCTCGCCTGTCAGCGATGGATGCCGGATGCTGCACCCGTCGACCTTGCAATCCATGCCGCGGCACCTTTCCACCCGGCCTTCGAATACGGCATCGATGGTCTCAGCTGTGGCGGAATCAGGCTCAAAGTGCAGCACCACCCTGCGGGGAGCCACCGTAATGAGCGCGCTTATCAGCAGATCCGCCACATCCACGCCCTCGCCAAGCACGTCCGATGCCAGAGTGTCCACGTAGTCGCCCGGCACACGCTGACCTTCAGAGCTCCGCAACTCAAAGCGGTTCTCTTTGGTCCGGACTACATGCACAATCTCCTGCCGCTGGTCCTGTATGTCGACGAAGTATTTCAGCAGACGCACAAACTCCCGATGCTCTCGTTCAGCCATGAATCTGACCAACGCTTCCTCGGCAGACCGCTTCAGTTCTTCCATGTACTCTTTCATGCGGAACCTAATGAACCCCTCGATCACCAGAGCATTGGAGTCGCACAGGTATTCTTCCACATCTGCCGCGACTTCCCTGAGGCGTATCGAAGGCTCCAGCACACCACCCACGCCCTCGTTGAGCAGGGCCACAGCATACTCCGACACCGCTGCGACCTCTTCCTCTCCCAGTTCAGGATGGCGAGTTCTCAGAGTGTCAAGAACCAGTGCTTCCTCCACTTCGTCGAATATCATGCTAGCCGTCAGGTTCGCCAGCCTACGCCGGAACAGACGCCTTAGGTCCTGATCGCTCGCTAGCGTATTGCGAGAGGATCTGGCGGTGCATTCTATGAGTGTCAAGTTGCCCAGAACCCTGTAGCGAATCGCTATTTCGAGGCCCTGAGCACGCAAATGGTCGAGCTCACAAAAGAGCCGCCGTCTCAACGAGTCGGCGGCAAGGTAGGAGCCGATCTGGACACAGTCCATCGATTCTTGCCCCCTTCAGCCAATAGTATATGTTCTGCTGAAGGGGCGTATACGATACCTGAACAGGGGCATAATCCATGTATGTGCGTTTCGCCGGAAGATTCGCCTTGATGGGCCGGCGTGGCCCGGTACAGGGAAACGCCCCGGGTGAACCCGGGGCTTCCAGTCAATTCATGGTGGGATGCAGTGGAGTCGAACCACTGGCCTCAACGATGTCAACGTTGCGCTCTAACCAACTGAGCTAGCACCCCGAAACCTTCGAAACATGGAGGCGACACCCGGATTTGAACCGGGGAATCGCGGTTTTGCAGACCGCTGCCTTACCACTTGGCTATGTCGCCAATATCCACAGCAGCCAACACACACGCGTTAACCCTGTGGAGCTAAAAAATGGAGCGGAAGACGGGATTCGAACCCGCGACCCTCGCCTTGGCAAGGCGATGCTCTACCACTGAGCCACTTCCGCAAACCGGTTCGCAAATGGTGCCGAGGGGCAGAATCGAACTGCCGACACGGGGATTTTCAGTCCCCTGCTCTACCGACTGAGCTACCTCGGCGCGCAAAAATCGAAAAATAATGGCGGGAGCGACGGGAATCGAACCCGCGATCTCCTGCGTGACAGGCAGGCATGTTAACCGCTACACCACGCCCCCGCGCATCATAAACCTTGTCAAAGTGGTGGGCGAAACAGGGCTCGAACCTGTGACCCCCTGCGTGTAAAGCAGGTGCTCTCCCGGCTGAGCTATTCGCCCTTGGCGCTTTTTCATTATAGCGTACGCCTCTGCTCCATGCAAGTGGTGTTTCGGGCTTTCAAGCCGCGTTGAGCCGCGTCGGGCGACGCTCGTCTTATCCATTCCTCAGCTTGCCCGGAATCGACAGGCGCGCGTAAGCAAACAGGTACTCCTGAGCGTATCCGGCCAGTCTGCCGAAGCTTGCCGCAGCCCACTGGCGAATCTCACGGTGCGATACCTGTTCACCGCCGAAATACAGGCACCGCACCGCTCGCTCTATCCAGACGTCTATCGGGAACGCTTCGAACTTCCCCATGGAGAAAAGCAGCACGCAATCGGCAACCTTCTCGCCGACTCCCCTGAGGCGCATCAGCTCTTGTTTTGCGGCGTGGTACTCCATGGCGACCACCGCATCCAGATCCAACTCGCCGCCGGCGATTTTTCCCGCAGCTTCGCATATGGACCGAGATCTGAAACCCGCCTTGCACGCCAGCACATCGGCCTCGGAGGCGCACCCCAGATCGTTTGGAGCCGGGAACGAATACCGGAGCGAACCATCAACGGGTCTGCCCCACGTGCGCGAGAGGTTCTCCACAACTCGGGATATCTGAGCAACACTGTTGTTGGCCGACACGATGTAGGAGACTAGGCATTCCCAGGGTTCCTGCGCAACCAACCTCAGCCCGCGGGCGCTGTCCACCGCTCTGGCCATAATGGGGTCAATCCCCGCGATCCCGACCTCCAGCGCGGCGTGCGACTGCCGCAGCCGGAAGTAGTCCGCTACGATGGCAACCGTCTCGTCGTCAGCGGGCGGATGCACAACAAGCTCCGCGCCCCTCTGCTCTAAGCGAAGAAACCTGCCGCGCACCACGCCCTCTTCCAGCTGCCCCGAATCGCCCGCCCGGACCCACCGGAAGGCCTGGCCACACTGGCATGTCATGTGTAGATCGAAGCTGTCGAACCCGGTGATGACACAAGCGTCGTTCTTCCATGAGAAGGCCAGTTCGCAATGGTCCACACAATCGCCCATGCGTTATTCTTCCTCGTCTGCCATGGACTTGAGCACCTGCTCAAGCTGCCTCTGGAATCTGTCGTAGCCCGCCAGATCGCCCTCGCGCAATCGCTCCTGCGCCTTCCGGTAGAGATCGAGAGCCGCGCCTGCGGATGGGCCGGCCAGCCTATCGACTGCCTCACCCATCTGATCAGGCGTGCCGATTCCGGCAGACATGTCCGTGCTCGTTCGCCGCCCGACCAGCGCCCCCAGCGCCTCAGGTAGGTCGGGTCCGATCTCCACTCGGGTGCCGTCGGATACGATCACTCGCTTCAGCTGGGGCAACTGGCTCGCCTGCGCTGCCAAGAAGAGCGGCTCCACGTAAAGTATGCTCCCGTCTATCGGGTAGACGAGAAGATTGCCGCGGATAACGCTGGATCCGCTCTGATTCCACAGCGAAAGCATCTTGGATATCTCAGCGTCCTGGTCGATCTGTGCTTCAATCTGCATGGGCCCGAACACCACGCGCTGCTTACCGAAGTTGACCGCGACCATGCGCCCGTACTCGTCCGCATCGGAGCTGACAGCGAGCCAGGCGACCATGTTGTCTTTGCGCGAAGGCGTGAACGGGGTGAACAGTACGAAGCTGACTCCCGGTTCACCCGGCAACTGCATGTTCACGTAGTAGGGGCTCACCTCTTGCTGCTGGCCCTTGTAGATCTCGCGGGGCAGGCCCCATAGGTCTTCCTTGTTGTAGAACACCTCGGGGTCGGTCATGTGGTACATGGCATACATCCTGGTTTGTATCTTGAACAGGTCTTCAGGATACCGCAGGTGCTGCCTGATCGACTCGGGCATCTCGCTTGCCGGCCTAAACAGCCCGGGGAAGACCTTAGCATATGTTGCGGCTACCGGATCCTCAGGGTCGATGATGTAGAAGCTGACTTCCCCTGTATAGGCATCGATCGATACCTTGACCGAGTTTCTGATGTAGTTGAGGTGATCGCCAAAACGTTCAGCATAGGGGTACGCAGTGGATGTGGTCATCCCGTCGATCAGCCACATCAATCGACCATCGGCAATGAAAGCGTACGGGTCTCCGTCGTACTGCAAAAACGGAGCGATCCTGCGTACACGTTCGCGAATGTCGCGGGCGAAAAGCATTTGGCTATCAGGCGTGATATCGCGCGAGAACATTATCTTGGAATCATTGAACCTTGTCGCGAAGAGCAGCCTCCGGAAAAGATACCCCATGCGTATACCGGAGTCCGCGTCGTATCTTGAATACTCGTTGGAGTCGCCCACAGGGTAGTCGAACTCCTCAGCCCTGGTGTTCACTATCACCCAGTCGCCGGTGAGCTCACCGAAGTATATCTGAGGCCGGTCGAGCTGCATATCGGCAGGAGACCGCGGCGGAATATCTCCCACTAGGAACGTGGGAAGCCCGTCCTGGCCAATCTCGTTCACCGGGCTTGCGCAGGCGCCGTAGCCATGGGTATACTTGAGCCGCGTGTTCACCCATGTCTGAGCCTGCGACGGCAGTCGGCTCACATCCATCTCTCTGGCCGATAGCATGACCTGTGTCGTCTTGCCATCGATGGTGTACCTGCCGATGTCGATGTCTGCGAAATGGTAGTACAGCCGCATCTCCTGAAGCTGTTCGAAAGTAGCCAGCAGGGGTTCCCAGTCCCACAGCCTCACGTTAGCCAGGGTGTCTGCAGCCCCCTCGAGCTTGGCCTGGGTGATGCCTTCAGTCACCACGTATTCGCTCTCCTCCACCCGGTCCAGCCCGAAAGCGCTCCTGGTGAAGTCGATATTGTGCCCTATGTACTCGCGCTCTGCAACAAGCTCGTTGGGAGTAACATACAGCTTCTGGATCATGCCGGGGTAGACGTCGATCGCAAAGAACGACACTCCCAAAAGCACGACAAAGGTGATGCACACCACCACCCACGTGCGCGTGCTGGCTGCTCTCAAGCCCGTGCCTATGATGAACACGGCCGACGCAAGCATCAGCCAGATCAGCAGACGAAGTCCGGGAAGAGTGCCATGTACATCTGCGTAGCTGGCGCCCACGACTACTCCCCTGGTGGAGTAGACAAGCCCCCACATGGAAAGCGCGTACCCCAGCGCTATGACGCACAGGCCTATCCCGAGCAGCACGCATACATGCAGCTTGGCCCGGGCATCGATAGGCTCCAGCACTATCCTGCCTCGCTTTCGTCGCCCAAAGGCTGTGCCATCCGGCCCCCCCGGTTCAGCTCCCTCGCGCCCGAACCTGACCAGTGCCCCCGACACAAGGTAGATCAGCATGATAGATGCGGCTGTGAGCCCTACTACCCACCTCGAACCCGCGTAGATCTGGCGGATTATCGGCAATCTGAACACATAGAAGCTGATGTCGCGACCGAAGATCGGATCTGGCTTCCCAAAAGACGTGGCGTGAATGAACTGCTGGAACTCCATCCACGAGCCGTAGGATGCCACTGCGGCCAAAAACCCCGCAACGGTGGCGACCACAAGAGCTGATCGAGTCGACACCAGCCTAGAGACGGCCTTGGTTGCAAGAAGGTTGATCGCCACAAAAGCAAACGTGACGGCGAAAGCCGCAATGCACACAATGACACGGGCCTCGGCCCGCTTCCAGAACACGCCAAGGTAACCAAGGTCGGCGTACCACAGATGCTCGGTGACGATGACTGCAAGAGTATTCCACGCCAAGGCCAGAACGATCAGGACGACAATGAGAGCCTTGACCCATCCAGAAACCCTGCTCATTAGTCACACCCCTTCAGGAGGATTGTCGGAAAAACGAAAGAACCCACACCAAGCAAAGCTGATGCGGGCCCCATCATATCCCCGTTGCTCACTACATCGTTTCGGCGGCTGGAGCAGCATCCAAACCGGCCACAGCCGCTTCCGGATCCGGAACGACCGAGACCCGTTTTCCGGTCTTGCCGACTCGATCGAACTGAACCCATCCGTCAGCGGTTGCGAACAGAGTGTAGTCCTTACCCATCCCCACATTGACTCCGCCGTGCACCTTCGTGCCATGTTGCCTTACGATGATGCTTCCGGCCGTCACACGCTGCCCGCCGAATTTCTTTATTCCTAGCCTCTGCGCCTGGGAGTCCCGTCCGTTCCTGGAGCTTCCCATTCCCTTCTTGTGCGCAAACAGCTGTAGATTCATCCTGATCACTCGTTACACCCCCTAGCCTGCAAATCACGGCCGCTTTCGGGCCTGTTTTTATCCACAACCAAGATAGTGCCTGGGTATTCTCGCGCGATCGAGCGAATCCCTGCTAGCATCGTCTCAAGAATCGCATCCGCTCGATTCCACTCCGCATCGGACGGAGACCCCAGTATCATACAATCAAGTTCGCCGTGGCGCTGCCTGACGGCCCTGGACACGCCGGCCTGCTGCACAAGCCCGTTGGCTGCGGCAATGGCGAGAGCGGATACTGCCGAACACACTATGTCGCGCCCATACTCCGCCCAACCAGAGTGACCCCGCACCGTGAACCGCACCACGCGGCCGCCGAAGCGCCGGACTGTGACAGTGGTCATGGCACAGGTATCTTCACGCGGTGACAATGGAGTCGATTCTGACAGATGTAAACGGCTGCCTGTGGCCGGTCTTCTTGCGTATACGTTTCTTCGCCTTGTACTTGAAGACGTAGATCTTCTTGGCCTTGTCATGCGCCACCACTGCTCCGGTGACTTTGGCGCCATCCAGCACGGGCTTTCCCACCTGGACACCGTCCTCGCCAGCCACCATGAGCACCCTGTCAAACTCGACCGTGTCGCCGAGAGCAGTGCTGAGCTTCTCAACGCGGACGACCTGGCCCGGCGATACGCGATACTGCTTTCCGCCGGTTTCAACGATTGCGTACAATTACCTGACCTCCTCGCACTCTGGGCTCGCCGGGACCAACAAAGGCAGGAAACGCGGTGCAATCCCCGCGCTCCGTTTACGGGCCTTTCCCGAGCGGCTTGAGGCGACGTACAAGGTCGCCCACAGCGGTTAAAATATAGCACAAGCATGGATGTGTGTCAAACTCACCCCCCGCCCGTGGGTGCGTGTAGGGATTGTGGCTTTCGGGGTCGCAGATCCCCCGCATTCAGGCATGTGGCCTTGCCAGGGCCACAGCCGAAGCAGCTGGAATCGCACCGGGTCCAGGGATAGACCTAGGGATAGATCCGGGGGCATGCTGAGGGACGGAAGGATGACTGCTGTGGCTCAGTGATATACCCCCGGGGGTATCCGCCCAGAGATACGGTCACATTTTGACAATACTTTTGGCGAAAAACGCAACTTCTGAGTACATCGATTTGGGTCGGGGGCCCAGAGGGGCAAATCGACCCCGCAAAAGGAGCCCTCGGGGCCAGATACCGCCGCTTTATTGGCGAATCGATGGCATGACGTGCCATCAATTGCGCGCCGTTCCCAAGTGAAGCCATGATGTGGGATATTATGTCGGCCCGCCCGCCTGCTTCACTGCCCAAACCCGGCGGATACCCCCCGATTTTCGTGATTTGGAGGCGTCAGGCTTATCCTGGCGCGCCAGAAATTGCGCGTATCTCCGAAAGTAGTGATAGAAACTGCCACTATGCCAGCTCCAGGCCTTGGGCTCCCCAGTTGTCGCGGTTTCGCCAGCTAAAAGGCCTTTCGACTGTCCCAAGTCGCGGTTGATGCCGGGCCTAGCTGGCTTTGGGCGGGGCTACCCCGACTTGGGCAGGGAATAGGCCGCAAGGGCCTCGAAGAAGAGTAGTCTTGCCGCGGCGGAGGCGAGCGCGGCGAGCCTCCCTCTTCGCTGTTCAGTTCTAGCTGCAGGTGTGAAAGGCTACGTTGCCTGCATTGTCTCCTGATCGGTTACATTCCGGACGCCTCCGGCTGCATCAGTCTGCCCAGCAGCAGCGGCGGCAGCAGCAGCAGCGGGATCGTCTGCGCCGGATGCAGCTGCTTTGGCGGCTCTGGCTGCCTTTCTGGCCCTGGCGGCCCTTGCTTGACGCCCGCCCCTCCTGGACGAACGGCGTCGAGACGGAGGCGTATCCGCAGTCTCGGC
>JAGVTS010000248.1 GCA_019136685.1 Bacillota bacterium | reverse complement strand
TTTGGTATCGACGACGAAGACGAGCCTGCCCGAGTATTGGCTCCAATTGCCGAGCGCGTCCGCAGCCGACACCCTCACAGCGTGTTCACCATCTTCAAGACCTTCAGTGAACTCATACGCAGCGTCAATCGTGTGAATCCAAGCCTGACCGTCCACTTCCGCTCGGTATTCCACCGCGCTTGACGAGGGATCCCACTTGATGTTGGGCGTGTTGTCGGCCGTGTAGCATTTGCCGTCGATCACGACACTCTCAGAAACAAGGGCAAGGCCCCCAGGCGCGTCGGGGGCGGTTACATCCACTTCCACGCTGCCTGCTGCAGCCGCGCCGTCGTTGCCCAGCCAGTCGTAGGCCCTCACCGCAAACGTGTAGGTTCCGGTCGCATCGAAAGTGGTCTGGTAGGTGCGCGTGTCCTGCACGTCGATCCACTCGCCGCCGTCTACGCTCACCTTGTAGCCAGTCGCGCCGGCGGGAGCGGTCCAGTTCCAAGTCTGGGGCGACTGGTTCGTCGGGCTGGGGGTCGACAGGGTCAACACGGAAGCCGCGGGCCCGGTCTTGTCATAGATAGTAGACACTGCAGGCGACCATCCGCTCTCCTTGGTCTGCCGCGGAGTCGTGCTCGCATTGACCGTGGAGATCGTCTTCACGCGGAACCAGTACTCGTCCTCGCCCTTGCCTGGCTCTGTGAAGCCGAACTCGCACTCGGGAGTCACCTCAACAGGGCCGACGGATATGCTATGGGCCCCGCTGAACCCTGCATTCTTGGCCCACTGCAGCACATACTCGACGGCGTTGTCGCCGTCGGTCACAGTGCTCCACCTGAGCGTCAGAGGGCTGGTATTGTAGCCTTTCGCGATGGGCCCGATAGCAGGCGCAGCGGGCGGTAATGTGTCTATTGCAACGCCCGGGAACACGAATTCCTCGCCGACGTTGCCTACATTGTCCACACCCTTCACTTTCAGGACGTGCGTGCCATCTGCTAGGTCGGATGCGGGCGTGAAGCTTGCTCCGGCGGTTTCAAACGACCCGGAAGAATCGAGGGTTACCACGTAATGCGACACTCCCGAACCCAGCTCGCCGTCATCGCCCGTCCAAGCCCAAATAGGCCTTGGATCCGTGGTGGGCGTGACAGGAATCGTGGGATCCGTCACTGTGGGACCCGTACGGTCGATGACTGTGCGGGCAACCGGCGCCGCCCAACCGCTCGCGTTTCCGGCGGCATCATACGCCTTCGCCCGGCCCCAAACGGCAATGCCGTCGGTCACATCGGGTATGTCGAGCACGTACTGCGCCACGTCCACGGACGTGACCTGGGAGTCGGCCTCGCCCACACGATACTCCAGCTCGTACCGGACCGCGTCGGCCTCGGCGTCCCACTGGAACAGCACTTCGTCCTTGTTCGTGAACCCCGGCAGCGCCTGCATCTGGGGAGCCGCGGGCGGAGTCAGGTCGATATCTACGTATCCAGGGGCCGATCTCTCGCTCTCGTTTCCGAGATCGTTGACCGCGGTGACCTGCAGGTAATGCCTGCCCTCGGCAAGCTCAGCGCCTTCGGCGGGCGCCCATGTGAGCGGAGCGCCGGGTATCTCCGGCGGGAGCACATACTCCTTGAGCGCCCCATCAAGGTAGACTCCGTACCGCACTGCACCGGCAACGGCCAGCCATGTCCACTCAGGTAGCTGCTTGTTCGTTGGGCTTGCGGTGTACGGCGCCTCCGGCGCGTTCAGGGGAGTGGTGTCTACCGTGAAGAACAGCGAATCGGTCCATTTCACTGACACGTTTCCTGCAACGTCTCGCGCTCTCAGGACAAACTCATAATCGCCGTTCGCCAGAAGCTGCGGCACGACCCATTCGAGGTCGCCCTCAAGCGGGGTATCGGCGTCCACGCAGTCTACGTCTTCATCGGGGTCAAGGTCTACGAAAGTCGTCAACACATCCCAGCTTGTAGCCCCGGCATGCTTCATCCTGACTTCATAGCCGTCTACACCGGATTGGGCCACGCCGAACCCCTCATCCGTGGCGTGTTCCCACCTGATGGTGGGCGTGCCCGTGCCTATGCGCTCCTCAACTGCGTCAACCACGATGGGAATGCCCGGCAGGCTCGGCGGAGATGAGTCGAATATGAACGGCGGGTCGACCCACATCGGTTCAGCGCCTTCCTGGGGCACGTTGCCCACCCTATCGCGCACAAGGATCCAGGCGCCGTACGACACTCCATCCTTGAGGCCGTTCAGCTCGGCCGAAGGTGTGTGCTGCTCAACCGGGCCCCCCGTGGGGGTGATCGGCATCAGGTCGGCCCACGGGTCGATTATGCCGGGTGCGGCATACACCTTAGTGCCCTGGGGTTTGCTCTGCTCTTCCGGCTTGGTCCATACCTCGAGCTGATAGCCGGCCACGCCGGCGCCGGGCACTCCGCCCGCCAGGTTGGGATCGAAGGCTGCGGACCACGTGATCAGCGGGTGGCGGTTGTTAGTGAATTGCCGCCCGTTCCCGGTGTTGAGTTTCCCGACTGACGAGTCGCCGGTGATTTGGGGCGGATCGGCGTCGATCACGAACCTGTAAGCGGGCCCGCCGCGCTCTAGCTTGTTGCCTGCATCGTCGATGATGGTGATCCACGGATAGTATCGCCCGGAGGTCATTGGGGCGGAAGGAGACCACACAGCGGCCCATGCCTCGGCGTTGAGTGTGGGCCGAGCGGGAGTCCTTAGTACTGTCCCCTCCACGCGCTCGGGAACAGCGCCATCTGAGAACACCTCGATCTCAAGGCTCCCGTCCACATTGAAACCTGATCCGCTCGAGCCATCACTGGCCACGACTCGGATCTTCGGTTGCGTATCGGATATGTATAGATCGCCATAGAGCATGCGACTCTTCGCAGTAAGTAGCTCGTACTGAGTCATCGTCGGGTCAATAGTGTCCAGCCTGAAGCTACGCTCAGCCGTAGCCGTGTTTCCTGCTCGGTCCTCGGCGAATAGGCGGACTGCGTACACGCCCTGAACGCTCAACGCAGAAGATGGCGTAAAGGCGGCGTTAGGCTCAGTGAACTGGGCGGAGCCTGCAACCGGGTTGCCGCTGGGATCGGTGACCATCCAGTGCACTGCTGCTATGCCCCATGGCAGATCCTCTGCCGTGCCTCTGAACACGATGTTGGCATCGCTGGTTTCAAGGCCCGCCTCCGGAACGCTCAGCGCCACGTCGGGAGGGGTGGTGTCGAGCACGTAGGTGGAGCTGACGGCCCAATCCGACTTGACTCCGTCGCTGTCCTCTGCCTGCACCGCGATCTGGTAGATCCCGTCCGCGGAGAAGGCGGGAGACGGCGACCAGCCGGTGTTGGGCGCATTCACAATCGCAGGTACGGCATCTACCCAGTCGTGACTGCCCGGCTTCACCCGGACGTGATACTTAGCGATGCTCGCTGCGCCTCCCGGTGTGCTGGCCTCCCACGACCAGGTGGGCGCGGGGTCCCTGCCGAAAGCCGGAGGTTGAGTAGTAAAGGCCCCTGGCGTCGTCGGCGGTGGATTCCCAAGAATGCCCACGCCTGCCCACGCAGGTATCGAAGCAACAAGCAGTGAGATCAGCACCGCGACCACAACTGCTGAAGGTCTGGGCGACAAGGTTCTCATGCCCGCCCCTCCTCGGTTTCACAAGTAGTCTAGTATGTTAATAATGCTCCATAACTCCCTCGATTCCTTCCGAATGACCCAAAGATTTGCTAGACAACCGTGCCGCCAGCGACGTCAGTGATCAGGGTTTCACGGAGACCGCAGGACCTGCGCTTTCGTGCCGCGAACCGATTCCGACGGCGTTCCCGACCTCACAGAGTTGGGCTCGCACCGAGAACAATCCGTAGGGTCATCAGGCAGACTATGGGCGACTAAGGTGCGAATGAAGACTCCGGACTCGATAATGGGCAGTGCATATGCGCCGCACACTGCACGCTTGCCGCCACATGCCCATCTGCCTGGCCTTTTGCGATCCGTTCATTTCGTGAACGGGTTCTTCCGGATGCGTCGCGAATCCGGACGAGTGCTGATGTATAACGGAACGCATATCCGCATAAGGACGGGCAATGGGATGATCTGGTAGCTGCAACAGCCGGCAATGGCACGATATGGCTGGCGCATGGGGCCAGATGCTAGTATATGCCACCTTAAGTCGGGCTTTATGGGTGACTATTCCATGCGTCGTCCGCCTCAGACGTCCTATGCATCTATGCGTTCGATTATGCACCACCTATTGTCCGTTCTGTCGACACATCGCCGAAAATGCGTTCCTAAAATCGACACCTAGATTTTGCCATATGGCCTGTAGTCATCCGCTGCGCCCTTTCTGCTGTCAGGCTTCGTTTCGTCCGTGATGGAAGCCGCACGTATCCACGGGGACAGGTTCGTTTCAGTTTGGGTTTGGTTGGCTAAAGACTGAGACCCGGCGGCGATGCGTGATCAATGCGCGTATGGAGGCCTTGGCCGAACCTGCCCACATACCGTACAGTGATGCTTTGCAGGAATCGTAGGGAACTGGTACAATCACATGCAAGAGGTATTGACCGCCACCATTTGCCCGACAGCGGCGCAAGCCATTAGCCGCATAGCACAGATTTGGGGTCGGTTCGATGTGAGAATCAGAGACGCCATCGGCATGATCGAGAAGGACGGCTGGCGCTTGGTGGCTCAGAAGGGCAGTCACAGGCAGTTCAAGCACCCCGTCAAGCCCGGTCGCGTAACGATAGCTGGCGCGCTTAGCGATGAACTCGCGCCGGGGACGCTAAACAGCATCCTCAAACAGGCCAGATTGAGGGGGAGAAGCTGATTATGGAGTACCTTGTGGTGATAGAGAAGGCGGGTAAGGGTTTCTCGGCGTATATCCCCGATGTTCCGGGCTGTGTAGCAA
>JAGVTS010000106.1 GCA_019136685.1 Bacillota bacterium | reverse complement strand
CAACTTGCGCACCACACGGCCGCGGGACAGCGGTGAATCCACTTCAGTGCTGACCGCCATAGGCGCAGCGACTCGCGGGCCTGCCGAAGCTGACTAAGTGATTTGCCCCATTCGGGGCTCTGGGTCATCCTGTCCGTATTTGGGAAGGTTTTTTGAGCAACCTTCACAGATCTAGCATGGTTGGACAGCCACGAGTTGTCTGAAGTCGCGCCGCTGGCGGCGCCTCCTTTTTCCGGAGCCGCAGCGCCGTCAAACCCGCAGGCAGAGGCTATTAACACAATCTGGTCGGGCCCGCACATCTCTCGAGTGCCCCCAGCAGAGCGCCCAAACGGCTGCAGAGTCCCCAGGAAACCCCAAAATCAGCCGATTCCCGGCCCGTCGCCGGTCAAACCGTACCCTTCCTGAGACGGTTCCGCGAAAAGCCGTACCCTTTCTGAGACGGTCGCGAGATCGTGGACTACGGCGAGGCAGAATCGGGGTTGGAGGCCGGAGGCGGCTTGCCGGTGAATTGCACCCCCAGTCGGATACCAAGTGTCTACAAGCGTCTACATTTATTGACTTTTAACCCTATACATGTTATGCTTGCATAACCAAGTCATTCAGGCTCTGCGCCACTTGCCACCATGAACGGCAGCGACAGCCAACCGAAACGCGCCTAAACCCCAAGGAACGCAACCCAGTCTGCCATTACCCTAAGGAAGGGGAGATCATGACCGCCATGTACCGCTTGACCGATCTCGCCCTACCCTATTTGCTGGACAGCACCGACATATCCTTCTGCGCAAAAGGCCTCTACGTCATCATATGCCATGTCCAACCGGAATCCCTTGCCCACCTTACATCGGTAGCCAGGATAAGCAGAGCAGTCATAGAACGCGAGTGCAAGGCCCTGAAAGAGGAAGGCTGGTTGAGCTTTGAGATCGCCAAATCGCGACGCACGGTTATTATTCCCACAGCACCGGATGGGGTCCAGCAGGAGCTGGTCGAGTGGCTTGATGAGGTCAGGGAAACCTGGGTCCCTAGAGGAGAGAACATTATGAGGGCGATGCTAGACAACACCGTAGCCGTGTCCAACTGCCTCGATAACTGTCGCCCGAGCTGCATCACCAATCCCGACTCAGGGCATCCTCTGGAGTTCGATCGATTCTACTACAGCCGGGGCGTAGCCTTCGAGTTCCAGGGCATTCAGCATCGCGTACTTACGTCGCTTCATGAGAGCAATGAGGAATTCGAAGAAGCCCAAATGCGGGATCTACTGAAGGTGGGGCTGTCCACGAAGTACGGCATCGAAGTTGTTGAGATCACCGAGGCCGACCTGAGGATTGATAGAATAGTAGCAAGGGTCCCGGCGGGCATGCCTCTAGTGCGCATCGATCGAGAGAGCAGGTTCGTGCGCCGCCTTGATCAGATCGGCCAAGGCTACATCCATTGGTGCAAGCGCAAAAGGGCGCAAGATGCGAAGCGCGGTGGGATCCAGGGAAGGTTTTTTGAGCAACCTTCACAGATCTAGCATGGTTGGACAGCCACGAGTTGTCTGGAGTCGCGCCGCTGGCGGCGCCTCCTTTTTCCGGAGCCGCAGCGCCGTCAAACCCGCAGGCAGAGGCTATTAACACAATCTGGTCGCGCCCGCCTATCTCTCGAGTGCCCCCGGCAGAGCGCCCAAACGGCTGCGAATTCCCCAGTAAACCCCAAAATCGGCCGATTCCCGGCCCGTCGCCGGTCAAACCGTACCCTTCCTGAGACGGTTCCGCGAAAAGCCGTACCCTTTCTGAGACGGTCGCGAGATCGAGCCCCTTTTTCATCCCGGTTCTCGTCCGAGCATTCGGCATCCACGTCCCCGCCCCCCCCTTGACCCCCTCCGCCAGACGCGGTAGAATACGTTACGTATATAGTTAGCATGCTAACAGACCTACGGCGCTCAGCACTCGAACGCCACGGTAGCAAGGGAGGTCCAGCTGTGCATCATGACGAATGCGAAGGCCCGTCGTTTTCAGAGATCCGTGGGGTGGATCCAGCCTCCTTGCGGGTCTTTCACGCCTTCTTCAGGGCGATGCGCCTACATCGGCAGCTCATGTTCAAGATGATGTCCGATAAGAACATCTACCCTGGCCAGGCCGGATGCCTGTGGGTCATAGGTAACCACAACGGCATTCCCCAGCGTGACCTGGCGCGGCGACTGCACGTAGCTCGACCGACCATAACCGTGATGTTGCATAAAATGGAAACAGCAGGCCTCATAGCACGCCGGCCAGACGAGAAGGACCAGCGCCTGACTCGCATTTACCTAACCGATGCAGGCCGCTGCTTGCAGGACGAAATGAACTCGATTTTGGCAGGCTTTATCAATGCATCGTTCGGCAAGATGTCCATCGATGACCTCAAGGACTTCGAGCGACTCCTAGACGCGCTCTGCTCGAACATCAGCCACGAGCTTTGATCTCTGCTGACTTGGACTGATAGCTGACTTGAGAGGTGTCACATTGCCCATGTTGAAACTGCTCAAATACCTCAGACCATACCGAAAGCAGCTCATCCTGGTTGTAGCGCTGCTGCTCGTGCAGGCAGTCTCTAACCTGTACCTGCCCGATCTGAATGCCGACATCATCAACAACGGTATCGCAAAAGGCGACACCGATTACATCCTGAGAACGGGCGGTTTCATGCTTCTCGTGACCTTCCTGCTCGCAGGATGCTCCGTCATCTCCGTGTACTGGGGCTCCAAAACAGCCATGTCCTTCGGCCGCGATCTTCGCAGCGACATCTTCCGGAAGGTGCAAACCTTCTCCCAGGCCGAAGTCGACCTGTTCGGCACGCCTTCGCTGATCACGCGCAACACCAACGACGTGCAGAACGTACAGATGGCTGTGCTGATGAGCCTGAACGTTATGATTTCCGCTCCAGTCATGTGTGTCGGCGGTATCATCATGGCCCTGCGCCAGGACGTGCCGCTTTCTACATCGATCATTATCATAGTTCCTGTCATGGGCGCGGTCATCGCAGTCATAATGCGTGAGGCATTGCCCCTGTTCAAGTCGATGCAAGGCAAGATAGACAGGCTGAACCAGGTCGCTCGCGAAAAGCTCGCCGGCATTCGCGTGATTCGAGCATTCGTGAAGACAGACTACGAAGCGCGCCGATTTGACGAGGCCAACCTGGACCTCACCTCCACCGCCCTCAGGGTCAACAGGCTGATCGCGCTCACAATGCCGGTGCTCATGCTGATGCTCAACATATCGCTGGTCACGATTACCTGGTTCGGCGCCCACCGAATCGACAGCGGCGCCATGCCCATCGGTAATCTCACAGCCTTCCTGGCCTACATCATGCAGATCCTCATGTCGGTGATGATGGCGGTCGTGATGTTCATCATGATCCCCCGCGCCAGCGCGTCGGCCGAGCGCATTCAGCAGGTGCTACAGGTAGAACCGTCCATTACTGATCCTGAAGCGCCGGCGCCGTCCACGGCGTCTGCGCCGATCGGCGCAGGCCGTGCAGCCGACCCGCCTATCCCAGCTAGAGGCCGTGTCGAGTTCCGGAACGTAGCGTTCACCTACCCGGGCGCCGAGGCTCCTGTCCTAAGAGACATCTCCTTCTGCGCTCAGCCCGGCGAGGTTACCGCTATCGTCGGCAGCACAGGCTGTGGAAAGTCCACGCTCATCAACCTGATCCCGCGCTTTTATGATGTAACCGAGGGCGCAGTGCTGACAGGCGGAGTCGACATTCGCAACCTCACTCAACACGACCTCAGAGACAAGGTGGGTTTCGTTCCGCAGAAAGCCTTCCTCTTTAGCGGCACTATCGCGAGCAACCTGCGCTACGGCAGAAGCGACGCCGCCGACGCCGAGCTATGGCACGCGCTGGAGATAGCGCAGGCTGCAGACTTCGTGTCTGAGATGCCCGGCCGGCTCGACGCCGAAGTCGCGCAGGGCGGAACTAACCTATCTGGCGGTCAGAAACAGCGCATAGCCATCGCCCGCGCACTCGTCAAAAAACCAGAGGTGTACGTCTTCGACGATAGCTTCTCCGCCCTGGATTTTGCCACAGACGCCCGTCTGCGCGCCGCGCTCGCAAGTGAAGTGCGCGACACCGACGCCACTGTATTGATAGTAGCCCAACGCGTCAGCACCATCATGAATGCTGATCGCATCATCGTGCTCGACAAGGGCGCGATCGTGGGGATAGGCACGCACCAAGAACTGATGGAACACTGCGCGGTCTACCGCGAGATCGTGTTTTCGCAGCTCGCAGAGGAGGAAGTCGCATGAACAAGGAAACACCATCCGCCCGATTCGCGCAGCAGTCTACCCAATCCACCGCGAGCCAAGGCCGGGGTCCTGGCGCAAGTCCGGCAGCGGGCCCGGGTCAAGGTAGAGGGCTAGGCAGAGGCCCAGGCGCTGGCCCAAGACGCGGCCATGGCCCAATGGGCGCGATGATGCCCACGGAGAAAGCCAAGGACTTCAGAGGATCGCTGCGGAGGCTCGCCGGCTATCTGATGCCTCACAAGGCCCAGGTTGCCGCGGTAATGGTTATGGCCGTGATCAGCGTGGCCCTCTCCATTGCCGGACCCAAAATCCTCGGACGCGCTACAAACCTCCTTTTTGAGGGCGTCATCGGCAAGCAGCTGCCCCCAGGCCTCACCAAGGAGACCATCACCATGATGCTCAGGGCGGGCGGGAAGGACCAAATGGCCGACATGGTGTCAAAGATGAACATCGTCCCTGGACGCGGCGTAGACTTCCCCGCCATCGGACGGATTCTGCTCATCCTGGCCGGCTTGTATCTTGTAAGCGCCTTCTTCGGCTGGCTGCAGCATTACATCATGGCCGGCGTCTCCCAGCGCACCGTGTACGGCATGCGCAGGGAAGCCGACGCCAAACTTGCAAGGCTACCTCTGAAGTACTATGACAGCAACACTCGAGGCGAGATCCTGAGCCGCGTCACTAACGACATTGACAACATCGCCGGCACACTCCAGCAGAGCCTGAACCAGCTTACCACGGCGGCATTCACAGTCATCGGTGTGCTGATCATGATGTTCTCCATCAGCCCGCTGCTTGCCGCGATCGCGCTGGCTACGCTGCCTCTGAGTGTTGTGGTGACTCTCATGATCGCCAAGCGCTCCCAAAAGCAATTCGCCGCCCAATGGGAGAGCACAGGCGCTCTCAACAGCCACATAGAGGAGATGCACACTGGTCATAACGTAGTTAAGGTGTTCAACCGGCAGCAGGAAGCAATCGATGCCTTCGATAGGGAGAACGCTCGCCTGTTCGACGCAAGCTTCAAGGCACACTTCATATCCAGCACCATCCAGCCGGGCATGCGCTTCATCAACAACCTGAACTACGTGGCGGTGTGCGTTATCGGAGGGATGAAAGTCGCAAATGGCGCTCTCTCGCTCGGGGATGTGCAGGCGTTCATCCAGTACTCAAAGCAGTTCACCCAGCCCATTGTGCAGACCGCCAGTATCATGAATGTCCTTCAGTCCACCGTAGCCTCGGCCGAGCGCGTGTTCGAACTCCTCGATGAGCCGGAGGAGACTCCCGACACCGCCAACCCGGTCGAGCTCGAACATGTCGCGGGGCAAGTCACGTTCGACAATGTATCATTCAGGTACAAGGCTGAAACGCCCCTCATCGAACACATGCACCTGGACGTGCAGCCTGGCCAGACCGTAGCCATAGTCGGCCCAACCGGGGCAGGCAAGACTACCCTGGTCAATCTGCTGATGCGCTTCTATGAGATAGACGAGGGCGGCATCGCCATCGATGGCGTGGACATCCGGCACATGACCCGCGACAACCTGCGCAGCCTGTTCGGAATGGTGCTCCAAGACACGTGGCTCTTCGCCGGTACCATCCGCGACAACATCGCGTACGGTCGCGAAAATGCCTCCGAGCAGGAGATAATGGATGCAGCTCGGGCGGCTCACGTCGACCACTTCGTGCGCACCCTGCCCGACGGGTACAGCACCAAGCTAGACGACGATGCGTCCAACATATCGCAGGGGCAGAGGCAGTTGCTCACCATCGCCCGGGCTATCTTGGCCGATCCGGAGATACTCATCCTGGACGAGGCCACAAGCTCAGTCGATACCCGCACCGAAGTGCTGATACAGGAAGCCATGGCCAAACTGATGAAAGACCGCACCAGTTTCGTCATCGCCCACCGGCTTTCAACGATCCGCAACGCCGACACCATCCTGGTCATGGACAACGGGCGCATCGTCGAGCAGGGCAACCACAAGGCCCTCATGGCCAAGCGCGGGTTCTACTACGACCTGTACAACAGCCAGTTTGCGGGGGCTTACGACGAGGCGGTGTAGTCAGTCAGTCACACGCCTCAGTGACCATGTGAGCGTGTTCTTGACGGTGCAGGTCACGCTGCCGTCAGGCGACGCAATCGGATCATCGTACCAC
>JAGVTS010000124.1 GCA_019136685.1 Bacillota bacterium | reverse complement strand
TGGATCGGGCAAGTCCAGCCTGCTCCGGGCCATGTGCGGGGTGCATGCGCCGGTGCGCGGGAAGGTGCTGGTTTTCGGCAAGCCGCCCAACCTATTTGACCCCAAGTTCAAACGGAGAATCGCATATTCCAGCTCACGCCGAACATCCCTCCTCCCCGACCTGCCCCTTATCGACTCGTTCATCCTCCGCCGCGAGCTGTTCGCCATGCCCCGCGCGGACTGGGAAGGCCGCATGCATAGCCTCGTCGAACGCCTCAGCCTGGGCGCCCTCACAAATCGGCCCCCGCGCGAGTTCTCGCAAGGCCAGCGTGCTCGAGCCGAGCTGGCCATCGCTCTGCTTCACGGGCCGAGCCTCATTCTGCTGGACGAAACCACAGAAGCCCTGGATCTGGAGTACTTACCTGGGCTCTTGGCACTGCTGAGCGAGGTAAGCGCGGACGGGGCTACCGTGTGCCTGATCAGTCACCGCCCCGATGATCTCGAATGCGCCCACCGCATCGTGACCATCGACCGAGGGAGGGTTGCGGCAGATGAACGGATTCAGCGCGGAGCCGCAGGTAGTTGACAAAACAGCTGCAACCAGGCTGCTGCACGTAGCAGCGATTCTGGCTAAGGAACGCACAACCCCAGCGTGGGACTTCATCATGAGTTCCCTGGGTTCAACCGTCCTGCTTATAGCGCAGTTCGCCTTTCTGCACGGCCTGGATCCCTCAGGCGATACCGTCCGCTACCTGGCGCTCGCGCGCGCAGCTTTCGCCTTCTCCGGAGGGCAGCATCTCGAGCGATCCCTGATAGACGGCTACATGAGCGGTTCACTTATAGTGGACGTGATCACGCCGCTCAATCCTCTAGCGTTCATCGTGGCCCGGTCATTCGCCGGCATGTTGGCGTCGGCTGCAGCAACCCTCCCCGGTGTGCTTGTGGCCGCCTTTCTGCTCGGAGGCATGCCGAGGGTGTCGTGGGCGAGCGCAGCGCTCTACGCCATATCGCTCATCTTCGTATGGCTGGCGTCGACAGGGATCGCGCTCATCTCATCCGCGATCGGTGTCGCGCTCAAGCAGGGCGAAGCAGCCGTTCAGCTTAGGGTGTTCATTACACAGGCGGCGTCCGGGGCTCTCATCCCAGTCTATCTGTATCCCGAGTGGGTTCAGCGAGTGATACGCGTCCTTCCCTTTGTTCATCTTGCCGATACTTCGGTGGCCATTGCCCTGGGAGGGAGTGTGAGCAGTATGTATGCTCAGATCATCTGGAGCGCGCCCCTGCTCGGAATCGGGATCGCGCTGTGGAGGAGTCGCCTCGCGCGCCTGGATGTATATGGAGGGTAATGTGAGAGCTGCTTTAGCCCTGATGCGTGCGGCGTTCCGTCGACACAGGCTGTCGACGGCGGGGTTCTGGATATGGTTCGTATCGGTAGGACTATACCAGCTCCTCGGGTTGGCCTTCGTGTGGGTCGCTTCATCCAGACTGAGCGCGGGCGCCGAGTGGTTGGCCACATACGTCTATGGCGTTTTTCAGGGGGCAACAGGACTTGCCTACGCCTTCGGCGCCTGGACGGTCTTCTTCGCCTCCCGCTACGTCCGCCGCGGCGAGCTCGACGCCTTGCTCCTGCTGGCCCCGGACCCCCGCGTATCGCTTCCCTTCGCCAACTTCGAGCCGATGGAGCTTATGGGAGCCCTCTCCGGCTACGCCATCGCCCTTATCGGGTTGCGCGCCGGCACAAGGCTCACTGTGCCCAATGCCGCACTAACCATTGTGGGCATCGCCTGCGGAGGCGCCGCAACATACAGCCTGTTCATGGCGGCCGCGACCCTGTCGCTCTATGCCAAACAGTCGTCGGCTGCGATAAGCTTCGCCATGGATCTCGTCCTGTTCGGCCAGTATCCCATGAACCTGTACCCTGCCTCCATGCGAACCATCTTCACATGGGTCATTCCCATCGTGCTGATCGCGGACGCCCCGGCCCGCCTGGTCGATGCCGGCCCAGGCCTGCTTGCCGCCGTGCTCGCCGCAGCGGCGATCGCCTTCGCGGGAGCAAATGTCCTGTTCAAGCAGGCACTCGGCAGGTTCATCAGGCACTGGTGAGCTATCGGTCGTGAAGGCGCATCTCGGGCAGACACATAAAATCCTGCTCAGCAAAGTGAACATCAAACGCGAAGGCCCTAGCAATCCCCAGCCGCCTCATCACGATAAAGCTCGTGCAATCGACAAGACTTAGGCTCCGGCGATTTGCCGTCAGGAGAGCGGTCTCTGCCGAATCGTGTGTGGCACGATCAACCCATTCGACATCCATCATCGGACAGACGCATTCCCGAAACGCCCGCAAGGCCTCCATCCCGATCCGCCTCTGAACAAGGGTCGCGGCCTCGACCACGACGTAGTTGCTGCATAATAGGGGCGTTTCGTCCCGGAGTAGCCCTTCCCATATGCCCCATGCCGATTCATGATTGATGTCATTCGAACTGAGTAGGGCAAAGAGCGCTGAAGTATCGACGAAGACCCTCATCACAGGAAGTCCTCCGCCAGGTACTTGTCGTGGTTGACCGATATGTCAGTCTCACCGGACCTGAACTTCCCCGCGATCGAAAGAGCCCGACGAACACGCTCCTCACGACTGACACTGCCCCGACCGGCCAGGACCATGTCGGCGCCGCGTCTGATCAGCTCCGCGACCGATACCCCTTCTGCGCCGGCCATAGCCCGCAAGCCCTCGATCTGTTCCTCTGTGAGCTGCACCTGCATGCGGATCATGCGCATCCCCCTTCAGTGAACATCTGTTCCTGTGGTATCATGATATCATATACTGATGTCTTTGAACACGGCTTGCCGGTATCATTGCAGGACTCCGTCGACGTCGACGCAGCCGCAGAGTCCGCCGCTTTGACGGATCCCTGGGTATTATTGCCGTCTGCGCTAACGCAATCGGGCGGTGTGGTATAATCGTCTCGAAGACTGGCGGTCGGGAGGAGGCAGAGCGCAATGGACTCGCATGGTTTCGACCGATACTTTGAGCACGAAGAGCGGATCGTTGCCCAACGAGAGAAGGATCTCGCCGCGCACAAGGAGCGTCTCGCCCAGCAGGCCACTCGACTCACCGAGGTCCTGAGCGCCCTCGGGGCAAGTCGCGTCTGGGTCTTTGGCTCTTTTGCTCGGGGTCGCGTACGCTCTGACTCTGACCTGGACATGGCTGTGGAGGGCCTGCCATACTCACAGGATCAGCTGCTGGGAATAGCCGAGCAATCGCTGGGCGGCGGGCTGGCTCTTGACCTGGTACCTTGGGAGGTTGCAGGCGCCTTGCTGCGAGAGCGCATCGTGTCGGAAGGGAGGATTCTGTATGAGCGCGAGGAGTGAGCGCGCGTGTGAGCTTCGCGGTCTTCTTGTGGACATGCGCACAGACATGAAAGCCCTGGATCGGCTTTTCGGCGCTGTAGATCAGGCGAAGGTAGCCTCGCTCAATCGTGGTTCTGACGACATGACTGTGTGGGCATTTGCCGCCTGGCTACACCATGCGTATACAGGTGTGGAGTCGATCTTCACAAGAGTGGCTCAGGTCCTCGACGGCTATTCAACGCGAGCCGATGACTGGCATCGACGCCTTCTCGTCAGCATGAGTGAGCCCTTGGAGGGCGTGCGGCCAGCGGTGCTGACTGAAAGCGCTTTCGCGTGGCTAGATGAACTGCGCCGTTTTCGCCATCTCTTCCGACATGCCTACGGCGCAGAGCTTAATCGCGAGCGAGTGAAGGATTTAGTCATCCAAACCCTGGAGATGCGCCCAACGCTGGATAAGGAGCTACACCGACTAGAGGCATTCGTCGAGGCATTAATAAAACGCCACGAACAGCAGGATGCTTGATAAGCAAGCGCGTCTGGGGTCCGACCCCATAGAGACTATCGCAACGACTACGACAGTATCCGCGCCAGCGCCGCCGCGACGAATATCGCCGGCAGCATATTGCCAACGTGAACCTTCTTCACTTCCAGTGTATTCAGGCCGATCCCTACGATCAGGAGCCCGCCCACTGCGCCCATCTCGGTCATGACGGCATCGCTCAGAAAACCCTTTACAGCTGCAGCAGCGAGTGTAAGCCCGCCCTGGTACACTAGAATCGTCAGGGCGGAAAGGGCAACTCCTACGCCCATAGTGGCGCCAAACGCGATGGAGCAGAATCCGTCCATCAGGGCCTTGGTCATCAGGATCCGGTAATCGCCGGACAGCCCGTCCTCTATGGAGCCTATGATGCTCATGGGCCCTACACAATAGAGCAAACTCGCCGCCAAGAAACCGCCAGCCAATCCCGAGCCGCCTTTCGCAAATCGTCTCTCGATTCCGACAGCGATTCTCTCTAGCCAGCCCTCGATATCCAGCGCCGTTCCTATGGCTGTTCCGATCACTATGGCAAATAGCGCTACCAGCACGTTGCGGGTTTCGGCGGCCATCTTGAAGCCAATGAACACCGTGAAGATGCCGAGCCCCTGAATGAGAGCTTGCGACATCCTCTCGGGCATGCGCTTCCCGACCGCCAGGCCGACCGCAGTGCCCGCGACCACTGTAGCTGCGTTTATTAACGTTCCTGTCATAGCGATACCTATATCCTTCCCCTGATTGCAGTGGCACAGTGCTCAAGTCTAGTGGGATGGGGGGCTCCGAAACACTCCATATGGATCGAGCAGGACGACCCCTTCGGTGAGCGCCGCCACAGCCAAGGGGTTCCTGTTCGCCGCCATGCGTTCGAATTCGTCGCGCGTGAATGCTTTGGGCTCGATTCTAGCACCAACATCGCGGTACATCGAGTCCGCCCGGGCAAGAGGGCTGCCGGGCAACCCCTCGGACACAATGATCACATCGATGTCGCTGGCGGGGTTGAAGTCTCCCCTCGCAACCGACCCGATCACTGCGGCTGCCACTACTCGGATCGGCTCATCGTCGCGGGAGGCCACTCGATTGACATAGTCCCGAGCCAGGTCGATTAACCTGAGTCGCTGGGCTTGCCGCTCTTCCAGTGCCTTCTTCAGTGCCCTCACCCTTCTCCAGCCTGTCCGCCTATTTCGCGAGCCAACTCAAGGACGCGTTCACAAGCCCGGAGCGCCTCGCCGGAAGCGGCGCTGTCATAGTAATCATGCGGGTTCCCGGACGGATATGCATCGGGATTACGCGGAGGAATGAAATGCCGGTCCAGCAGCCGGGCATCTGTCATGAAGCCTTCATACGCCGCCACTCCAAGCTCCCTCAGCTTCTCTGCGAGGACAACAATAGAGTGCCCGATCGCGGGAGCGCCCAGGCCGTAAAGTATCGCCTTCACTGCACACTCCCCGGCCTGCTGCGCCTTGAAGCAACACCAGTTGTGAAAGCCGTGGTCGGCGTCGACCCTAGCCGACGCAAGCGTGTTGGCGGCCTGAGCCATCCAGCGCCGATACGCATCCCAGTCAAAACAGACCGGCTCCGACATCGTCTTCGCCTCCCCGGCTACATTCATTCTCCATGTCGAGGCGAATACCTACTGCCGCCTATGCATTACCCGTATCCATGCTATTCCTGGGCGCGGTGTTCGACTGTGGCAGGCCCTAATGGGGTTCTGAGGCATCCTTCTCATTTCTGAAAAGGTTCTTCGAGCAACCTTCTCAGATCTAGCACGGTTGGACAGGTGAGAGTTGTCCGAATTCCCGCCGCTCGAGGCGCCTCCTTTTTCAGGAAACGCATCGCCGCCAAACCCGCAAGCAGAGGCCATTTCCATAATCCGGCCGCTCGCGCCTATCTACCAACTTCCCTCGGGGAGGCCTTCAAACGGCCGTGCATTCTCCAGGAAGCCCCAACTTGGGCCGATTTCCGGCCCACCGCCAGTCACACCGTACCCTTCCTGAGACGGTTTCGCGAAAAACCGTGCCCTTTCTGGGACGGTCGCGAGATTGTGGACTGTTCCCCGGGTCAAGTCTTGTCAGGTGATGTGACTTGCCGTTGTGATTCTCCTCACGGTCCAGACCCGATGCTCTCACTAGGTCATCCAACTTGCGGGTGCTGACTCCGTGATTGTAGGCCGCCAGGAGGCGCACCTGGAAGGTGAACGCATACCAAACGCGAATATCGGACCACAAACGGCATGCAACGGTATGGCAGAGTCTAGCAGGGAAGGTGATGGAATGCTCGATCTACTGAAGGCGGCGATCTCGGGAGCCGCCGGATACGGCGAGATCCGGTACCACAAGCGTGAACAGACGTCCATTGAGGCCAAAAACGGCAGACTGGCCCGAGTGGAGCGGCGCACCCTCGCAGGCGCCGGAGTCAGGTGCCTTGTGGACGGCTGTTGGGGATTTGTCTCCACCACGGACGTAACCCCGGGCGGCTTGCGAAAAGCCATTTCCGAGGCGGCGGCGGCAGCGCGCATAGGCGCCGAGCTGCGCCGCGAAAAGGTTGCGCTAGCCCCGGCCAAGCTCGCCCAAGGCGAGTTCGTCTACTATGACTCAGCGGGCGAGCCCAGCATTGCAGAGAAGATCCAGTTGATCATGGCCGCCGAGAGGCGTGTTCGCGAGCGCTCGTCTCTGATTGTGGCGAGCACAGTGAGATATCTACAGTATGAAGACGAGAAGTACATAGTCACCAGCGACGGGGCGGCTGTCCACATCCTCGACAACAAGCCCAGCTTCCACGTGACAGCCACTGCGGGCCGAGGCGACCAACTCGAGATGGCAATCAAGAGCTGGGGGGTCACAGGCTCATGGAAGGATCTGCTGGGCAAGGTCAGTCTGGACAGAGCGGCCGATGACGCCGCGGACTTGGCCGTACGCAAGCTCGACGCAGGCTACGTCCGCGGCGGGCAGTATACCGTGATCCTCGACCCCATGCTCGTTGGGGTGCTGGCTCACGAGGCCATCGGACACACAGTGGAAGCCGACTTCGTCCAGGCCGGGTCTGTGGTGCAGGGCAAGATCGGCCAGAAGGTCGCGTCTGATCTAGTCACGATGGTAGACGATGGCGCGATGACAGGGGCCGCGGGCATGGTCCTCGCGGACGACGAGGGCGTTCTGGGCCAGCGCACCGTCATCATAGACCGCGGAATTCTCCGCGACTACCTGCATAGCCGCGAGTCGGCTGAAGTCCTCAAGGCCGAACCACGCGGCAATGCTCGCGCTTTCACGTACCGTGATGAGCCTCTTATCCGTATGACAAACACATGCATACTCCCCGGGAACGACGATCTGGACCAGATGATTGCGGGCATCGACGATGGCCTGCTTCTCCGCGAGATGGGCGCCGGCGGCGGGCAAGCCGACTCCACGGCGGAGTTCATGTTCGGAGTGGCCGAAGGCTACGTCATCAACCACGGCAAGCTCGGAGAGCTGGTCAAAGGCATAACCATCTCAGGGCAGGCCTTCGAAGTACTGCAGAGCGTAGACGCAGTATCGTCAGACTTCGTCTGCAGCCTTGGCGCCGGCCATTGCGGCAAGTGGCAGCCGGCCAAGGTAGATGCCGGAGGCCCTTACCTGCGCTGCCGGGTCACTGTTGGAGGGCGCCATGAGTAGAGGAGGGAATGGTTCGATGCATCTCGATCTCTGCGACGATCTGGTCCGGCGCGCTCTGGCGTTGGGCGCGGCCGATGCGGAAGTGTTCTACAGAAAGGTCAGGAAACTCGAGGCCATGTTCGAAAAGAACGACCTCCAGGTTCCCAAAGGCGATACCTATGAAGGCGTGGGCATACGGGTGCTCCTTGGCGGATCGAATGGCGCCAGGCTGGGTTTCGCAGCCACAAACCTTCTCACCTCCGAGTCGCTCGAAAACGCGCTTTCCGCCGCCATAGCGATAGCCCATGCCTCGCCGGAAGACCCCAACTACTCCCTCCCCGAGCCCGCGCCAACCGAGCCAGTGACCGATATCTATAATCAGTCAGCTGAAGAGCGTACCCTCCGAGACGCGATCGATCAAGGCCGTCTCATGCTGGAGGCGGCACGCGGCGCCGACCCGAGGGTGACTCTGGACTCAGCTATGTACACCATAGAGGTTTCGGAGAAAGCCATCGCCAACTCCCGGGGGATTCGTCTTTCCGAGAAGCGCAGCTTATTCGTATGTCAGGCCATGGCGTTCGCCCGCGACGGCGAGACCGTGTCCTCCTTCGACATGGAAGTCGGCGCATCGAGCCGGATGTCCGGGATGGATCCGGCCGCTCTAGGACGCAAGCTGGGCGAAAAGGTCGTCGCCACCTTAGGGGCGACTACTATACCCAGTTTCAGAGGCGCAGTGATCGTCGCTCCATACGCAGGGATAGATCTGATTTCCCCCCCTATCGCTTTCTCGTCCGATGCGGAGAATGTTCAGACCGGCCGGTCCAAGTGGAAAGGAATGCTTGGGACACAGGTTCTGTCGCCCCTGCTGTCGATCGTCGATGATCCATCGATTCCCGGAGCCGCCGGCTCAACCGCGTTCGACAGGGAGGGCGTGCCGGCGCGCCGGCTCGAGCTTGTGAAGGACGGCGTGCTCAATCACTACCTGTACAACTGCTACACCGCCCGAAAGGACGGAGTTGCCTCGAACGGGCGCGCCGCCGGAAGCGATCAGAATACGCCGTCTATCGGTCCGACCAATTTTGTGATCGCCCCCGGCGAACGCTCGCTCGACGAGATGGTAGCCGCATGCTCGAAGGGGCTGATCGTGAACAGGTTCTCCGGAAACCTGGACGAGGTGAGCGGGGATTTTTCCGGCGTGGTCAAGGGCGGTTACTACATCGAGGCCGGCAGGATCATCTGCCCCGTCAGGGAAGCGATGATCGCCGGCAATGTCTACGATCTGCTCCGACAGGTGACCGGAGTATCGCGCGAGTCGGTAGAGATAGCCGACATGAGGCTTCCATATGTCCAGTTCGACGGGTGCTCGGTCACTGGGAAGCAGTAGAGAGAATACTGCCTGATCAGCGGTAGTCCGAGATTTTCTGACGCCCTGGTCATTGGGATCGAAGGAAAGGACGCAGATTTGCAGAATCATCGCTCATCAGTCTCTCTAGGCGTGTGCCCACTTGAGGAGGCGATTTCATGAAGCGGATTCTTGCTCTGTGCATTCTCGCGTTTACACTGGCGTCCTTTCCTCTCTCCATTGTCTGCGGCGCCCCAATGACCATAGTCTTCCGCAACGGCACTACTGTCACGTACGATACAGACGAGATCGAGTCGATCACGTTCTCCGGCGCACCCGCGATACCGGCAGCATCGCCTTCCGGGCCACCGTTCGCTATCGCTAAACCGGCGATGATAGAGGACTTTGACAACGGTCTGGGCGATCGGTGGGATCCCGTCGCCGTGGTAGGAGGCGACTTCGGAAGGTTTGCCAGGTTTGAACAGGGGAAACTCGTTGTCAACGTGCCCAGCGGCAACTCATGGGGGAAGACCGGCATCCAGTCCGGGCAGCCCATATTCACTGTTGACCGATCGTTTGCAGCGCAACCGGGCTTGATACTCATCAAGACCGACCCGAAACTTACGACCGGGTTTGTGGTGACACTCGCCTCTGCATGGCACAACGACGTGTGGGTTCTGCAGACTGTGTGGGTGCACATCGCCTGCGCGACTGATGAAGGTGAGGGTTTCGTCGTATTCATCAACACGCACGGTCCCGAGAAGTACGGAAGTGAGGGCTATCTTCCGATCGAGCCGACAAAGGCGCCCGAGTGGGTCGGGCTCAAGGTATATCCGGGCAAGGTGGCGCTCCAGGTATCGGGCATGGATAGTCCAGCGGTCGTAGACATGGGCTGGATCGGCGAAGGGACGCCGGTGTATCTGCAAATCTTCTCGCACCCTCGCGCGGAAGGCGGGCCTTCCGCAATGGCTATCGATCAGATCCAGGTGGGCAGATGAGCTATCCACCGACGCCACTCATCAGAACCGTGATTGGAGGCGCAGACACATGGCTCGAAGACTAGTCGCGCTAGCAGTCGTACTCCTAGTAATGGGTGCCAGTGGCATCTGCAGTGCCGCTCCGCCGGGGCTCTGGATGCAATGGGTTCTTGACCCGGCTCACGTATCCGCCGACACACTGATCGCACTTCACGGGCCGCCCGGCAAGACCGCCGGCCCTGCGGCCTGGATCGACGGGCCTGACGGCAAGTGGTACCTCATGGACGGTTCTTCAAACCACTTCGTTATCTACTCAGGGGCGACAAGCGGTCTTGCTTTGCCATCGGCCGCCATCACCGTCGAAGCGTGGGTAATGGTCGCAGAGTCAACGAACTGGGCCAGCTTCGCGAACTTCATACAGGACAACGGAAGCTACGAGCGTGGCTGGATACTAGGCTGCCTGGACGGCAGATTCATGTTCGGCCTGGCCTCGCTCGGGGACCGCAAAGTAACAGACCCCTATCCTTCATACCTGACGTATATGAAGGCTGACGGCCCTTTCGAGACAGGCAAGTGGTACCACGTGGTAGGGGTGTACGACGGAACAGTGATGAGGCTCTATGTGGATGGTCGGCTGGCGGCAGAGTCCAATGACCAGCACGGCTTGATTTGCTACCCTGACCAGGGCGTGCTCGCCATAGGCGCGTATGCGGATGACGACGAGCGCCATAACCTATCCGGGGCCGTACGCGAGGTTCGTATCTACAGCCGAGCACTGACAGCCAGCGAGGTAGCATCATCGATTCCGGAGTCAGTAGTCTCGTTAGGCGCCGACGCGGCACAGGGCATTCCCGTCCGCCTGATGATGCTGGATGGTTCCATCATCGATGGAATCCTGGTCGGCGCCGATGGTCTGGACCTCCTAGTAAGCGGAGGTTCTGCCGGAATGCAGAGAATCGATTCTCGGCGATTGGGCTCCATTATCGTGTGGCCCAAGTGACCGGCTTCGCCAAGCTGTCTCGTTCATCTTCAAGACCAGCGAAGGGGCGGGTTTATCCCGCCCCTTGTCTTCTGCGCGGCCTCTACTCAGATGGTGCTCAATATCCTCTCGTCCAACCGCCGCACCATGGACCTGCATACAGGCTCGAAATGCTTCAGCCAGAACCGGCATGCCTCCACATTCGTTGCCTCAAACTCCACTGAACACCGTACAAACCCTTCTCTCAGTGCCCATTCCATGACGGCTGAGAGCAACGACTTAGCAATACCCATGCTCCTGTATTCAGGCTTCACGTAGGCGCCGTTCACGGCGAATTTCCTTTCTCCATTGACTATCCAGGCGGTTCCATCCTCAACAGGCGCTACCTTCATGTACCCCACGGCTTCATTGCCATGCCATGCCATCCATGCAAGATTCCCAGGCTGCCTCAACGTATCGCCAAGCTCAGCCGCGCTTTCGGGCTCCAGATATGGCTTGAACGCGGGCGATTTGGCCACATGCCGATTGTGTCCGTCTACCAATGGCAACCAGACCGGCATGTCTTCTTCGCGTATCGCGGCAATCCGAACCCCCTCCGGCGCCTTCACGCTTATAGGCTCGACAGGACGAACGGCATCGACACATATGCTCCCGAAGCCATTCCAGACGAAAGCGCCCTGTGCCTCTCGGGCATAGTTCATGAAGTAGATGGCATGAGTGAGGCATCCGTCGTCGACCCATTTCTGTCCTAAAGCCTGATACATGAGACGGTGAGTTTCGAAGGATTCCTCATTCGTAGACGCATGGGCCCATTCAGGACACAAGGCTCCTCTATGTACGCCCAGGAGTTCGTCGATGTAAAACCCTGTCATGTAGGCAATCATCTTGCCGCTCTCAATCACTGCCGTGCCCGGGTGCTTTTCCAAACACCATTTCAGCATAGGCAGTACTCGTGCTGCATCTGCATTGCTTTCGTCCAGTATGGGCGCCGCCTCACGTTGGCGGCGGTAAGTAGCAGCAAAGAGTTCACAGGCTTCTTCCAGATGACACTGCTGCAAATCAGCAACTAGCATGTAGCCACTCCCCGAGGCCTTGCCCGGCCCGCATTGCGCAGACGTTTACCTGGCCTTCTCAATCACGACAGGAGACCCGATCTGCGCGCCGAAGGCGGCTTTGGCATCATCCATATTGATAGAGATCTCCACCCAGTCTGTACTGGCGACGAAAATCAGGTGCTCGCCTTCGGGAACATCGCCGTATGTATTCACAAGCTTGCTGGGAATCGTCTTGCCGCCCACCGTCACCAAGGCTGTGTCTCCAAGTGTCAGCCCCAGCTCAGCCAGGAGGTCACGACCGATGTTGGCCTGGAGGTTCCCGTACTGGTCAATCAGCACGATCTCTCCGTATGCCTTTCCGTCCTCAACTCGCGCCGCCTTGATGTCGAGCAGAACGACCTCGTCCGCCGCGGGTCCAACTTCCGCAAACTTGCGGCCCGCAGCCAGATTGGAGGCGGTAGGAGTAAATATGTCGCGTCCGTGGAACGAGAACGATGTGGGCCCGGGGCGCATGAACGCCCGGTTAGTTATGGTTCGAACCTCATCGACGCCGAACTCCTGCATCACCATAGTGAATATCCCGTTGTCCGGGCCGATGAAGAACCTGCCGTCTGCGGTCCTGACCGCTATGGGGCGCCTCTCGGTGCCCACCCCGGGATCCACAACAGCCACGAATACTGTGCCGGACGGGAACTCCCTGGCCGCAAGAAGCAGGGTTACCGCGCCCTCCATGATGTTGTACGGCTCGATCTCGTGCGTGATATCGACGAGCCGCGCCTCCGGGAACACTGAATAGGCCACGCCCTTGGCGGCCCCCACGTAGAAGTCGCGGGTGCCCCAGTCTGTGAGGAATGCGATAATGCCGCAGGTGTCGCGCTCCGCAGGGCTCGCCGCCGTCGCCGCAATAGGCCTCCATGCGCAAACGGACATAGCCACAAACAGCGCCACGATGGTCCACGCGAATCTCGCCCTTCTCTTGGTCACAGGCATCTCCTCCTCGTACATAATCGCCCAGCCATCCCAGCTCTGGCCAAGCTTCCTCCAGTCGTCTTGTTCAACGCGACGCGCGCCCATTCCTTCTGTGCCCGACCGCATGTCCTCACGGGACTGGGTCCTGGGAAGGTCCCCTGCGAAGTGATGCGGGCCGAGTCGGACGTATGGTAGAATAGTAGCGAGCGGAGGACACAATCCGGCAGGTTGCGGAGGTAGGTCGAAGTGCGCCTCTCAAATGAGAGTACTCAGGAACTCATCCGCATTGCCCAGAAGCACGGAGTAGTCAGTGTCTGCATCTTCGGTTCGTACGCGCGTGGTGACGCAGATCGCGAAAGCGACCTCGATGTTCTTGTTGAGTTTGAGCATGGGAGATCGCTCTTTGATCTGGTTCGCCTAGAACGAGAACTCAGGGATGCGCTTGGTGTTGATGTTGATGTAGTGACCCCGAATAGCCTGCACCCCATCATCCGCGAGCGAGTGATGGAAGAAAGGGTGCCGCTACTATGACTCGCTCACGTGATGTTCGCCCCTACCTGGAGGACATTGCGGATAGCATTGCGCGCATTAGGCGGTACACTGATGGTCTCGGTATGGACGAATTCCTGTATGATGACGTGTTGCAGGATGCAGTCATAAGGCGAATAGAGATCGTGGGGGAAGCAGTCGGCAGACTTCCTGAGTCACTAAAGGCTCGGTACCCAGAAATCCCCTGGCGCGACATAAAGGACATGAGGAACAAGTTGATACACGATTACGGGCATGTTGATCCTCAGCTCGTGTGGGCAGTGGTCCAGGACGAGCTCCCGGCGCTTGATACCCAGATCTGCCAGGTAATACGCAAGTGCAGCGGCTTCATGCCAGATAGCTGACCACCTATGGCGCCTCCGCCGCCGCGGCAACAAAGGTTTCTGCGTCTCTCCAGAGAACCAGGCCTCCTCACTGCACATGAAATCCGCTCCCAATACCCTCTGGGTAGCGGGACCGGCTACTGAATCACCAACGATGTCGGCCAGCTGTGCCTGTCGTACGTTGCCGACCACGAACTGTGGCGCTCTGAGGCCTGCGCACGGAGTGACGCCTCCGTCAGGCTCGACACTCCACGTAGATACGCCTGCTCCGCAATGCTGCATTGCGCTTGGGGAGCTCTAGGCGCGGTGAGCTGTGAGTTGGCGATCCGACGCAGCAATTCGAGGAGCCGCCGGGCGAGGATGATCTCCACTCCCATTCCACGAGCAGCCTATGCAGGATTGCCGGCACCGGAAGTCGAACTCGTCGCCGAAGCCGGCTCAGCACAATATGACATCACATGTCGCACATGTCAGAATCGCTTCGCGGAGGTGCTGCAGAGATGAAGAACTCGATACGAGCCCGTCTCACTCCATCATGGACTTCCTATGTGGGCGCTGCCCACGGCGTGCTGACGGCAGCCAACATGACCGACTTCAGCCTCAGCCAGATGATGGGGATGACAGGTATAGGATTTCACTTCATCGTGCACGAGGAATGCTGCCCGTCGTCGGTAACGGTGTATGACTGGACGTCGGAGCATCAGCAAGCCATGGCCAGGATCGGAATCTTCGCCGAGGTCAACATGGCCGAACCCCGCACGCCTATCTGCGACGCGGCCCGTCGGCACACGATTCAGCGGATCCGGGAGTCAGTCGACCGGGGGATCGGAGCGATACTATGGGGAGTGGACACCGGGGAGTTCGGGGTGGCGTACGGGTATGATGACGATGATCAAGTCTTGCTAGTCTCGGGCGTAGCCTCGGCGGGCAGCGAGAGCGGCCTTCCGCAGGGCCCAGACGGGCAATGCCCCGTTTACATGGCCTTTTGTGATGCGTCCGCAAAATGAACACACACACTGTCCCATCGGGCTTGCGGTCCGCCGCTATGCCGCTCCCGCTGCCAGGCTTGGCTCCGCCTGCTATCGAAACCGCCAATGGCCTATGAAGAATCGTCGGCGCGGCAACTCGAACTCGTCGCCGCGCCGACGCACAATCACGTAGACGTGTGGGCTCGCCGTGATTCGATGACGGCCTACGCCCTCTTGGCCAGCTCCTCCCTGAGGATCCTGTTGGTCTCCTGCGGGTTGGCCCGTCCTCTGGTCTCTTTCATGATCTGACCCACCAGGAAGGTGATGGCCTTCTCTTTGCCCGCGAAGTAGTCGGACACCGGACCGGGGTTGGCCTCGATCACACGCTGCACAATCGCAGCAAGCTGACCCGCATCGCTTATCTGAACTAGCCCACGCTCCCGCACCACGTCGCCGGGGCGCTTGCCTGAGGCGAAAACCTCCTCGAACACGGATTTCGCAATCTTGCCGGAGATCTTGCCCGAGGCCACGAGCCCGATCAGCTCCGCCAGAAGCTCCGGCGCGAGCTTCGACTGCGAAAGTTCAATTCCACTGGCATTGAGCGCTGCCGACACATCACCGACAAGCCACTTCGCCGCTTCCCTGGGCCCGTCAGTGCGGTCGACGGCCTCGGCGCCTGCCTTCGCGAGAGCATCGCACACGCCATCGAAGAAGGAGGCCAGCTCCCGAGACTCGGCTATCAGGGCCGCGTCGCTTGCCGGGAGGCCGAACTCGCGCGCGTACCTTGCGGCCCTGGCATCGGGCAGTTCCGGCAGACCGCTCTTGATCTCATCCACCCATTCACGGGAGATCTCAAGCGGCATCAGGTCCGGCTCGGGGAAGTAGCGGTAGTCGGCCGCCTGCTCCTTGCTGCGCATGAACGCCGTTTCGCCGCGGGCGTCATCCCAGTGTCGCGTCTCGCGGGTGACCCGTCCGCCGGAGCGCACCAGGTCGATCTGGCGCGCCGACTCATACTGAATGGCCCTGTGCACTGCCCTGAACGACGCTATGTTCTTCAGCTCCACCAGGGTGCCGTACTCCTTCGAGCCCCGGAGCCTCACGGAGACGTTGGCTTCGCACCTCATGGAGCCTTCCTCCATCTTGCAGTCGGACACGCCGATGGCCACCAAGATAGACCGAAGCTTAGTCAGATACGCCCGGGCCTCGTCGGCCGAACGCATGTCGGCGTCTGACACAATCTCGATCAGTCCGATCCCGGAGCGGTTGAAATCGAGGAGGGACTGGTTGGCGGAGATTATGTCGTCCCCGGCATGCACTAGCTTGGCGGTCTCCTCCTCAAGATGCACACGCCTGACTCGTATCCGTTTGGGCTGCCCGTCCACCTCTATATCAATGTACCCGTCGTGCGCGACGGGGATGTCATACTGCGACACCTGGTAGCCCTTGGCGAGGTCGGGATAGAAGTAGTTCTTCCTGTCGAACTTGGTCCGGACGGCGATGCTACAGTTAAGCGCGAGCCCAGCCCGGATCGTGTACTCCAGTGCGCGTCTGTTCAGCACCGGCAGGGCGCCCGGCATGCCCAGGCAAACCGGACACGTCTGTGAGTTGGGCCTAGCTCCGAAATCCGTCTTGCACCCACAGAACACCTTGGACTCGGTCGCCAGCTCCGCATGGACCTCGATTCCGACAACAACCTCGTAGTCATCTCGCTCCGTCACTTTACGCACCCCCCGACCTCAGGCCTAGCTCGGTCAAAACCCGACGTCAACTCAACTGCTCGTGCGACCTGCATGAGCGTGCCCTCATCGAACATCCTGCCCATGATCTGCAACCCCACCGGCAATCCGTCAGCGAATCCGCACGGCACTGATATCGCCGGCACGCCCGCCAGGTTTGCCAGAGTAGTGTAGATATCCTGTAGGTACATGGCAAGCGGGTCGTCCGGCTCCTCATCGAACCTGAACGCAACAGTGGGAGCAGTGGGAGACGCCAGACAATCGCACTGAGCCAGAGCGCGCTCAACATCCTCTTTCAGGAGACGCCGCGACCTGAGTGCGCGCCCGTAGAACGCATCGATATTTCCAGCACTCAAGACGAACGTTCCCAGCATGATTCGGCGTTTCACTTCCATGCCGAAACCCTGTCCGCGGCTTGCGCTCATCAGGTCGGCCACGTCCATGCCGCTGCGCCCCTCGGGCCTGTGTCCATACCGAATCCCATCAAGCCGTGCCATGTTGGAGCTGGCCTCGGCCGTGGCTACTAGGTAGTACACTCCCAGCGCATGCTCGACGAGGGGAATCGATACGTCCACTATCTTGGCGCCGGCGCCCTCGAGCGCATGCACAGCCCGTTCCACCGCCGTCCGCACACCTTCGTCCATTCCCGGCCCGAAGAACTCCTTCGGAATCCCGATCTTGAGCCCCTCTACTCCTCTTTCCACATACTCTGTGTAGTCGGGCACTGCATTAGGCGCGGACGTGGAATCTCGCTCATCATGCCCGGCCATGACATTCAGCATGATCGCACAATCGCGTACATCCTGCGTGACCGGCCCCACTGTGTCCAGTGACGATGCGAACGCAGCCACGCCGTACCTGCTCACCCGTCCGTACGTGGGCTTCAGCCCCACTACTCCGCAAAACGACGCCGGTTGCCTCACCGACCCGCCTGTGTCGGAACCTACTGCCGCCACAGCCTCACCTGCCGCCACGGCCGCAGCACACCCGCCGCTGGACCCGCCCGGAACCCGCTCTGGGTCCCATGGATTCCGCGTCACATGGAAGATCGAGGTCTGGGTGGTAGACCCCATGGCGAACTCATCCATGTTGGCCTTGCCCACGATGACCGCGCCTGCCGCCCGCAGACGCGCCGTTACGGCGGCATCGTAGGTCGGAACGAAGTCCTCGAGCATTTTCGAGCAACATGTGGTGCGCATCCCGCGGGTGCACACGTTGTCTTTGAGGACCACGGGTATCCCGACCACCGCTCCAATCTCCGCGGCATCGCCGACGCGCCTGGCGCGGGCAATCGCGGCGTCAGCAGCGTCGGCGCCGCTCAGCGCTCCTTCGCGGTCGACTGTTACATACGCTCCGACGGATGCCTCTACCTCATCTATCCGGGCAAGGACGTCGCTTGTAATCTCCCTTGATGACACTTGACCCTGAGCCAGCATGTCGTGGAGTTCGTGCAGAGTCATATGACACAGCCTTGCGTTGATGTTGTCGCTCATGCCTCGCTCCCCTCCCCGGTATCGATTATCCTGGGTACCCGGAAGAACTCGCCCTGCCTGTCGGGGGCGTTGGCGAGCGCCTCTTCCTGCGAAAGCGAAGGCTCAGCGCGGTCGTCACGGTACACATTCACCGTGTTCAGCACGTGGGACAAGGGCTCGACGTCGGCCCTGTCAATCCCCGCCAGCTTCTCCATATAGTCAATTATCTCCGCGAGGTCATGAGCAATCCGCGCAAGCTCATCATCATTGAGACTCAGCCTCGCAAGGTCCGCAAGACGAGCAGTCTCTTCCCTAGATAACGACAATTCACTCACCATCCTGCATGATCAAGCATGTCCACAAAGTCCTGTTCGGAAAGGACCGTGACTCCAAGTTCCCTCGCCCGGGTCAACTTGGACCCCGCGTCCTCTCCTGCCACAACATAGTCAGTCTTCCGGCTGACGGAAGATGAAGCGTGTCCGCCCAAGAGTTCCACCATCTCCTGCGCCCGCTGCCTGGTGAACCGCTCAAGCGTTCCAGTGAACACAAACGTTCTGCCCTCAAACTCCGATCTGTCGATGCCGGGCGCCTCTGAACGGGCAGGCGCCTCATCGGCCATCCTCACACCCGCATCGGCAAGTCGAAGGATGGCTGCCCGATTCCCTTCAGACTCGAAGAATGCGACCACGCTGTCGGCTATCGCCGCGCCAACCGTGGGCACCTCCAGCAGATCGGCGTGAGTCGCACTGGCCAGCGCATCCATGGAGCCGAAGTATCCGGCCAGCAGTTTGGCCACATTCTCGCCTACATGCCGGATTCCGAGCGCGAAAATCACCCGGTAGAGCGGATTGGTCCTGCTCTTGTCAATAGCCGCCGCCAGATTGGCCGCCGACTTCTCCCCCATGCGTTCAAGCCCCTCGAGCTGCTCCCGAGTAAGGCTGTAGATGTCCGCCACGTCGTGAACCAGCCCGGCCGCGAGCAACCGTTCGACAGTGGACGGCCCCAGCCCGTCGATGTTCATGGCGTCGCGCGAGGCGAAGTGTATCAAACCTTCGCGTATCCTAGCAGGGCATGATAGGTTGACACACCTGGTGGCTGCCTCCCCCGCCTCCCGCGCAACTTCAGATCCGCATTCGGGGCAGGCCGCCGGCATAACGAACTCCTGCTCCCGGCCGGTGCGCCTCTCGGTGAGCACCCTCACTACCTCCGGGATAACATCGCCGGCCCGCTGTATGATCACTCTATCGCCAATTCGGATATCCTTGCCCCGCACATAGTCCTGATTGTGCAACGACGCGCGGCTCACAGTGACCCCGCCTACATCCGCGGGCTCAAACTCCGCTGTGGGAGTCAACACTCCTGTGCGTCCAACCTTCACCACGATATCGCGCACCGTCGTTTCCGCCTGCTCAGCAGGGTACTTGTAGGCCGTAGCCCATCTTGGCGACCGCGACGTAAATCCAAGGTCTCTCTGGAGATCGAACCGGTTGACCTTGACCACCGCCCCATCGATCTCATACGGGAGGGACTTGCGCATCTCGGCGATTTCGCGGATGAACGCAATGACCTGTTCGATATCTGAGCACAGCGTTATCTTGTCATTCACTCGAAAGCCCAAGTTCCGCATGCTTTCGAGCGCCTCCCAGTGCGTGTTGGCGTCGAGCTGCTCACTCATGGGCAGATAATAGAAGAAGGCATCTAGCTTGCGCAGGGCCGTCACCCGCGGATCCTGCTGGCGCAGAGATCCTGCCGCCGCATTCCTAGGATTGGCGAATACAGCCTCGCCGCGTTCTTCCCTTTCTTCGTTAAGACGGGCGAAGTCGGGTTTCCGCATGTACACCTCACCGCGCACCGTAAGCGATTCCGGTGCGTGGTCAGGCAGGACCAGAGGTATGGACCGAATCGTCCTGAGGTTCGCCGTCACATTCTCCCCGCGTTCGCCGTCGCCCCGAGTAGCTCCCACAGACAGGCGCCTGTGTTGATACGTCAGAGAAATGGCCAGCCCATCTATTTTGGGTTCAGCTACATACTCCACACTCCCAAGCCCGGTCGCGCGCCTCACGCGCGCATCGAATGCGCGCAGCAGGTCATCATTGAATACATTGTCCAAAGAGAGCATGGGGAGCTCATGCACGACCGGCTCAAACGAAGTCGACACCTCGCCGCCCACTCGCCGAGACGGGGAGTCAGGGTCAGCAAGTTCCGGGTGTGCCTCCTCGAGCGCGATCAGTTCGCGCATCAGCGCATCGTATTCAGCATCCGTTACCTCAGGGTCGTCGAGCACATAGTATCGGTGGTTATGATAGCGAATGAGTTCTCTCAGCTCCCGCGCCCTCTGGGCGGCATCGGCCAACTACTCCACCCCCATTCTGATTCAGCGAACCTTCTCGATCGGCGCCAGGCTCAACAGAAACTGCCTGACCCCTCCGCCGGGAAACGCAATAGTGGCGAGCCACTCGCCCGCCGTCTGCTGCACGGAAACCACAGTGCCTTCTCCGAACTTGGCGTGCCGGACCTTATCGCCCGCATTAAGCTCGGGCTTGCCGGACTCCTGGCGGGCTGCCCGGGCTTCTTCAACTGAAGAGACGACCTTCACGGTCCTTCCTGCCCCCGACCGCGCGCGATCGCCGAACCCGGCGCGACCCGACGTGCTGCCTTGCCAGCCATGGTAAGCTCTGTACCGCTCCGCGAACGCGTCTGCCAGAAGATGCCCGGGGATTTCCTCCACAAACCGCGATACGGGGTTGGCCGTGGAGGAGCCGAATATGGTGCGGGTGAAGGCGTGAACCAGGTACAGCCTGTCTTTGGCGCGCGTGATCCCCACATAGCACAGCCTGCGCTCCTCCTCGAGGGCCGCCGGATCGTATGCTGAGCGCGCCAATGGGAACACGTTCTCCTCCATGCCCACCATGAAGACCACCGGGAACTCGAGGCCCTTGGCCGAATGCAGAGTCATCAACGTCACCAGATCGGTTGAAAGGTCGGCTCGGTCCAGATCGGTAAGGAGCGAGACCTCCTCCAGGAAGGCAGCAAGATCGGTGGGGCCTGACGCGTCCACCTCGAGCTGCGCGCCTTCAGGATGAGCATCGTCTTCCGTCGCTGCGCCGTCCCCCGAATGCCTCGACTCGAATTCCTGCGTGACAGTGATCAGCTCCTTCAGGTTCTCGATCCTGCCCTCGGCCTCGATAGTCTGTTCACGCTCAAGCTCTGCCAAGTAGCCGGTGTCGTCAAGCACTGCTCTGACGATCTGCGACACCGTTTTCTCGCCCCTGAGTGGCCAAAGACGCGCCATGGTCGCAATGAAGCCGGCCAACGCAGCCCGTGCCCGCGGCGCGAGCTCCGTCGACTCGGCTGCCATCTGTACGCCTGCGAGAAGCGGCATCCCTTTCTCCTGAGCCAGCGCACGGGCTGCGGCCAACGTGGAATCGCCTATTCCGCGTCTGGGCACGTTGATAATTCGCTCCAGGCTAACAGAGTCCTCCGGGTTCTCAATCACTCGCAGGTACGCTAGTACATCCTTAATCTCGCGCCGTTCATAGAACTTGAGCCCGCCCACAATCCTGTAGGGTATTCCCCTGTTGACAAGCAGTTCCTCTATGGCGCGCGATTGCGCGTTCATCCTGTACAGCACGGCGAAGTCCCCGTAGCATCGCCCCTCGGCCGTAATCAGGCGGTCGAGCTCCTCGGCGATGAATCGAGCCTCGTCTTTCTCCGTGTCGGCATTGTATAGGGCGATCTTTGCGCCCGGCTCCCGGGCTGTCCACAGCGACTTGCTCTTTCTGTCGCGGTTGTTAGCGATGACGCTATTGGCAGCATCCAGAATCGTCTGGGTTGAACGGTAGTTCTGCTCCAGTTTGACTACGCGCGCCTCCGGGTAATCCCGTTCGAACTCCAGGATGTTGCGGATATCCGCTCCCCGCCACTCATAGATAGACTGGTCATCATCGCCCACCACGCACAGGTTCCGAGTTCTGGCCGCCAGCAACTTGACCAGCATGTACTGGGCATGGTTGGTGTCTTGATACTCATCGACCATGATATGCGTGAACCGGTTACGATACTTTTCCAGCACCTCAGGCCGTTCCCTGAATAGACGCACTGTCGCCATTATCAAATCGTCGAAGTCCAGCGCATTATCGCGTACCAGCACACGCTGGTAGGCTTCGTAGATCTGGGCGATAGTCCTTTGCCTTATATCGCGCGCGTTCTCCTGAAAGCGCTCCACATCCACAAGCTCGTTCTTGGCTGCGCTTATCGCGGCCAACACCGATTGCGGCCTGAACATGTCGCCGGACACATTCAGCTGCTTCAAGCAGCGCTTGACTACTGTCAACTGGTCCGACTCGTCCAGAATCGTGAAACTCCTCTTGTAACCCAGGGCCTCGATGTCTTCGCGCAGTATGCGCGCGCAAAGCGAGTGGAATGTCGAAACCCTCACCCACCGCGCCGCCGACCCAGCAAGCGAGGCCACTCGGCTCTTCATCTCGGCCGCGGCTTTGTTGGTGAATGTCACCGCCAGGATCCTGTACGGCGGCACGTTGGCGTGGGAGATCAGGTAAGCGACGCGGTGCGTAAGCACTCTCGTCTTGCCGCTCCCGGCGCCTGCAAGTATGAGAAGGGGGCCGTCGGTGCAAACGACGGCCTCTCTCTGCGGTGGGTTCAGCCCGTCAAGAAGCTCAGCGCCCATGCGCCTACTCCTCCAAAGCCGCTATGGCTCGGGCTATGCGGGCGAGCGACTTGGCCCGTCCCAGCAGAACAAGGCTTTCGAACAGAGGCGGCGTGACTCGCCTGCCGGTGATAGCCACGCGTACCTGCATGAGCAAATCACCCACCTTCCATCCGAGCGACTTCGACAACCCGCGCAGGGCTGCCTCAATCTCCTCGTGTGTCCATTGAGCGAGTCCGCTGAGTGCGCCTTCGCAAGCCGTGAGCGCCCGCACGATGTCGGCCGATGTGAACTTGGCCTTTCCTCCAAATGACTCTCTGGCGAGATCAACCTGGTCCACGAAGAGGAACCCCAGCATGTCGGGCGCCTCGGTCAGCTTGCCCAGCCTGTCGGTGACCAGCGCGACGGCTCGCTCCAGGAATTCTTGATCACCGATGACGTACCCAGCCTTCTCCATGAACGGGCGCACCCTAGCAGCTAGGTTCTCCGGCGTCAAGCTCCGGATGTACACCCCGTTGAACCAGTCGAGTTTCTTGATGTCGAACACTGCATCCGAACGCGACAGCGTGTCCACAGAGAAAGCCCCGACCAGCTCGTCCATGCTGAAAATCTCCTGATCAGTGCCGGGGTTCCAGCCTAAAAGCGCGAGAAAGTTTACCAGCGCCTCCGGAAGGTACCCCATGTCGCGAAACTCGCCGATGTACACGGCTCCTGCGCGCTTCGAGATCTTGGTGCGATCGGGGTTGAGCATAAGCGTCAAGTGCCCGAACTGGGGCGGATCCCATCCCATTGCTTCGTACACAGCTAGCTGGTCGAAGGTGTTAGTAAGGTGCTCCACAGCGCGGAATACATGAGTCATGTCCATGTAGTGCTCATCGACGACTGTGGCGAAATTGTATACCGGGCTGCCGTCGGACTTGACTATCACGAAGTCGCCGCGCTCGCCCATGTCCTTCTGCTGATGCCCACGGAGCAGGTCGACGAAGGTCAGGATCTTGTCGGGGACTCGCATCCTGATAACGTGCTTCCTGCCCTCCGCCTCGAGTTCCGCGCGCTCTTCAGCCGCAAGATTCCTGCACTTGCCGTAGTAGCGCGGAGGCTTGCCCGCCGCCAGGGCCTCCCTGCGCTCAGCCTCCAGTTCCTCGGGCGTGCAGTAGCACCGGTAAGCCTTGCCCTCCGCCATTAGCCTAGCAGCAGCGTCGCCATATGTATGGGCGCGCTCCATCTGACGGTACGGCCCGTACGGCCCGCCGATATCGGGGCCTTCATCCCATTGGATGCCAAGCCATCTCAGCCCTTCGAGCACGCCCTCCTCCGACTCCCTGGTACTGCGGCTCTGGTCTGTGTCGTCTATTCTGAGGATGAATTTGCCGCCGAATTTTCTGGCGTAGAGCATGTTATAGAGCGCAGTGCGCGCGGTGCCCACGTGACAATTGCCTGTGGGTGAAGGCGCTATGCGAACCCTAATCGTCGAACCGCATTCCGCATTCATGATCCAGTGTCAGCTCCTCTTTGCCTAGACCGTTGATCCTGTGATTTGTAGCCGCGCCCGGATGGCCGGCGCGCGGTATATGGACATGCCGTTTATCGCGGGCAGCAGCCCTGTGTCACGCGATATCGCCGTTATGCTCGCGAACAGCCCGTCCAAGATGGAGTCGGTGAACCTCAGGTTTCTCAGAGGGCGCCCGATCTTGCCATCCTCAATAAGAAACGTGCCGTCCTTGGTCATTCCTGTGAAGATGGTCTTCACGGGATGGACTGGGTTGGCGTAGTTGAACCGCGTGATGTAGATCCCATGATCCGTTCCGGCTACCATGTCCTCAATGCTGGAATCGCCGGCGTTCATCGCAAGATGCAAAGGATAGCCGCCCGGCATGCCTCCCCCGAGAACAGCATGCCCCGTAGACCTCGCGTTAGCCCTGGCCGCCGCCGCCCTGTCGTAGATCATCCCGGAGGCTATCCCCCGGTCGATCAGGGTCACCCTCTGCCTGGGCACGCCTTCGAAGTCGAACGGAAGCGGCGAAGTATCGGGGTCGCGCCAATCGTCGGCAATCGTGACCATCTCGGACGTGACCTTCGTCCCGAGTCGCCCGCTCGCGTAACTTCTTCCCTCTACAAAAGATATCCCGTTCATACCCATGTACGCAAGCATCTGCAGGGCTGTGGCTACGGCCGAGGGCTCCATAACCACCACGTACTCCCCCGGTTCCACATCGCCGGGATGTCGCATGGCAAGGCACTTGCGAACAGCCGATATGCCTATGGCCCCGAAGTCGAGGTCGCCCACGCGCCTTGAGGCTGCCCCGGCGTACCCTGATCCGGCGTCGGATTCGAAACCCGTCATCACCACAGTGATCAGTGAAGCGTCTGTCCCGCGGGTCCATGCCCTGACGCCCCTGGAGTTCGCAACCGCCACCTCCGTTGCGCGCGTCCTGAGCGATCCGGAGGCGTTAAGCCTATGCGCGTCAGCCTGTTGTATTATGCGGCTCACACCCTGCGCTCGCTCGGCCGGAGTGAAAGCTGCAGTAAGCTCGTCGTACCCGTCGGCCTCCTCGTATTCTGCCGGGTCCGCAAGCCCCGGCGCATCGGGAGTCTCCGGTTGGACGTCGGCTGCCTGGACAGCTCTTCTGGCAGCCCCCTGTACGGCATCGCGGGTGATCTGATTGGTGGAAGCCCATCCCTCCCGCGTGCCGAGCACCGCGCGGACGAACAACGTAACATCGTCGACGGTTGTGTTCTGATGGATTTCGGAGTTGGCGAACCTGGTCAAGCTGTCGGACTCTGATATGAGTACCGCTTCTGCCGCGTCGGCGCCCGAGGCGGAAATCGCGGCCTCGCAAGTTTCGAGCGCTCGCTCCTTGCCTACCACCTTCCCACACCCACCTTCACGTTTCTGAACCTGGCAGGCGATGTGCCATGGCCCACCCGCATGATCTGGAGGGGTTCGCCCTTGCCGCAATTGGGCACTCCCCAGAGCACCCATTCCTCGGGGCCGGCTATCCCATCGCATGAGCCCCAGAACTCGGGCGTTATCCCAGTATAGGTAGGGTTCTTGACCATCTCAGCGAGCTCGCCGTTGTGAATTCGGTAGCCTATCTCCGACCCGAACTGGAAATTGAGTCGCTTGTCGTCTATGCTCCAGCTCTTGATCCCGTCCATGAAGACGCCGTCCTCAGTTCCGGCAATCAGCGATTCCAGTGTGTCGTTGCCTGGCTCAAGACAGATGTTGGTCATGCGGATTATGGGCATCCTGTCCCATCCGCTCGCACGCATAGCCCCGTTGCTAACCATGCCGAGGTCATGCGCAGTCTCCCGCGACATCAAGTAGCCCACGAACATGCCGTCCTTGACAAGATGACTGCGGCAGGCGGGCGTTCCCTCGTCGTCGTATGCGAAAGTGCCGAGCCCGCCCGGGATTCGCGAGTCAGCGTATAAGTTCACTAGGTCCGAGCCATACCTGCAGTTACCCAGTTTCTCGGTGGTGAGAAAACTCGTTCCAGCGAAAGACGCCTCGGTTCCGTAGACGCGGTCAAGCTCTGTGGGGTGCCCACACGATTCGTGGATCTGCAAGGCCAGCTGGTTCGTACCGAGAATCAGCGTCATCGTACCGGAAGGGCATTGCTCCGCTCTCAGCAGGGCCTGCGCCTCCGCTCCAGCCCGCTCAGCATTTGCGGCCAGGTCCATCTCCTCGACGAACTCGTAGCCGGCTTGGCGCACGTTGCCATCAAAGGTTCCGGGATACGACCTTATTTGCATCTCTCCTGCCCCCACCGCCACTGCCCGCACGCCTGCCGACGTAACAGTCGACGTCTGCACGATCCGAGCCCCCTCCGTGCTGGCATAGGTTTTCGTCTCACGGATAGCCCCCATGTACGCCGTGGCGACCCGCACGTCTTTCCCTCCGGCCTTCGCAGCTCTGCAGGCCTCTCGCAGCAAGTCTACCTTGCGCGCGGTCGGCACCGACCAGGGGTCGATCCGGCAGGGTGATTCCCAAGTGTCGACCGCCGGGGTCGCGGGCGCCAGCCTGACCTCACGTTTGCGAGCCGCGCCGCTGGCTCTGGCGATCTCCGTGGCAAGGCCAGCAAGACGGGCCGCTTCGGCCTCCGATACCACGCTGCCTGCAGCGTAGCCCCATTGGCCATCCACCAGCACCCTCACGCCTAGCCCGCACGACATGCCGCTACGCGCCTGCTCCACCTGGCCGTTTCGCACGGTCAGGCCCTCATCGGCCTGCTGCAACGACCGGGCATCGGCATAGGATGCCCCGGCCGCACGCGCCCGGTCAAGGGCCGTTTCGAGTGGTCTCAACACCATCACACCTCCCGCGGTCGTGCAGTATCGCCTATCTGGCACACGAGTATGCCAAGAAGTATCAGCGCTGCGCCGACGAACTGCTTCGCGGCCATGCGCTCTCCGATCAAGAGCCACGCGAATAGCGCGGCAAACACCGGTTCCGACTGCATTATTAGAGCCGCCCTCGTCGGCGGAGTGTATTTCTGCGCAATTGTCTGAACAAGGTACGCTAAGGCCGTGCCTGTGGCGCCAAGGTATATCACCGACCACACCACGCCGGGATCGAACGATAGCGCCTGGACCATGTCGCGTCCGGCGATCAGGGTGGCGAGAACTGCCGACCATACCATCTGAGTGAACGAAAGCAGGAAACCGTCGTGCTCCGGCGAGTAGCGGCCCAACATGACAATGTGAAGCCCAAACGCAAACGCGCATGCCAGAACGAGCAAGTCGCCAACGGAGGGACGCCCAAAACCCTCAAGTGTGAGCAGACCCAGTCCAACTAGGGCCACCGCCACTCCGGCCGCCTGATGCGCTAGTACCCTCCTGCGCCGGAGGACATACTCCAGAAGCGGAGTGAACACAACGTGCATCCCTGTGATGAAACCCGCTTTGGAGGCAGTCGTGACCTTCAGGCCATGAGTCTGCGTAAGGAATCCAGCCATCAGCGGAACCGCCAAAAACAGGCCGGCCGCCCACGTACGCCTGTCAAGCCCCTTCATACGCGGGCTGGCGATCAACCCCAGGATGATCGATGCAATTCCGAATCGAACTGCAATGAACGTGGCGGGGTTGATGTCGCCGACCACGCTCTTGACAATTGCGAAGCTAGTACCCCACACCACGCATATGCCGACCAGGCTAAGGTCGGCAAGGAGTGATCTGGACGATGTCGATAGCCGCGTACGCAATTTCGTGCCCTACTCCCATTCAATAGTAGCCGGGGGCTTGGACGTAATGTCGTACACCACCCTGTTAACGCCGGGAACCTCCAGAGCAACTCTTCTTGAAATCGCATCCAGCACATCGTGGGGAAGGCGCACCCAATCTGCTGTCATTGCATCCTCACTTGCAGCAGCGCGTACCGCGATCAGGTGAGAGTAGGATCTCGCACGCGAACCCTCCTCCACCGCCACGCCCACACTTCGTATCGCGGGAAGAACCGCGAAATACTGCCACGCGCCGCCCGCCGCCGGGAGCCTCTCGATCTCCTCGCGTACTATGGCGTCGGCTTCGCGCAAGACTTCCAGCCTCTCGCGCGTCACCTCTCCCACGATCCTAACTGCAAGCCCGGGACCGGGGAACGGCTGCCTACCTACTACCGACCCAGGAAGGCCAAGCGCGGTTCCCGCCCGGCGAACTTCCTCCTTGAAGAGATATCTCAGTGGCTCCACTAGTTCGAAGCGAAGATTCTCGGGGAGCCCGCCCACATTGTGGTGACTCTTCACCCCGGTTCCACCGCGCCCGTCCGACCGGCTCTCGAGCACGTCGGGGTAGATCGTCCCCTGCACGAGGTAGCGCACTTCGCCCAGCCGAGACGCTTCTTCCTCGAAAACCCGGATGAACTCCTCGCCTATTATCTTCCGCTTGGCCTCGGGGTCCGCCACTCCAGCCAGCCTGGCTAGGAAGCGGTCTCGCGCATCCACAACCACCAAATTCATGTGGAAGTGGCCCAGGAACAACCTCTGGACCTCTTGGGCCTCGCCTTTGCGCAGCAGACCGTGATCCACAAAGATGCATGTCAGCGCATCGCCTATGGCGCGGTGAGTGAGCACCGCCGCCACTGACGAGTCCACTCCTCCCGACAGCCCGCACACGGCGCGCTCTGATCCCACCTGCCGCGCAATCGCGCCTATCGAGTACTCCACAAACTCATCAGGCGTCATGCAGGCCACGCGGGCACGCGCCTGTTCCTCCCGGAGCAAGCTGTCATTCACATCCATCCCAGCATACCTCTTCATGCCGGCCCCTCGCCATCCCCGTTCCACACGCGATCCATTGGAACGCCCACGAAGGGCAGGTTGCGGTATTTCTCACGGTAGTCCAGGCCATACCCGACAACGAACTTGTCGGGTATGACGAACCCGTTGTAATCGGGAACGACCGGCGCCTGCCGCCTGTCGGGCTTGTCGAGCAGCGTACATACTCTCACAGATGCAGGCTTGCGGTTCTTGAGATAGGAGACCAAGTAGCTCAGGGTGAGCCCCGAGTCGACTATGTCTTCCACTATGAGCACGTGTTTGCCCTCTACTGCCGCATCTAGGTCTTTGACTATCCTCACAACGCCAGATGATACGGTAGAAGCTCCGTAGCTTGTCACCGCCATCGTGTCGATGCACATGGGGATGGTGATGCGGCGCATTAGGTCGGCCATGAACACAAGGGCGCCCTTGAGTATACACACGAGAAGCAGATCCTTGCCCTGGTAGTCACGGGATATCTCCTCGCCTAGCTGTGCGACCTTTGATTCGATTTGTTCAGCGGAAAGCAGTATCTCCTTGATGTCGTCCTCTATGCGCTCAGGCAGCCGTTCAGACACAGCACGATGCCCCCTATCAAACCTATGGGCCGGCCCTGCGAATCGGAATGGGCCGGCCCGTGAAGGCGCCCGGAATGTAGGATGAATGATTCTACTGAATAGCGATTCCTCTTGCCACGTGTACGTACTCGCGTGGTACGGCGAGCGTGACCACCGCGGTCTTGTTGAAACCCTTGGGCTTCCTGACGTTGACGACCTTCGCGTCACATATAACCTGCCCCGACCTGTCGGTTGCGCGCACCTCGGCTCCGCGCTCGGGCACCGGCATGTACTCGTATGGAACAGATACCATGGCCTCGGGGCCGTCTTTCGATTCGTCCTCGATAAAGATGGCGAGCCCGGGGCAGACCGCGACGCACGTACCGCATCCTGTGCATTTCTCTTCGTCCAGAACTGGCAAGTTCGTTATCGGGTCGCCAACGGTGATGGCCCCGAACCGACAGCCGGTTTCACACGGGTTGCATGGAATCTCCTGCAGGCACTCGATGACCGCCACAGGACCCTTCTTCGCCCGGCCTTCACCGGGGCATCCCCGGGAGGCCTGGACGTCTTCCCACTTGACGATCCCGTTCTTCTCGATGTCCCTCAGCAAATCAACCACTCCTCCAACCCCCGGCCCAAGGCGCGAGGTTCATGACTCCCCGGGCCCCAAACGAGCCCTTCTGATGACCCTCCGGTCATAGACCTTCGGGATCACGTCCAGCACTGACTGACGAGCGCAGTACCTGACATCATCCAGAAACCCGATACTGGCAAGATACGTGCCATGCTCCGACTCTGTCAGCGCATCCTCAATGGAGCCTCTGCGATGCTCGTAGATTGCCGCCGCGGCGCGGGCCGAGTCAGAAAGCGCCGCCCCTGACAACTGAGCCAACTCGGATGCGTACAAGCCTGCGCACAGGGCGTCTTCAATGCTGAAACGTCCGTCCTGGCCTGCGCACAGCAGCAGTACGTCACGGTCCTCCGCAGTCGCAAGCATGTGAAGCACAGCGCCGGCGTTGAGGAAGCAGGCCACGACTATCTCTCGGGCGCCCCCGTACTGTTTCACAGCGCGAGTGCCGTTGGTAGTTGCCAGGATCACCTTCTTACCGGCCACTCTCGCCTCGGAGTACTCGCCGGGCGAATTGCCGAGGTCGAACCCATCGACCGCAAGCCCACGCCGCTCTCCCCCCAACACGTAGTCGGGTCTGGAATAACCGCTGGCAAGGGTTATGGCCTCTTCTATGCTCTCCGCCGGAATGACTTCCTCGCACGAATTCGCCAACGCTGTAGTAACTGTACTGCTGGCCCGTAGGACATCGATTACGACTACCGCAGCATTTGATACATCTTTCGCAGCAACTTCACCTGGAATCAGGGATACGTCGACTCGCATTGCGACTCCCCTTTCAGCTAGTCTGAGCTATGAACTAGGACAAATCACCGGCCCAGCGGCTCTACCAGCGCATGTATAGCCTCATAATCGGGTTCCCAGTACGCACCCTTGAAGTGGCCGGGAAGCGTGGTTGACTGAAGAGCGCTTGAGTCGAGCCTGCGCAAGCGCCATCCCACGGCGGCCATCTCGCGCACAGACAGGTCGGTGTTGGTGTTATCCTGGGCGATTTTCACGATCTTCTCAATGGATCGAATCCCCCGCCAGCTTGCCAGCTCATCCAGGAGCGCCCGGAAGAACTCCTGCTGACGGGCGGTGCGCGAAATGTCGCCCAGGGCATCGTAGCGGTATCTCACGTAACTCAGGGCCATTTCGCCATCCATATGGTACGCGCCGGGCTCTAGGTCGATAGAGTACCCTCCGGCGTGGTCGGTGTATTTCATCCGCCGATCAACGGTTATGTCAACCCCGCCCACGGCATCCACGATCTCGATGAATCCGGCGAAGTTGACTGACGCATGCCTGTGCACGTCCAGCCCCACAAGCTCGGACACGACCTGGCGCGCCAGATCCATCCCGCCTGTGGCCGTGGCGGAATTGATCCTGCGTCGACCACCGCCGGGGAACCTGACGAGGCTGTCGCGGGGAATCGACACGAGAAGCGCCGCCTTGTCACGTCGCGGCACAATGAGCAGCATGATGGCATCCATCCTGCCCGCGGAGGCGATGGCCTCCCCGTTCCTTGCGTAGTCGCGATCTTCGCCCACTAGCAATACGCTGAAGTACGATCCCTCGCCCGGAAAGCGGACATACCACAGCGCCGCGCCGAGCAGCGCTCCGGCGACAACGACAAGTATCACTATTGCAGCTACGAGCCCACGCCAACGACGCGGGTTTCGAGCATTGCCTGATTCATCGGAAACGTGCGACATAATCCATACTCCTCAGGCACTCCAAGCGCCCACACTCAGTGTAATTCTACGATAGGCTGCCGTATCCTTCCGACGAAACGTCCTCGAGCCTTGCTCCCGGCACTGCGTTAGCATCAAGCCCGGACATCCGCCCGCCGGCCAGCCCATAGTAACCGGCCGAAGCTATCATGGCTGCATTGTCAGTGCATAGCGGCAGCGGAGGGCAGAATACTTCGATTCCCAGCTCGGCCACAAGGCCGCCTAAGGCTGCCCTTAGTGCCCCGTTGGCCGCTACTCCGCCCGACACTGCAAGCTTACGGATACCCGTGGCGCGCACGCATGGTCCGATCCTCGACACTAGCTCGTCCACGGCTGCCCTCTGAAACCCTGCAGCGACGTCCGGATAGTCGATCCGGGCGCCTTTCTGCTCCGACGTATGTAGGTAGTTTATGACGGCTGTCTTGAGCCCGCTGAAACTGAAGTCGAGCGGCCTTCCCTCCACCCGGGCACGGGGAAACTCGATTGCGTTAGGGTCGCCTGATCGCGCTAGATTCTCCAGCGCCGGACCGCCCGGATACGGAAGCCCCATCACCCTGGCAACCTTGTCGAAAGCCTCTCCAGCCGCATCGTCGCGCGTGCGGCCAAGCACCTCGTATCGTCCGTGCCCGTGCATCGCCACAAGTTCAGTATGGCCCCCCGACACAGTCAGGCACAACACAGGCGGATCCAGCTCTGCATGAGCCAGAAAGTTCGCGTAGATGTGCCCCTCAATGTGGTTGACGCACACCAAGGGGATGTCGGCTGCGAATGCCAGCCCCTTTGCCGCCGCAAGCCCCACAAGCAAAGCGCCTACCAGGCCAGGCCCGTAGGTAACCGCCACGGCATCAATCCCGGCCAGCGTGACTTCAGCTTCGTTCAGAGCCTGGTCGATTACTGGGATGATCGCTTCCACGTGGCGACGCGAGGCGATCTCGGGCACGACCCCTCCAAACTTGCGGTGCACTTCTATCTGCGACGACACCACCGATGACAGCATGTTGCGCCCCCGTGCGACACAGGCCGCGGCCGTCTCGTCGCAGCTGGTCTCGATCCCGAGAACGATGCCTCGCTCATTCTGCATCCGCGTCCTGCCTCCCATCAAGCGCGCGCAAGGCGCCGGACATGTCGTCAAGCCACATAATGAGCGCGTCTTCCCGGTTGTCCATATAGTAACGACGCCTCACTCCAGCCGGAACAAACCCTAGCTTTCGATAGAGTTCCTGCGCCGGCCGGTTTGAGACGCGCACCTCCAAGGTCATCCTGCTTGCTCCCTTCGATTGAGCCAGCCCTATCAGTCCAACCATTATTGCCATGCCTGCCCCCTGGCGGCGGCGGTCGGAGCGGACTGCTATGTTGGTCACGTGAGCTTCCTCGCACACCAACCACATGCCGCCGTAACCCGCCATCGTTCCCGATTCGTCCCGGATTACGATATAAAGAGCCCGCTCATTTCGGGTGAGCTCGTCAACAAACGCAGCCCGGCTCCACGGGATCGGAAAAGACTGCCTCTCAATCTCGGCCACATCATCTACATCGGCGAGGGTCATGAGCGATACCGTGTATTCCATCCTATCACCGCTCCCCCTCAGCGAGCCTCACTTCTGCCTCCGAGGGCCTCAGGTACATGGGAACTACGCCGGCAGGGTCATCTGCTGCCCCCGCGCGGAGCAGATCCATTCCCAGTAGGCCAACTTGCGACGGCCGCAATATGGCCATGGGCGCGGGCGGAATCTCTGCCGCGTCAGGTAGTCCTGCGCGGATCGACTCGGCGTACTTCAGGGCACCGTCTCCGAGGAAAAGCACCCGAGCCCGGCGGTCACTCTCGCTCGATGCTGATGACGGCGACGCCCACGCCGTTTCACGAGAAAGGGCCGCGACTTCGCTAACATGCCTGATAGCGCAGGCCGACCCTCTTTCGGGGGCCCAGGTGTGGCCCGACGCGGGCGGCACGAACGAAGCCGAATAGCACCTGCCGTGCCGGGCGTCGACAAGGCACCACACCTCGCACGCCCCTCTGCCGCGCCCGTACGCCAGCGCATCGAGGGACGGCACTGATACTATGGGTATTGAGAGAGCGTATGCCATTGCCTTACACGCAGACACACCGATACGGACACCGGTGAATGACCCTGGTCCAACGCCGCATGCTATCGCTCCGAGGTCGCCCGGGTTGACGCCCGCCGCTGTCATCAGTGCTTCCACTGATGACATCAGTCGCTCAGAGTGGGTCGCCCGAACGTTCAGAATGTGCTCGCCAACGATAACCCCATCCTTGAGCAGGGCGACGCCTCCGACCATGGTCGACGTATCCATCGCCAGGATCAACACGGCCTCATCTCCTCCAGGATGCGTATGTATCTGTCGCCTCGCGCAGCCAGGATCAACTCACGCTCGAAGGCAGCAGTCGTCGCGATGTCCACGGTGAGCCGATCCATATTCAGCAGTGGACCGTAGACGTCCGGCCATTCGATGACTGCCACCCCGTCGAGGCCGATATACTCGTCGAGCCCCGCGTCCTCAACCTCCTCGGCAGACCTCAGCCTGTACAAGTCCAGGTGGTACATGGGGATTCTCCCGCGGTACTCCTGGGCGAGCACGAACGTAGGGCTCGACACACGCGCTTCATCCGCGCCCAACCCCATGGCTACACCCCTGGCAAGGCAAGTCTTCCCTGCACCCAGCCCCCCTGCGAGGCACAGAATATCGCCGGGCTGAAGCAGTTTGCCGAGGCCACAGCCTATGGCGATGGTCTCGGCAGGCGAGTGCGACATGATTCTAACGGTTTCAGTCATGATATCTTTACCTTTATGATTATACTTGACCGGCTCGCGCCCGGTCAAATGGCTATCAGAGGCTCTTCCAGTTCGAAGCATGGGCGCATGTAGCCAACCACTTCGCCCCTACAGTTGCGCACAGGCCGTTCAATGGCGAGTTCGCGCACGCCTGCCATTTCGGGGGTAATAGCCCCCAACACGCGCAGAATCTCCATGACAGTTGATGGAATAGCCCTCGCTCCACCGTCCTCGATTTTGATAGCCACGCCCAAGCCCTTCCCGGGGATACCCAGGCAGAAGAGCCCCTCGGCCCCTCCCTTGCAGAATAGGGCGCCCCGCGCTGCCAGCATAAGGTTGGTTCCGAAGTCGCCCGATCCGCCCACCATCTCAGGATGATCCGTCATGGCGCGCACAATCCGCCTAGCCGGTTCCGTGAACTCCGCCGGAAGTGATTCCGGCGACGACATCCTGGCATATGCACGGGCCATGCCCGACAGCGGCATTCCAAACACAACCACCCCGCACCCGTCTATCCCGCGTACAACCTCTTCGCGGGGTAGACCCGCCACGTCCGATACGGCCTGCCACATATCCTGCTGCACCCGGCTGTCCGGGGACATGTAATCATCACTGGAGTAGCCCCTATCCATCGCATACATGAGCATCCCGGCATGCTTTCCGGAACAGTTGTTGAAAATCGGGCTAAATGGAATACCGGACCGGATCCGGTGGGCCGCCTGGCCCGACCTCGCCGAGGCGCGTTCCGGAGGCCACACGCATGATGGTGCATGGGTTCCGCACATCAGCGCAGATTCAGTCAGCCCTATCTTGCCCAGTATGCTCGCGACGGCCTCCACATGGATATCTTCTCCGCGATGGGACGCAGCCATCACCGCCAGCTCAGCCTGGGTGATCCCGTACCGGTCCACCGCGCCCGACGCGATTATCGGAAGTACCTGAATGGGCTTTGCAGAGGATCGAAAGTAAGTCACAACCTGCGGATCTCCGGCCCACCGGAGCAGCTTTCCACTGACATCCGCCACAGCGACGTGCCCTCTGTGCACACTCTCAACCAGCTCGCCCCTGTGGAGCGAGACCAGCGCTTGCGACATCGAATGCAATTCAGCACACTCCTTGCGCAGCGATTACGAATTCCCTGAATAGGTTGAGGGCTTCCGGGCTCCTGCCGGCCAGAGCCTCGGGATGCCATTGGACGCCCACCATGAACCGACTTTCAGCCTTTTCTATGGCCTCGACAACACCGTCGCCGGCCCGGGCTGCGACTTCGAAACCGGGCGCCACGGGGTGCACGGCCTGGTGGTGGAAGCTGTTCACCATGGCCGAATCGCGCCCGAACACTCTGCACAGAATCGAGCCAGGGACTACTGATATCGAATGCGTTGGAAGCCATCGCGGGGCTGCCATCCTGTGCGCGTGAGCGCCTGGAACGCACGACTCGATATCTTGGATCAGCCCGCCCCCTGCCGCCACGTTCAGTATCTGCATGCCCCTGCAGATCGCGAGCGTAGGCAGATCAGCCTGCATGGCTGCCCGAGCTAAGGCCAGTTCGAACTGGTCCCTCACAGGGTTGACTGAGCCCAGCTTCGGGTGGGGTTCTTCGCCGAACAGACCGGGAAGGATGTCGGGCCCGCCGGTGAGCACCAGCCCCCGCGCCAGAGAGCACAGCTCAGCAACTGCCTCAGTCGTGTCGCCGCACTCCATAGAAGGAACCGCAACTAGAGGGAGCCCGCCGGCCGCGTAGACGGCTCGCGCGTAGTCTGCCTGGAGCTTAATCGAATCGCTCGACTCATTATCGCAGTCGGCAGAGACAATAACGAGCGGACGCACCGAAAAACCACCCCACAACACACCTATCCCGGCAGGGCTTGCACTGCCGGGCAGTATCAGATATCGATCAGCCCTAGGCTGATCTCAGCCGCACGATTCACCTTTCTCATGGTATCGCCATCGAGAGTGCAAACATGCTGGAGCAGGCGGGCCCTGTCGATCGTCCGCAGCTGCTCCATGAGCACCACGGAATCAAAAGCAAGGTTCCCCTGGGAGGCCGGAAGCTCAACGTGAGTCGGCAGTTTGGCCCGCTTGATTCGGGAGGTGACGGCGGCCACTATGGTAGTGGGGCTATACCGGTTGCCGATGTCGTTTTGAACCACCAGCACAGGGCGGACCCCGCCCTGCTCTGAGCCGACCACCGGATTGAGATCGGCATAGAAAACATCCCCGCGCTTGATGTCCAAGTCAGTCACCGCCTGCAAGAAACCGCTCGTACCTGACAAAGGCCTCTTCCTCGGCCGCGGCACATTCATCGGCCATCTGCGAGTTAATGGAGGCCATCTCGCCATAGCCCTCTTTCAGCTTCTTGCCCAGTTCCGATCGGGCGTGCTCCGCCATGAACATCCTTACAGCTTCGCGCACGACCTCGCTTCGATTAAGCCCGATTGTCCTGCTAAAAACGTCCACTTCGCTCAAAAGAGAAGATGGAACAGACACCATGATGCGCTTGAGTTCTGCCAAAGCAATACACCCCCGAAGCGCTGGTCCGTGCCCCCGCATATTCGTATGCATGCCAATTATACATGTATGCCTAAAGTGATGTCAACCTGCGGCGATACTGCCCGATAGTGGGTATTTCGCCCGTGACCCGGCGTGTATCGTCACGGCTACGACGACACGTACACGCGCGGTACCCGCTTGCTGATGGCGCACACGACTTCATAGCCTATGGTGCCCATGATTCGCGCAATGTCCTCCGCGTATATCGCCTCGTTGCCTTGCGCTCCGATAAGCACCGCCTCGTCTCCGACCTCCACATCCGCGTCGGGAGGCAGCGCCGCCATTACCTGATCCATGCAGACCCGCCCTGCCACGGGGCAACGTACACCCCCGATAAGTACCTCTCCTCGCCCGGATAGCTGGCGGGAGTACCCATCTGCGTAACCCACCGGTAATGTGGCAATGAGCTGAGGCGCGGGAGCAGTGTAGGTCGCTCCATAGCTGACTGTGGCGCCGGCCTGCACAGGTTTGACATACGATACTCTGGTCTTGAATGATAGCGCCGGTTGCCATCCCTGGCCCAGCGGAGATGCTCCCAGCGGGGATATCCCGTACATCGCGCCGCCGATCCTGACCATGTCCATGGCGGCTTCCGGAACGCACAGCGCTGCTGCGCTGTTTGCCACGTGCTTGATGGGTATCTCATATCCCGCCGCGGCCAGACTGCCTATGACGTCGCGGAACACTCCCAGCTGCCTGCGCGTCATGGATGGGTCGCTCTCAGCGCACGCTAGGTGGGTGAATACGCCCTCGATCTCGAGTCGCGGCAGCCCTGATACATACCTGATCAGCCCGGGAATGGCTTCAGGGGGCAGGCCCAGCCTGCCCATGCCGGTGTCCACCTTAATGTGCACCTTGGCCTTCCGCCCCAGCAAGGCGGCTGATTCTGACAACACGTCTGCAGACTCATACGACGCCACGGTGGCAGTTAGGCCATACCTGACCAGATCGGGCGCCTGCCACGGAAAGAGGGCCTCCATGAATAGTATGGGCGCAACGATGCCGGCCCTCCTCAGCGCGATGCCCTCCTCCACCAAAGCCACTCCTAGAAAAGTAGCGCCCGACTTCAGAGCCGCGATCGCCACCGGAACAGCTCCGTGGCCATATCCGTCGGCCTTCACCACCGCCATGATCTGCGTCCTGCCGGGGATGGCTGCCCTTACGCGCTCAATATTCCTTGCAATACTCCCGGTGTCTACCTCGACCCAAGTGGGTCGCATACCGGGCAGATAGGTCTCTTTCAGCTAGGGTCACCATCCTTCTAGCGTGTGCGCATACGCAATCGGCATCATACGCCAGAGCATAGCCGTCTTCGTGCGCACCGCCCTAAATGCTTCGGGAACTTGTGCCAGCACATCGCCGGCGACCATCCCGTCCACGCCGCGCTCGCGCGCTGCGAAATCCCCTGCTAAGCCGTGGAGGTACGCCGCGCAATACCCGGCCGCAAGGCTGTCCAAACCCGCGGCACACAAACTCCCTGTTACACCCGCCAGGACATCGCCCATTCCGGCGCTGGCCATTCCGGAATTCCCGGTGGGGTTCACATACGCCTCCCCGGTTTTGTCGGCAATAACCGTCCTTGCGCCCTTAAGTACCACTGTGGCGCCTGTCTCCATCGCCGCCCGCCGGGCCCACCCCAGGCGATCCCGGTTAATCTCGTCCGCTCCGACTCCCAGCAGCCTGCCCAGCTCGCCCGGGTGAGGAGTGAGAACAACCGGCGCCTTTGCCTCCCTGAGCGCCTGAGCCCTACCTGCCATGACGTTGACTGCGTCGGCATCCAGCACCAGCGGCGTGCGAACCTCGGAGATCACCGCATCCACAATCGCCGACGTGCGCTCACAACACGACATTCCCGGGCCAACGACTACTGCCTGACAAGTAGCGGCCATCTCAAGTATGGCAGACAAGTCGCCCTCGGGCGCCGGGTGCGTCATGACCTCCGCATGCCGGGCGCTCACTTCACCTGCTATGCAGGCAGGAACCGATAGGTGAACCAGCCCCGCCCCGGACCTTAAGGCCCCCATCGCAGCCAGCGACGGAGCCCCGGACATTCCGGGCGAGCCGGCGATGATCAGAACACGCCCAAAATCGCCCTTATGCGCGTCAGGGCGTCGCCCGGGCAGAGCTGCACGTACACCGTCCGGCGTGGTCAGACGCGTCCTAATCTCGCTCGAGTCAATGAGCATCGGCGGCATGCCGATCCCGTCCAGAACTAGACGACCCACATAAGACGCCCCGGGATACGTCAGCAAACCGGTCTTGGCCAACGCCAACGTGACTGTGGCGTGAGCGATCACGCATTCCCCGGGCACTGCGCCGGTCAGGGCGTCCACGCCGCTGGGAACATCCACAGCCACAACAGGCGCAGGCGACTCGTTCATCGATGATATGGCGCGCGCCGCCTCTGGCGACGGCGCCCCGCGCGCTCCGGTGCCTAAGATAGCATCGATGGTCACGTCGGATGCGGCCAGATCCGCCCGGGCGGCGTTCCATGCGCCCTCGTCCAACAGGGGAACGACGCCAATACCCGACTTCACCATCGCGTCCAGGTTGGTGCGGGCATCCCCCGCAGTTGTGGAAGGGTCGCCGACCATGTAGACAGCGACTCGCGCGCCGAACCCCACCAAGTGACGCGCGGCTACGAAACCATCCCCGCCGTTGTTGCCGCGACCCGCAAGTATGCATACACACACAGGACGCCCCAGTTCACCCCGGCAGCGCGGACCAGCTCGAGCCATCCGAGCGGCCACGCGAAACGCAACCCGGGCCACCGCCGCGCCCGCGTTCTCCATCAGAGCCAACCCCGATACGCCGTAGCGCTCGGCGGCGGCCCGATCCATCAGCCGAATCTCGTCAGGAGTCGCAAGTCTCATCATCGGCACCCCCGCCCCCGGCGCTGCCCAATGCGACGGCGAACGCGCACACATAGTCACGATCGTGCGACACCGACACCAGCACACGCACAGCACCGGCCTGGCGCGCCCGACGAGAAGCAACGCCCGAGAGCCTGACTGCGGGCGCGCCGCTCTCCAGATGGTAGACCTCAATATCTTCAAAGGACATGTCGCCCATACCGCAGCCCAGGCTCTTCATCACCGCCTCCTTGGCCGCGAACCTGGAGGCTAGGTACTCACAGTCATTGGCCCTGCGGTCGGCTAACTCATTGGCGGTAAACAGGCGCGCAGCCACCCCGCCCGGCGCGCGTAGCGCTATGTCCTCGAATCTCGCAGTACGTATGATGTCGACGCCCACGCCGATGACGCTCTCAGGCAAGTTCCGCCCGAATGACAACTGCGACACTCTCAACAACCTTCCTCACCAAGGACTCATCAGCCCCTTCGCCCATGACGCGGACCACCGGTTCAGTGCCTGAGGGCCTAACCACAAGCCTGGCCGCGTCGCCCAGCGCGGCCTGGGCCTCCTCCACAGCCGCCTGTATCCTCCGGGAAGCGCCATACTCTTCCTTGCGCGACACGTTCACGTTCACCATGATCTGTGGAAATTTCACCATGGCGCAGGCCAGTTCCTCCAGGGGTTTGCCTGTAGCTGCCACAATGGACGCAACCTCGATGGCTGTGACCAAACCATCGCCTGTAGTAGTCTTCTCCAGCATTATGATGTGTCCGGATTGCTCGCCTCCGAGCACCAGCCCGCGACGCCTCATCTCCTGAAGGACATACTTGTCGCCTGCGTCGGCCATTACCACCTGACACCCGATGGCGTTCAATGCCTGAACCAGGCCGAGATTACTGTACTGCGTAGCCACAATTGCCCCACCCGGCAGGCCCCCGTTGGCCGCGCGGAAAACCGCGCACACAGCCATCATCTGATCGCCGTCCACAACACTCCCACGAGCATCAACGGCCATGACACGGTCTGCATCGCCGTCGTGCGCGAATCCAAGGTCCGCCCCGAGCTCGCACACCGCACTCTGAAGCGATTCGGGATGCGTCGATCCGCAATGGACGTTGATGTTGTCGCCGTTCGGGGAGTCGTTGATCACCGTCGTCGTGGCGCCAAGCGCCCGAAAGGCCGCAGGTGAAGTGCGATAGGAAGCGCCGTTGGCACAATCGATCACGACATGTAGCCCGTCCAGCCTGCGCCGGGCTACACCCATCACAGACTGCACGTATCTGTCGGCAGCGTCAACGATGTCACGAACGACCCCAACGCCGCGCCCGTGTGGGCGCGGAAGGCCGTCGGCCTCCTGCCACGCTGCCGCGCCCATGTCGCCGCCTCCTGCTGCCAAAGCCCCGGCCTCGATTTCGTCCTCCAATTCGTCGGCGAGCTTGAACCCATCCGGCCCGAAGAACTTGATCCCGTTGTACTCCGCGGGGTTATGAGAGGCGGAAATCACCACACCCGCATCTGCGCCCAGTGCACGAGTCAAGTACGCCACCGCCGGCGTGGGAACCACTCCCACCCGGGTCACATCGACCCCCGCTGAGGTGATACCGGCCACCACGGCTGCCTCCAGCATGCCGGTGGATCTGCGCGTATCCCCGCCCACCACCATCAGCGGCCTGCCTTCCGTGCGACGCAGAGCAATGACGGCCCCCGCCCTGCCCAATCTGAACGCAAGCTCAGGAGTTAATCGGGTGTTGGCAACATCCCTTACTCCATCAGTCCCGAAAAGTACGCCCACGGCACAATTCGACCTCCACTTCATGCAGGACGCTCAATGAGATTCCCAGCGCACCAGCACCTCGCCGGGATACACCTCCACGCTCCGTACAACCTCGCCACTGTCGCTCAGCGCCAGCAGTGTAGCCACTACTCCCTGCGATTGCTCAGCCATCTGACCCGGAGTCGCCCCTTCGTCCTCGTCCTCGGCCGGCGCTTCCTCTACACTCCCTAGAGCAAGCGCCACTACATGCGATACACTGCCAACGGCAGCTGCAGGGCCTTCTACCCGAACCCTGCAGGGCGCCGGGTTCACCCTGACCATGCCCTCGGGCGCCAGATCCGGACCAATGGCCACTTCCACGTCGAACTCGGCGGACACAAGCTCCTCCACCGTCACTCCCACCATGATGGCTCCAGACTTCACCACTTCCAGCCCGGACGGAGGCAATGGCTCGGCGGTCAGCAGATGCTGCCCGGGGGTCATACCCGCCAGGTCGACCACGGCGACGATCTCAGCGGTACTGGCCGTCTCAAGCCCCCTGGCTCCTCTGAGCCGGACAGTCACGGAAGACGGGACCTGGGTCACCACCATACCCTGGGGAACGTTCTTGACAACGACTGTGGCGTCCCGAATTGCGTCAAATGTAAGCGCAGGCGTTGTGCGGCTCTTCTCGCTGCCTGCAACTACCCATATCACTCCCGCCAGACAAAGTGCGAGAGCCCTCATAGATATCTCTTTCCAGCCACTTGCAGTCGGTGTCATCGCCCAGCGCCCCTTATCCGCCAGAACTTGCTCTCTTTCGCGTCTAGGTCGAACAGCGTATCCAGCCGCCGTCGAAGCTCGGTAGGCGAAAGATCGCGAACGAGCTCGCCGCCGCTGGCCAGGGAGATTGCTCCTGTTTCTTCTGACACCACCACAACCGCCGCGTCGCTGCGCTCACTGATGCCCAGCGCCGCACGGTGCCTAGTGCCGACCTTCCGCCCGCCGGCACGCCTCTCCGTGAGCGGCAGGATACAGGCCGCAGCTACTATCCGGTTTCCCCGAATCACAACTGCCCCGTCGTGGAGCGGCGTATGGGGTGTGAAGATGTTCAGCAAGAGCTCCCCTGACACACGCGCGTCGAGCTTCACTCCTGACTCCGCCACATCGCCCACGCCGGTCTCTCTCTCCAGAACGATGAGAGACCCGGTGTACTCCCGCGACATCATCTCGGCAGCTCGGCACAGTTCAGCCAGCACCCTGCGCGTTTCCTCAGGGCCGATGGCGCTCATGGGCGTGCCGAACAAACGACCGCGCCCCAGCTGGTCGAGGCCTCTACGTATTTCCGGCTGAAAGACAATGGGAATGCCCACAAACGTCATGGTGGTAACCTGCCTGAGCAACCAGTGGAGAGCGTCCAGCCTAAGCAACCCAGCAAGGGCGTTGGCGGCGAACAGAATGGCTAACCCTTTGATTAACGACACTGCTTGAGTGCCCTTGAAAAGGGTCATGACTTGATAGACGAGGAAAGCCACTATCGCCACGTCGGCAATAGTGGTCAAAATCTGTATCGGGGTCACATCGGGAAAGCTCAGCACGGTCAATCCAGCAGTCACTCCCCACCGAAAACAAGTCAGGCAGACTCAGCACGACACGAACCTGGACAGGGCCTCCGCCACACCATCATCGTCATTCGAAGCTACGACATAGTCGGCAACTGCCTGCACGTCGTGGGCGGCGCCCGACACGGCGATTCCGACCGCTGCATCGCGCAACATGTCGATATCATTCTCCGAATCGCCGATGGCCATCGTGTGAGCGATATCTATTCGAAAATGACGAGCAAGATGACGGAGGGCCTGCCCTTTTGACACGCGCGAGTCAACTACTTCGAGCAACTCAGGCTGGGATCGCATAGTACGCAAGTTGGGTCCAATGACGCCTTCAAGCGCCCGCCGCACCGAATCGATCCTCCCAGGATCCTCGATGATCAAGTATTTCAGCGACGGGCGCCTCGCGAACTCCTCGATATCGTCCAGGACATGCACCGCCGCGCCGTACCTGGACCCGTAGTCAGCCGAGGCCGATGTCGGCCGCGGCACGTAGAGCTCGTCGTCGAAGTATGCCTGGAACACAATACCCCAATCCCACAGGAACCTGACGACCCGTTCACCGTCTTCGGGATCTATCGGCATGCTGCATAGGGTTTCGCCGCTGTCACGCATCCTGATCAGTGCGCCGTTGTACGCAGCTATGGGCATCTCGGGCCCCAGGTCAGACACGATCAGACGAGCGGTCTGAAACATCCTGCCTGTTGCGATTGCTACCACGGCCCCGGCCCTGCGGGCTCGCTTCAGAGCATTCCGGTTCGCGGAAGAAATCGACAAATCCGAGCGAAGCAACGTGTTATCCAGATCAATGGCTACGAGACGTATCAATGGCTACCTGTCTCCTCGGATAATGGAATTGAGCGCCGCGCCGGTCAGGCTCAACAGGACGGAGGCAACGATCGCGGCAAAAAGCCCTCCGGGCAGGTCAAACGAGGAGCCCATCAACCAATCGCCCAACATGAGCATCAGCGCATTGATGACCAGAGTGAACAGGCCGAACGTGGCGAACTGCATCGGCAGACTGAACAACATGAACACCGGCCTGATGAACGTGTTGACGATACCCAACACCATCGCGGCGATAAGAGCGGCTCCCGCGCCGTCGATCTGTATAAGCTGGCCGCGGCCATAGGGCACGTACGACACTATCAGCAGCGCGAGCGCATTAATGAGCCATTTCACCAGCCAACCCGGCATCGCGCCGTGCGGGCGATTATCGTAGCTGCCCGTCATCTGAATGCAAAGCCTCCCCAAGAGTAATCAAGCGGGTTCCTCCGGTATCACGATCCATCCGACAATGTAGAGTATGATGCCGGGAAACCCTCTGGTGAACAGGGAGAGTGCTACCCATACTAGACGTATGAGTGTTGGATCGGTTCCCAAGTAGTTGGCAAGTCCTCCGCAAACGCCTCCAAGCATGCGCTCGCGCACTGATCTGTAAAGACGCCTCTGCATACTGCCCACACCCCCAGTCAGCTTGCATTCATCTTGATATTATTCTAGCATTCCGCCAGGAATCCTCCATGACCTGCGATACAGCGCCCTACTCAATGACTATCTCGACTCTAGAGCCGTCTTCGTCTTCCACGTCGACCAGGCTTCCCTGCGCACCCTCGTTGATCGCCGTGAGAATAGAATCCACGTTGATGTTCTGCGCTTCCAGCTCGCGCATGGCGTCCCGGGGGATGAACCTCCATAGCGTACGCACAAGCGATATTGGAAGGCTGATGTTGACCCTGGAGCCATCTTCGTCCTTCACCCGCACACGCAGGAACCTGGGAGGCCTAGACGCAGCCGGCGAACGCCCGCCTTCGTCTCCCTGATCCATGGCCTCCATTACCTTCTGCGCTTCCTCCACAGTCAGCTTGCCGTCGCGCACCATCTCAAGAATTTGTCTCTTTTCGGCTTCCACTGTTCATCCCTCCCCAGAAGCTTCATCCTAGACGCTGTGGATTGATACGGAACCGTTGACCGCCCTCGCTTCCACGACGACGGTTGAAGGCGATGACACGGCGCTGCCGGGACGGGCAACCAGCGACACGCTACGACGTGCGCCTCTCCCGGCGCCTGGTTCCCGCCTAACCTCCGCGCCTTCCAACGAAGTCCTGACTGAGCCGTTGACCGTGTGTGCGTTGATCTCATAAGCCACGCGAGCATCCCGCGGAACGTTCAGTCGCACGCTGCCGTTCCCAGTGTTCACTCGGAGCCTTCCGGCGGACCGGTAGGATAGGGTCACGCTCACGGAGCCGTTGGCCGTCTCGAGGTCGGCATCGCCCAAATCCCCAGATGCTGTCACAGATCCATTGCGCGCAGACGCAGTGGTGCTCGCCGCCGTAACGTCGCCGAGCGCGACGCGCCCGTTGGCGGAGTGCACGTCGATCGATCCCGCGGTCAGCGACTCCAGCGTCGCGGACCCGTTGCGCGAGCTCACCTTGACATCATATGTGTTCGCCCGGGGCAGGTACGCTTCGACCGAGAGCGAGTTGCGGATAGCATCATCTCTGCACTCAAGCCGCATCACTCCGCCCTCGAACGAAAGCGCGAGCCCCGAAGCCAACCTCCGCTCCGCCTCGGATCGGCTCTCAACACCCCTCACCGTTGCTCTAGCCACTACCTTGTAACCTGGCCTATCCCAGCCCGTCAGCTTGACGCTGCCGTTTGAGGTTGCGAAGTCGATGGCGGATATGATGCAGTCTGCAGGGATTTCCGACTCAAACGTCCGCTCGGCTTGCACACCCACGGGCCCGAACGACCAGCCGAGCGAACCAAACATGGAGCCCAACATCCGCGCCAGCCTGTCGGGCAGCTCCTGACCGGCCTCGGCCATTTCCGATACCGCTTTCGAAAGCCTCTCGGAAAGGTCGTCAGCGATCACATCATGGCGAGCTTCCAGTCGATCACCCAAGTCGCTCTGATCGACCGGGCCTGAGTCGCCCGGATCGTACAGATCGGATTCGTCCAACGCCTCCAGCAGTTGCTCGGCTTCATCGGCGGTGATTCTGCCCTCCGCCAGCAGGTTCAGTATGATCTTCCGCTCTTCGCTCATGGCTCCACCCTCCCCCTGATCACTTGGCCCGGAGTTGTTTCACGGCATCGTCGGCGCTGATCTCGCCGCGCGCCAGAGCTTCCACAATCGCCTTGCGTTGAACCCCGGCCTCACCCTTCTCCTCCGCAGGCTCCTCAACCCGGTAGCCCAGGGCGGCGATGACCGCATCCAGCCTATTGCGGACGGTGGGGTACGATATTCCTAGCTCCTTCTCGACCTCCTTGATATTGCCCCTGTTCTTGATGAACACATCTACGAACGCGCGGTGTTCCGGCGTGAGCTGGCAGAACTTGCACGTATCGAACCGCCCCTCTATGGCGGTGCCGCAGCCTCTGCACGCAAGCCTGGTCACGTCCAGGCTCTCTCCGCACACCGGGCACTTACCCAAGAGCTCGCGTCGCTTCATCAAAGGCACACCTCCCTCGTCCGGCATAACCCTACTTCACATCATAAAGCCAAGTATTGATAATGTCAACATCGACATTAATTTTGTACAACTGCCGCCTCTTCCAAAGCCAGCAGCGCCACTTTGAGCGCCAATCCGCCTCCGAAGCCTGTCAGGGCCCCGTTGGATCCGATCACCCGATGGCACGGCACCACTACCCCTAGGGGATTGGCGCCGACCACAGATCCTGCGGCCCTGGCTGCGCGAGGGCTTCGAGCCGCCGCGGCCAGCGCGCCATAGGTCGTGACCGCTCCCGGCGGAATACTTGCCATGCCGGTCATGATCAGACGGGTGAAGTTGCCGCACCACGTAAGATCGATGGGGTAATCAAAACGTAACCCCAGAGGATCCAGATCGCCTTCGAAGAGAAGCTTCAGGTCGTGCAGGACAGATGACAGGACGTCCTGGGGATCCGCGCCGGCCCGACGGGACGGGGTTCCGTCCGGCCCTGCCGCAAGCTGTTCCGAGCCAATGACCACCCGATTCAGCCCCAGGCTCGACAGGAGTGTCGCAGGTGTAAGCGTTCCCTCTGCCAGAGTGCGTCGGATCGGCGTCGGCAGAGGCAGGCGCAGCAGCCGAGCGGTGTCCACCTCCGGGAGCGATACACGCCTGAGGCCGCCCGGACCGGCCTCAGCCCGCACTGGACCGATTCGAGTCTCGACGATCGCAGTCACGACCCGAGACCGGCTATCTCCGCCGTTGATTCCCGCACTCATCTATCGTTCCTCCTCCGGATGAAGATGCTCCCAAACTGCTCTGGCTGCCGGAGCGGTCATGCCCTTAACCGAAACAATCTCATCCTCCGAAGCCTCCGCCAGCGCCCCGAGCGACCCGAACTTCCTCATCAGGGCCACTAGCCTCTTCTTGCCGATTCCCGGCACTTCGGCGAGTTCCGAGGTGATTCCCTTCTTGCCCCTTAGGGACCGGTGGTATGCTACGGCGAACCTGTGCGCCTCATCCCTCATGTGCTGAACAAGACGGAGCGACTTCGACTCGCGAGGAAGAATCAGCGGCGCTGACTCGCCTCTCACGAAGACCTCTTCATTGCGCTCCGCCAGACTGACTACGGGGATTCGCGGCAATCCCGCCGATTGCGCCATGGCGTCGACGACTGCGCCCGCCGAGTTGAGCTGACCCTTGCCGCCGTCAATGACTATGAGGTCGGGCAGACGCGCAAACTTCGGATCTGGATTCTCCCCAGTTGCGCGGGCAAGTCGCCTATCGATGACTTCTCCCATCATGGCAAAGTCGTCCTGCCCCTCCACCCTGCGAATGCGGTAACGCCTGTACTGTGACTTCGCCGGACGCCCCTCCTCGAAAACCACCATCGACCCCACAGCATCCGTACCCTGCAGATTGGATATATCATAACACTCTATCCTGGCGGGAGGCGCGTCGAGTTTCAGGTAAGCCGCAAGTTCAGCCAGGCCGTCCATGCGCGTCCGCATCTCGCTCTGCTCTGCCGCGCGCGCCCTTGCAAGGTACTCCCGGGCATTCTCGGCGGCCAGTTCCACCAGCCTGCGCCGGGCGCCCCGCTGCGGGGTCTTGATCGACACGGCGCCCCCGCGTCGGCCGGCCAACCACTTCTCCAAGATGTCGGCATCGTCTATCGCCGCCTGCAGGAGCAGTTCCCGGGGAACTACAGAGTCCTCTGAGTAGTATTCCTTGATAAATGCCGACAGCATCTCGGCGTCGTCCGCCCCGTCGGCGCCGCCCAACATGAAGTGCTCACTGCCTACGATCTTGCCATCGCGGACGAACATCACCCGCACGCATGCGCCCCAGGGATCAGTAGCGAACGCTATGACATCCTGGTCAACGCCGGTGTCAGATACGATCCTCTGCTTCTCGACGACCTTCTCCACGGCGCGCATCTGGTCGCGAAGCCGGGCTGCCTGTTCAAAATCGAGGCCGTCCGCTGCAGCCTCCATGCGTCGGCGGAGGCTCTCGATCAGGTCCACCTGCCTTCCCTCTAGGAAGAGCACTACTTCGTCGACCATCTCTCGGTAAAGGCGGGGTTCCACTTGTCCGGCACACGGCCCGAGGCAACGCCGGATGTGGAAGTTGAGGCAGGGACGGCGCGCAGGGGTCTCCGGGTCGAACTTCCGAGAGCACTGCCTGAGCGGGAAGAGCGTCTTGAGCATCCGGAGCGTCTCACGCACGGCCGGGACGTCCGTGTAGGGACCGAAGTAACGTGAACCATCCCTCACCACTGTTCGCGTCATGAAGATCCTAGGATAAGGCTCGTTCACAGTCACCCTGATGAACGGGTAGGTCTTGTCGTCGCGCAGCCTGACATTGTAGTGCGGCCTGTGCTTCTTGATCAGATTGCACTCGAGTATGAGAGCCTCTAGCTCAGAGCCGGTGACTAAGTAGTCTATGTCGGCGATGCGCTCCACCATTCGCTGAACCTTAGGCGAATGGCCGCGAGATGACTGAAAGTAAGACCGGACTCGATTTCTGAGGTTTATGGCCTTGCCTACGTAGATTACCTGCCCTGTGTCATCCCTCATCAAGTAGACGCCTGGAGATGTGGGAAGGCCTGCAAGGGTGTCATCCAAGGGCACCGGTCATCGCCTCCAGCCCGTGCTCGGATTTCACCTCAGTCGGCAGAATCCTAGTCAGGAATTGCCCGGTGTATGATCCGGGCGTGGCTGCGACTTGCTCCGGAGTGCCCGCGGCGATCAAGCATCCGCCCTTGTCGCCGCCTTCAGGGCCAAGGTCTATGATGTAGTCAGCAGTTTTGATGACATCCAGATTGTGCTCGATCACCAGCACGGTATCGCCGCCGTCTACCAGTTTCTGCAGTACCTCCAAGAGCTTACCGACGTCCGCGAAGTGCAGCCCAGTAGTGGGCTCATCCAGTATATACAGTGTCTTTCCATTGGTGCGCCGCGACAGCTCTGTGGCGAGTTTCACGCGCTGGGCTTCGCCCCCTGAGAGAGTCGTAGCCGGCTGGCCCAGCTGGATATAGCCGAGACCGACGTCATAGAGAGTCTGCAGCTTACGCCGGATCCTCGGGATGTTGTAGAAGAATTCCAGTGCCTCGTCGACCTTCATGGCAAGCACGTCTGCAATGCTCTTGGACTTGTACTTCACGTCCAAGGTCTCTCTGTTGTACCGTGCGCCCCTGCACACCTCGCACGGAACGTACACGTCGGGTAGGAAATGCATCTCTATCTTGATAATGCCGTCGCCTCGGCACGCCTCACATCGGCCGCCCTTGACGTTGAAACTGAACCTGCCGGGCTTATAGCCTTTTGCCCTGGCCTCGGTCGTTCGCGCGAATACCTCTCTGATGAAGTCGAACACGCCGGTGTAGGTGGCCGGGTTGGACCTTGGCGTCCGCCCTATCGGCGACTGGTCGATGCCGATCACCTTGTCGAGGTACTCAGTGCCCCGTATGTCGTCGTGCGCGCCGGGCCTGGCATACGCCCGGTTCAGGTCGCGCGCCAGCCGCGCGTGGAGTATCTCGTTGATCAAAGTGCTCTTCCCGGATCCGGAAACGCCCGTCACACACACGAACAACCCCAGAGGTATCGACACATCCAGGTTCTTGAGGTTATGCTCGCGAGCGCCCACTATCACCAGCGACTTCCCGTTGGGCTCTCTTCGCGCCGGCGGCACAGGGATGCTTCGAGCGCCTGAAAGATACTGCCCTGTCAGGGAAGCCGGATTCCTCTCAACTTCGCCGACAGTGCCGGCGGCGATCACTTCGCCGCCATGGGCGCCGGCGCCCGGACCTATATCGATTACATAGTCAGCCGATCTGATAGTCTCCTCGTCGTGCTCCACTACAATGAGCGTGTTACCCAAGTCGCGCAGGTCTTTCAGCGTAGCGATCAATCGTGCATTGTCGCGCTGGTGCAGCCCGATAGACGGCTCGTCCAGAATGTAGAGCACTCCTACCAGGCTCGACCCGATCTGGGTGGCCAGCCTGATCCGCTGAGCCTCGCCGCCCGACAAGGTTCCCGCCTCACGGTCAAGGGTGAGGTAGTCCAGCCCAACGTTACTGAGAAAGCCTAACCTAGCCCGAATTTCCTTCAAGACTTGCTTGGCTATGAGCGTTTCGCGTTCTGTAAGCTGCCGGCTGAAGCCCTCGAAGTAGGCCAGAGCATCCGCCGTGGACATCGAGGTGACTTCGGCAATGGATTTCCCGCCAACTGTCACGGCGAGCGCTTCCGGCTTTAGCCGCGCGCCGTTCCTCTCCGCACCCGTGTTTCAGCATCTCGCGGGCACATTCAGGCAACGACGACCAGGGGGCCGTGGTATCTATCCCCTTCACCCGGGACACTTCACGTATCCGGCCGACATAGAAGTCGGCTATGACCCCGTTTCGGTTGTAGGGCAAGACAGCGCCGTCGTCAATGGAGCGGCCGGCATCGAAGATCAGCTCCGGGTCGAACTCAATGCTCACGCCCAAGCCTGAGCAGGCCGGGCACGCGCCGTACGGGCTGTTGAACGAGAACAGCCTGGGCTGCAACTCCCCGAAACTGAGCCCGCAGTCAGGGCAGGCCAGCGTCTCCGAAAAGACGATATCGCCGCTGCCAACCACGTCTACCAGTACCAGGCCGCCTCCGAGTTTCAAGGCCGTTTCCAGCGAATCAGCCAACCTGCGCTGTATGCCGGGCCTTACGATCAGCCTATCCACAATAGCCTCTATGCTGTGGGTCTTGTAGCGCTCCAGGTCAATCTGGTCGGTGAGTTCGCGTGCCTCTCCGTTGACCCGTACACGAGCGAACCCATCGCGCCTGAGATCGTCGAGAACCTTCTTGTGCTCGCCCTTCTTACCACGGACAACCGGGCCCAATACCTGAATGCGTGTCGCCTCCGGCATGTCCATGATCCTGTCGACGATTTGATCTACCGATTGCTGGGTGATCTCGCGACCGCACTCGGGGCAGTGAGGTACCCCTATTCGGGCGTACAGCAGCCTCATGTAGTCGTAAACCTCAGTGACCGTGGCCACGGTGGACCGCGGGTTTCTGCCGGCCGCTTTTTGGTCTATGGAGATCGCAGGAGACAAGCCCTCTATGTAATCCACGTCCGGCTTGTTCATCTGGCCCAGAAACTGACGCGCATAGGCTGACAGCGATTCCACGTAGCGCCGCTGCCCCTCCGCATATATCGTATCGAAGGCAAGCGACGACTTGCCCGAACCCGACAGGCCGGTCACTACCACCAGCTTGTCGCGGGGAATCTCCACATCGATATTCTTGAGGTTGTGCTCGCGCGCACCTCGGATGACAATCTTGTCTTTGCTCAAAGCTGGACGAACCTCCGCCTAAGATCTCTGATGCGATCCCGTATTTCCGCCGCCCGCTCGAACTCAAGCAGGCCGGCTGCCTTCTTCATCTGCTCTTCTAGGTTCTTGATGAGCCTGGCGAGCTCTCGCTCGTCCATCCCCTCGACTTCCTGCAGAGCCCCTATGTCAGCCCCGCCCATTGCGCCTGCCGCGCCTCGGGCCGCGGTCGCGCGCGTGCCCTCGGCGCCTGCGGCACGCTGTATCTCGGATAGGTCGCGGACTGCCTTCTTGATAGACTCGGGGGTGATACCCCACGTCTTGTTGTGCGCTATCTGTATGGCACGACGCCGGTCAGTTTCACCTATGGCTTCGCGCATGGATCTTGTGACCTCATCGGCATACATGATGACGCGTCCATCCACATTCCGGGCGGCCCTGCCAATAGTCTGTATGAGAGACGTTGACGACCGCAGGAACCCTTCTTTATCGGCGTCGAGGATAGCCACGAGCCCAACCTCAGGCAGATCCAGACCCTCGCGGAGCAGGTTTATGCCCACCAGAACATCGAACTCGCCCAGGCGTAGCCCCCTGAGTATCTCGATCCGTTCCAACGTGTCAATTTCAGAGTGCAGATACCTCACTCTGATCCCCAGCTCGCGGAGGTAGTCCGTGAGGTCCTCGGCCATCTTCTTGGTGAGCGTTGTCACCAACGTCCGGTATCCGCAGTCCGCCGTCTGACGGATCTGGCCTATCAAGTCGTCGACCTGCCCCCGCACGGGCTTGAGCTCAACCGCCGGATCTACCAGGCCGGTCGGGCGTATGACCTGCTCCACTACTTGACCACTCATGGATCTTTCCCATTCGGCCGGAGTGGCGGATACGAAGATCACCTGGTTGACGCGCCGCGTGAACTCGTCAAAACGCAAGGGCCGATTATCGTAGGCAGAGGGCAGCCTAAAACCATATTCCACAAGGCTCTCTTTGCGCGACCGATCGCCATTGTACATCGCGCGTATCTGAGGCACCGTCACGTGCGACTCGTCGATGAACATGAGGTAATCGTCGGGGAAGTAGTCGATGAGAGTCGCAGGAGCGCTGCCCGCCTCTCTCGCGGCCAGGTGGCGTGAGTAGTTCTCGATCCCCGAGCAGTACCCTACCTCCTGCATCATCTCCAGATCGAATCGAGTGCGCTGCTCCAGTCGCTGAGCTTCAAGGAGCTTGCCTGCGCCTTTCAACTCCGCGAGCCTAGCCTCCAGTTCTTCCTCAATTGTTGCGATCGCAGCCTGCATCCGCTCCTGGTTGGTCACCCAGTGAGACGCTGGATAGATGAAAGCAGATTCCCTCTCGCCCAGCATTTCTCCGGTTATGAGGTCAACATCGGTGATACGGTCGATTTCGTCGCCAAAGAACTCGATTCTGATCGCTTGTTCTCCACTCGCAGGGACTATCTCCACCACATCGCCGCGCACTCTGAACGTGCCGCGAGCAATTCCTATGTCGTTTCTGCTGTACTGAATGGCGACCAACTTGCGCAGAAGGCGGTCGCGGTCAGACGCCTCGCCGCGCCTCACAACCACCGCCTGCTTTAGATATTCCTCGGGCATGCCTAGCCCGTATATGCAGGACACGCTGGCCACGATGACAACATCGCGCCGCTCGACCAGTGCCGCTGTGGCCGCGTGCCTCATCCTATCAATCTCGTCATTTATCTGCGCATCCTTCTCGATGTAGGTGTCAGACTGGGGTATATACGCCTCCGGCTGGTAGTAGTCGTAGTAGCTGACGAAATAGTGGACTGCGTTATTCGGGAAGAACTCTCGAAACTCCGCAGCCAGCTGCGCCGCGAGCGTCTTGTTGTGCGCAATGACCAGCGCAGGGCGGGCCAGACGCATGATCACGTTGGCCATGGTAAATGTCTTGCCGCTGCCCGTTACGCCCAGAAGCACCTGCCCCCGCATGCCGGAGAGCACGCCCTGAACGAGCTCATCTATGGCCCTAGGCTGATCTCCCGTCGGAGTGAAGTCCGACTTGAGCTGGAAATCAGGCACCCCTCATCACTCCCGTACCCATCGGCGAGCAGCGCACAGAACGCCGCACCCCCACAATTATAGCACGAGCCGCGAGCCTCGAACGCTCGCGGCCGAACATATATTCGCCCCTGGTGCACAGATTCCTTCTTCACCTGATGCGAGGCCTTCGTGCGAGATCGAATTGGGCATCACGCAGGATGAAATGGGTGTGGGCCGAATCACGGCGACGGCACGGCAGGTCGCTGCCAATTACAGGCTTTGCACACATCGGAGCGGTTTCCGGAGATTGCGGATATCTGCAGGCCCACCTAGAACTGCTATGGCTAACCCAGCCGGTACCAAGACTTCTGCAGCACTACCCACATCGCCGGAAAGGATGCGCGGGGGCCTGCCTACGCTCGGAGGCGTCAGTTGTCGGCGAAAGCGACCTTACGCAGGCCTTTGGGCAAAACCGTGTTTAGCAGGGCGTTAGCGAACCTATGAGAAAAGAGTACGGTTTTCCGCGGAGCCTATTCAGAAAGTACTAGGTTTTGACGGGCCAGGGAGGCAATCGGGCGAATTTGGGGCTTACTGGGGAATCGGAGGTCGTCTCGGGGCCCTCGCGGGGAGGCTCGGGAGATACGCGCGCGTGACCATATTGTGTAACCCGTCTCTGCCTGCGGATTTGCCACGGGCCTGGCTCCAGCAAAAGGATGCGCCGTTGCCGGCGCGAATTCAGATAACTTGCACCCACCAAGCCACGTAGAATCCGTATAGGTTGCTCGAAAAACCTACTCAAAAACGAACAGGATGCCCCAGAGTGCATCAAGACCCCCTTCCGGTACTGGCATGTGGCGCCCAGCCCTATTCCTCCGCACCAGGTGGGCGCACATGCTATTCGGGACGGTTCGGCGCGGTCGGGCGAAATCGGAAGGCGCTTTGGGAACTCTGGAGGCCCCGCGGCGACGATCGAGGATCCGCACTAGAAGCGCCATGCTATGCCAGCTGCTATAGCTGCGCGTTTGTCGAGCGCCGACCGCCTGGGTCGCGAGGCCCTACCGCCGGTTGCGTTCGGCGAAGCCTGCATGTTCAGAACCGTGGGGTTTTCAGTACGGCCTCGCCGAAAGCCGTACGAAAAACCCACAGGTGATGGGGCATGCTGGTAAAACCCATGGGGGTTGCCGGTGCGGTCCGCCCTCGCCAACCGAATCCTCGTGGGTGCATCCACTGATCAATGCATGAACGGCACGTGAACACCGGTCTGGCTGTAGTCTGGAGTGTAGTCGGGGGTCTTGTCGACGGTGACTATCTTCTGCTCCTGAATGGACCTGAGAATATCCCTCACAGTCTTCAGGTCGCCGTATTCCATCTCAGGAGGCACGCTGATGGGTTCCCTGCCGGCCATGGCGTTGGCCAGGTTGAGCAGCTCATTATAGTACCCTTTCTGCGGTTCGAAAGGAATGCCCTCGATCCGCCCATCATTCATGGCGATGTGTATCACTCCTGCGTCCCTGCTCTCCAAGTAGATCATCCCCGAATCTCCGAAGATCCGGAGACCGACCGCAGGGCGCTGTGCCTCCTTGCCTGCGCAGAAGAAGCTGAACTGGCCCACGACGCCGCTGCTGAACAGCATGTTGACAACAATGGCGCTGTAGGGCGAGAACTCCTCGTCCTGCGGATGGCCAAAGGCCTGCAGCCTGTCGACGGCGCCGAAGATGTGGCGAATTGCGGCGAGGTCGTGCACAGCACTGTCGGTGATGGCCCCTCCCGGGTACTCAGGATACTGCCGCCAGTCTCTGGCCGGAAAGGCGTCCTTCCACATCTCCTGGGGAAAATCCATCACGCGATTATACAGGAAGTACACCACGTTGCCCACCCGATTGTCGGCGACGAGTTGCCTGATGATGTTGGTCTCTTCGTTGTAACGGTAGTTCTCGGCTATCAGGATGGGTATCTGGTAGCGTTGCGCGAGCTCGCGCGCTGATAGGGCCTCCTTGAACGACCCGGCCAGGGGTTTTTCGCAGATGATCGCTTTCCTCTTGCCCGACAGCCGCTTGGCTACGGCTTCCGTGACCGCGTAGTTCAGCTCTATGGGCACCATTATGTCGTACACGTCCACATCGTCGCGGGCGACAATGGCCTCCCAATCAGTATGGAGATCCCCGGGCGAAAGGCCGAGGGTGACTTGCCACTTGCTCAGCTTATCCCGGTCCGGATCACACACGGCCACGATCTCATACGTGTCGGTAAGATTCATGTAAGCCGGGTAGTGCAAGCGTTCGAAAGCCATGCCCGCCCCGATTACGCCCACCCTCAACTTAGGCACGAAAACCACTCCCTTGCGACCATTGCTGGGCCAGCGGCCCTAGATCGACTGCGCTAGATTAGTTTCCCGCAGTGTGCAAGGGATATTCGGATTTCGTCGGCCCGTATGATACGGAGACGGCCGGGCAGCGGGTACATTCAAGACACCGTATGCAGGCGTCCGAATCAGGGTCTTCATAGATCGCAATGTCAACTGGGCATACACCCTTGCACGCGTTGCACCTGGTACATGCGGAGGAGTCTACTCGCATGCGCATCAGGCTCACCCTGTTAAACGGCGAGTACACTGCGCCCAGCGGGCAGAGGAAGCGACAGAACGGCCTCTTTACGAAGAATGCAGCCAGAACCAGTGCAGCCAGAAGCCCGATCTTGATCCAGTAAAGCGGACCGATCATCTGCCGGAGAGACGGCCTCAGTATCACCTGTGGTATCCCGGCGCCCAGCGTGCCCGCGGGGCATAGCTTGCAGAAGATGGGCGACCCTGTGGCGAATGCCCCGATCACTACCAGCCCAATCAGCACAGCGTAGCGCATCCACGTCCAGCGGTTGCTGCGCACCAGCTTGTGCCGAGGCCCAAGACCTGCCAGTAGATCCTGGAACAAGCCGAACGGACACGCCCAGCCGCACACAGCCCGGCCGAACGTGGCTCCAATAGTGATGAAGAAACCTGCTATGGCAAAGGGAAACCTCCGAAGGGACAGGAAGTTCTGAAGCGAACCCATTGGGCATGCAAAAGACGCGAGCGGGCATGCATAGCAGTTCAGCCCGGGATACGGGCAGAACTTCAGAGCCGGCAGGCCGGAGTTGGCAGCAGCCGCGGCAATGATCTGGATTGCGGTGCGTCGCCTCGATCTCTTGCCGTGTATCGTCATTCCTCACACTCGTTATCCGGTACTTGTACTTGACGCTTTTCGCCCGGACGTAGCTGCTCAGTGCGGGGCTCGGGGCGCCCTGGGCAGCGGCGGCGGACGGAGGTCGACTCTACTGAATGCCTATACATGACAGGCAGATCATCCTAGCATTGGCCAGAATGGCCCAGAAATCGCCGGAGGCGACACCCACCGCCACTAGCGCGATTCCAGCGATGATGAGCACTGCGTATAGCTCCGGGCCTGATCTTGAACGCGCCTGCGCGATCCGCGACACAGCTCTCACTTCTCCCCCGCAACCGTCTTCACAATGCTTTCGAGACGACCTTCCCATCCCGGACCCAAGCCAACCATGACATCTCGCACAATGCCCTTGCGATCGATTACAACCACGGTAGGCGTAGCGAAAATCCCGTAGGCATTGGCGACGGCTCCTCTGTCAGTCGTCTGGATGTAGGTGTAGCCATTCTTCTCCATGTACTTCTTGATAGCGGTCGCGCTATCCGCAAGGTTGACCCCCACGACGCGCACTCCATGGAAGCCATACTTCTTGTGGATGCTCTGCAGCTCGGGAGCGAGCGAATGACACGGTGGACAGCTGACGGTCCAGAAGTCAAGCACATACGCGTAGCGAGGTTGGTCCCGAAGCGCAATCTGCTTGCCGTCGATGGTCTTTAGCTGGAAATCCGGGGCAACGGCTCCAACCAGTTGCTCGGCGTTCCTGGCCGCGACCAGGCGGTCGCCGCCGGGCGATAACGCCCATAGGAGCAGCGCAACCGCGACCAATCCTACTATCAGAAGCGCGACCCACCGCAGTGGGCGCGTGTTGCTTGCATCTCTGTTCATGCGGTCCTCCAATCCTCCCATTGCCGACTCGCCATCCCGGCGGTTCTGTCAGCTGCATGACGTATTCGTTTCGAGGCCCTCCCTGTCCTTCCTCCAACTCACTAGTGAATAGGAGAACTATCAGCCTGTGCAACCAATCGCCGCGTCGCAAGGAAAATCCAACAACAAGTGCGAATTAACTTATCGGTGTATCGGTATAGGAAGTCTGGATGGTGATCGCATTGATCGAGAGGGTACAGACCCGGGGCATGCCGTCCAGGGTGATGGCGAGTCGTGCAGTAATCGAAGGCCTACTGGGCAAGACGGGCAGTGCAGGCTCACAGCAGGCTGACCGCGCCGGGCTTCTCGTGGGCAGGCTGACCAGTGATAGTGATGGAATCATCATCATGGTGTCCGACACAGTGGAGTTGCCGGACGTCCCGCTCAGGGCAGAACCTCCGGGACTCCTAATTGCCCTGTCTGACAACCTGCGCCGGGAGGCCAAGGCCTCACACGCAGGCAGAGAGATCATAGGATGGTTCCACACACACTCTGGCTCGGGCGTGTCGGCGTCCGAAGAGGACGCCATGGTGCATAAGTCGCTCTCACCTTTGGGAGCAGGGGTTGCGCTGATCGTCGATGCAGTGAGGCAACAGGCGTCGTTCTTCTACATGGACGGAGAAACGCTGCTGCCATTCCCAGGGTACTACATGTTTGATCCCGTCGGCGAATCCTCAGGGCAGTCGCTGTCTGGGTCGGCGGCCCAGGCGTCGCGCAGGCAAGCCGGTGACGGACTGCGCCAGTGTGCCAAGCTCTCGCCCATGACCTGGCTGCGCAGATTGCGCTGGCTGCTCCAGCGCCCGAGCAACGACACATCACTGGCCCTGCGCCTCGCTTCCATCGCCCTGATCATCGCCGCAATCGCTCTGGCGGCACAGATTTGGACGCCGCGCAGCCGGGTAGAACAGCTCGCAGCCCAACCACAGCCTGAGCCCCGAGCTGAGTTGCAGGCTCATCCCCAGCTGCAGGCCGGGCCTGAGCCACAGGCAGAACCACGGCCCAAGGTTACGCCTGAGGCTAAGTTGCCGGCTACGCCGCAGCGCACCCCTCAGGCCCAGCAAGCCACTGCCCAGGGCAATGCCTCGCGGCCCACTGCCGAGCCCGGCGCGCCCGGCACTGTAACCGTAACAGTGGCGCCGGGCGAGTCGGTGGCGGTGATCGCCAAACGCCTCTACGGCAGGGCTACTGACGAAAGGATGCGCGAGATACTCGCCATGAACGGGATAACGGATCCCAGGACAATAGCCCCCGGCACGATCCTGGTGTGCCCTGCGCCTCCTCCAGGCTCGCCCGCCTCGACCACCGGGCCGAACGGCTAGTCATGCCCAGGTGCTTCTTGCTCTATCATCCGGATCCCGCCGACTATGGAGGAACAAGCGGTCGGCAGGGAGAAAACTCTCGATGGGAAGCAGATCACGTCGGCGGGAGAGTGCCCGGTTGTTTGGATATGTAAGGCCTCAGAAGCTCGACCTTACACTCAGGCAAAGCCATCACTACACAGCCCACTACTGTGGGCTTTGTTTCGCGCTTGCACGGGAGTACGGCACACTCTGCCGCGCGCTCACCAATTTCGAGTCTACTTTGCTAGTCCTGCTCATGTCGGCTCAGGCAGACCCCGACCCGTCTTTTCGGAGGACTTTCTGCCCTGTGTCGGCATTCCGCAGGTTCGCCATTATCAGTGAGCATGAGGACTTCATGTCGCTGGGCGCTGCGCTCACAGTGTGCATGGCAGAACTGAAGAGCCTGGACTCGGTGCGCGACGGATCGCTCCTAGCCCGCCCGGCCAGAGCCATGGGCCGCCGACAGTTTGCCAAGGCCCGGCATGTTCTCGCTGAGCGCTCTTTCGATATCGCCCCGCTGCTGCAGGCAGACGATCGCCTGGCCGAGCTGGAAGCTGAGGCAAGCGCCGCGCCGGGAAGTATCACGTTCGACGAACTCACCGCGCCCACGGCCGACGGGCTTGCGCACGTGTTGGCGTACACAGGCATTCTGGCCGGCCTGGATGAGGGTTGTGTATCCTTGGCGCGCCTGGGCCGAGCCGTGGGTCGCATGGTCTATCTAGGCGACTGCCTGGAGGACTTACCGCGCGACGTGAGACGCGGGGCTTTTAACGGCCTGCGCGCCTGCATGATGGCAGAACAAGATTCCGCTGAGCTCTCGCGCGGCACGGGAGATGCCCTGTCGTACGTGATCGCCCGATGCAATGTGGAAGCGCGCAACGCGTTGTCGCAGCTGACGCTGCACCGCTATCGCCCCATAGTAGAGAACATCATCCTGCTCGGGCTGGACGCCCGGGTAAGGCGCCTGCTGAGCGCGAGAACCCGAAAGGAGTGAGCTTGAGATGCTAATGGAGTCGCTGGTGCTTGCTGTGGACGATCGGGAAGTGAAGCAGGTCGTGGCCAGCGTTGCATCGTCTCCCGAGTTCGTTGTGAGGGGTCTGAGATTCGAACAAGGGGTAGTGGTTGTCGACACTACCGTCCGCGCGCCTGTGCCCATTCATCCGTCTTTCCGAGTAGAGGTGGTCGCCGCGCGCGGCGCCAGCCTGACAGTGCGTGTATCCGGTCCGATGGGGCTGGGAACCGGTCCTATGGATGTGCTCATCAACCGGATCTCCTCGCGCCTGCCCCAGGGCGTAAGCTACCTGGGTCGCGGCGTGATAACGATCGATCTCGTTCAGGCAAGCCGCGGGGCGCTAAGGTCGCTGGACATGGCGGGGATAACTATTCAGCCTGGACAAGCCATGGTGCGGATATCATCTGCCGATGTGGATCTATCGGCATTTGCACAGGCTGCGACCGCCGGAGGCGCAAGGGCCGGCGCTACCGGCGGCGCGTCCGGTCGAGGGTTCTGAGGCCGATTCTATACGGTACTACGTTGATCATGTACATCATGACTCCGCTGACGACGCCGACTCCCGGGACGATGACCCACGCTGATCGGCCGGCGAACGCGGCAAGCTCGCTCCGCTCCACGCCTAGCCGAGCCCACATGCCGCCCAAAGCAGCGTAGTTGGCTGACGCAGTCGCCGACCCATAGTCGCGAAGTCCTGCACCGTAGAGCGCGGCCAACCCGCAGCCCAGAACTGTAACGGCCACGGCGTAGATGACTGACGTCAGCGCCCACCAGGGCGCAGGCTTGGCGCGCCGGTTCATCATGGGAAGAAGCACCGCCATGGGGGCGCCCAGAAGGAGGCAGATGAGGAACTGGGTCGGCCCCAGCGTGATCGCTACACCGGCGCTCGCCACTGCGCACGCCGCCAGCGACCATCTCGCTCCGTGGCGCGCTCCCACGATCGCGATAAAGCTCGGCGTCATGTATCTCACATAGCCCCCCAGCCCCGGAATACCCAGTGACAGCGCCCACACAACTACACACACAGCCGCGGCAAGGGCCGACTCAGTTAGCGGGCGGAGACTCTTCACTGCATCCGCCTCCCAGGCTATCGACGCGCGCTTCGGGATTCCAGAACCACGATTCGAACATCTCGCGTCCTATCGCGTCCAGGGCGTCGCGCGCGCCACATTCCGGCAGGGCCTCCAGCGCCTGTCGCGCTCGGCCCGCATATTCGCATATTATCCCCTCGAGCCACACGCACAGCTGCCCCCCCTGAACCAGCTCACGCAGGGCGTCGCCCGAGCCCTCAACTCGCCTAATCCCCGGGGCCCGTGCAAAGAGGCCAGTCTCTTCAGCGCCCGCGATCATCGCAAGGCCCAGAACAGGGTATCCCACACGGCCCAGCGCCAGGTCTGTCATGGCCTGCCCCTTGACGCCTAGGTCGAACCCTGTCAGGTTGTTTATATCATTGATAGTCTGGAACACGAACCCCATGCACCGTCCGTAGCGTGCCAAGGCATCCACACGAGCCGCGGGCGCGCCCGCGATGATCGCCCCCATGGCCATCGACTGCTCCATCAGCGACGCGGTCTTTCCTTCGATCACCCTATCCACGTAATCGCGTGCCAGAGCGCGCTCGCAAAGCGAAGCGACCAACTCCAGCAACTCACCTCGGCACAGGTCGATATGGGCCTTGTTGAACCGGGAGCGGATTTGGGAGTACACTCCGGTCGGCAAGACCGAACGCATCCGCTCAACCACATCGTGAGCCATTGCCACTAGCAAGTCACCCATTACTACGGCGCGCTCGCTCCCGAATGCCTCGTGAAACGACTGCCGCCCCCTGCGAAGAGTGTCGCCGTCGATGAGGTCGTCGTGAACCAACGACGCTTTGTGGAGCAACTCCACAGCTGACGCAAGCTGAATCAGGTTATCGAGGCCAATGCAGCTGCCGCAGCCATCGCCTCCATCACGCCCGCACTCCCCGCCCATGCCCGCACTACACACAAGGTACGCCAGGTACATCAGGCACGGCCTGAATCTCATACCGCCGCCGACAGCGTAGTCGTACATGTCGCGCAGTTCAGCCGGAAGGTTGTGCCCTTCATTCGTCAGTTCCGCGTCGACTTGCCGGGCCACGGGCGCCAGCAGTTGCTCGTAAAGCGCCCGGGTACGTGCGCCCCGCTCCGTCCCTGCCCCTGCCTCCATTAAACTACCTCGACTTCTTGCATGGTCTCCCGCTTTTCCTCAACCTCTGCGTTGGTCAGCCGTCCTTGCTGCGTAATCTGGAGCGACTTTTGGGCCCCCGTCTGCGGATCCTTGATGGTCGCATGCATTATCATGTTGACGTCGTACTCGTAGGTTACTTCTATGGGGTAATTGCGGGGTTTCGAGCCGCCGAGCGGCAACACCACCCTGCCGATCTCATTGCAGTTGGCCGGGTTTCTATCTTCGCCCTGCAGCACCACGAGTTCCACGCACGATTGCCCATCTTCATGTACGTAGTACGTGGCGGTCCGCGCGGCCGGGATGGGGGAGTTCTTGGCGATCATTATCTCATTGATGTCGCTCCCTGTTTTGGAGTCGACAAGCAGCACACCGTAGCTGTGGCTCGTGACGTCCTCGATTACGGTATCGCGCAGCCGGCGCCCTGCTTCGCTCAATACCACCTCAGGATCGCCCCGACCGGCCAGTATGATGCCGGCATATATGGCTGCCCCCAGGGCGATTGCTTCGTCTGGGTTGACTGATAGAGTGGGCTCCTTACCGCTCACCCTGCGAATCATCTCCATAACCGCCGGCATGCGAGTCATGCCCCCGACCAGGAGCACCTGATCGACATCGGCCCACCCTAGTTCCGCCGCCCCCATCACCGCATCCAGGAGCATTTCCGAACGTACAAGCAACTCTGCGGTCATCTCCTCGAACTGCTTGCGGGCCATCTCTACAGTGAGCCTCGCTCCCTGGGCGCTTATGGTGATCTTGGCTGAGTCTCTGGACGAGAGAGTCTTCTTGGCCGACTCGGCCCGCTGGCGCAAGTCCTGCAGAGCCTCAAGGTCGTCAAGAAGGTCGATGCCGTGCTCGCGCTTGAACTCGTCGTTGCAGTACATGATTATCTTGTCGTCAAAGTCCTTGCCGCCCAGCTGATGGTCGCCGTCGGTGGCAAGCACGCGGATCTTGCCCTCCGTCACTTCCATAAGCGTCACGTCGAAGGTGCCGCCGCCCAAGTCGTACACGAGGATCCGCTGACGAACATCGGGGTTGCTCATGCCGTAGGCCAGCGCCGCCGCTGTAGGTTCGTTCACTATCCCGAGCACGTTGAACCCAGCGATTCTTCCCGCATTCATGGTAGCCTGCCTGCGGGCGTCGTCGAAATAGGCCGGCACTGTTATTACTGCGCTGGGAAGCTCGGCGCCGAGAAGCGTCTCGGCATCGGCCTTCAGCTTTTTGATGATCATCGCAGAGATGTCTTCCGGGCGGAACTCCCTGCCGCTGTGGACGAAAACGAAGTCCGGGTTGCCCATCTGCCTCTTGATGAACTCGACCACGTTCTCCGGATCGCTTACCGCGGTGTTCTTGGCAATCGCCCCCACAGTGACCTGGTTCTCCGCATCGAACAGCGCCACCGACGGCGTGATGCGCTCGCCCTCCCTGTTCGGCACGATTTCGGGATTGCCATAATCGTTCAGCACAGCCAAAGCCGAAAACGTAGTGCCAAGGTCGATTCCAACTGCCTTCATGGGTCCGCCTCCCCCTTCTAGTGCGGCAGCAACGCCTGCCGGGCCTTGCCTATCTCCACAATCATTCGGTCAGCCTCCTGCCTGGCCGAAAGGTCAGGGCTATTCACCCGCGCTCTGTACTTCTGATACTCGCGGTCCAAAATCTGCTTGATCTGAGCCGGGCTTGCGCCGGGCGGTATGCCGAACATCCGACGGTATCTTTGTGCAGGCGACTGGCCGCCGAAACCGCGTGAGCCGCCCGTATCCGGGCTAGTCGTAGTAGTGGTGGTCCTGGTTGTGCGTTGGGGCCCCGTTTGCCCGCCCTTCTCGTGCTCATGAACGTCCTGCATAGTCAACGTGAACGACAGCACCCTAGGCGCCCAGGCTATGACGGTGTCGCCTTCGAACAAGGCTGCGTTGGCATACGCGCTGAACGACCCGGACCCTTGATGGCTCAGCGCCTCATAGGGAACGAACACCGAGAAATCATCGTAGCCTGTAGATGGATATGGAGTATCAACACTCTCATAGGCGCAGGCGTTCCCGCCGCTATCGGTGAATTCGCTGGAAACGCCGGGCACCGGCTTGCCGTCGGTGTAGTAGAACCAGTAGATCACTAGTACCTGCTCCGACTGAGCTCTTCTGCGTTCGGTAACTGCCATTGAGGCGTGAATCATGATGCCCCGACGCCCGCCGTAAGTCACGTCGTAGTCGGCCCAGACTCTGTGTATAGCGCCCTTTGCCATCTCCCGCTCCTCTGCTCCCCTGATCAGTCTACCTTTACCCGGTCCATGAGCCGCTTCTTGGCCTCAACTTCGCGGTCGCTCATCCTGCCGGACTGCGAAATATGTAACTCGGCAATGCGACCGGTCTTTTCATCCTCCATATAGCAGTGCATCACCATGTTGGCGTCATACTGGTACGTCACCCGCACAGGATAGCCCCTGGGTTTGGGCCTGTCGAACTCGAGTTCAGTCTCGCCGATGGTATTGCAGTTGGCCGGATCGCGGTCCTGCCCCTGAAGCACTACGAACCTGACGCGCTCCTGGTTGTTGGAAATCGTATAGAAATGGTCATGCACCTCGTGGGGAATCGGCGTGTTCTTGGCGATCATCACCTGGTTGTATTCGGTTTTCGTACGATCATCCATCAACACGATCCCAAAAGCGTGGCTCGTCACATCAGTCACTCGAGTATTGGCAAGCCTGCGCCCTTCAGCGGTAGCAAGTATCGCGGCGTCGCCCTTCTGGGCCATGAGGATGCCGGCCTGCACCGCTGCGCCCATGGCCACGGCCTCGTCGGGGTTGATGGCCCGGCTCGGGGCCCTGCCCGACATGCGCTCGATCATCTGGGGCACCATGGGCATGCGCGTGGATCCTCCCACCAAGAGCACGGTGTCAACCTGGCCCCATCCCGTTTTGGCCTCGCTCATCACCGACTCGACAAGCATCTTGGTGCGCTCGAGAAGGTGACCGGTCATCTGTTCGAATTGCTCCCGCGTAAGTTCGACCGTCAGCCGCCTACCGGAGGCGCTCATGCTGATCTTGGCCGATGGACGAGAAGACAGCGTCTTCTTGGCTGCCTCCGCGCGCTGACGCAGATCTTGCTGGACCTCCACCTCCCGAAGTAGGTCGACTCCGTGTTCCCGTTTGAAGGCATCGTTCACGTAGAGCATTATCTGGTCGTCGAAGTCATTGCCGCCCAGCATGTGGTCGCCGTCAGTGGCGACGACCGTGATCTCGCCTCTGGCCACGTCCATGACGGTCACGTCGAACGTGCCGCCTCCCAGGTCATATACCATTATCCGCTGCTCTGACGCATTGGTAAGCCCGTAGGCCAAAGCCGCCGCCGTGGGCTCATTGATTATGCGGAGCACGTTAAGGCCGGCTATCTTGCCCGCGTTTATCGTGGCGCGCCTGCGTGCATCGTCGAAGTAGGCTGGCACCGTGATCACCGCATCGTTGACCGCCTCGCCGAGCAGCCTTTCAGCGTCTTGCTTGAGCTTCTTGAGTATGAGCGCCGAAATCTGTTCCGGGCCGTATTCGGCATCGCCGTGGGTGAACACGTAGTCGGCATTGCCCATCTGCCGTTTGATGAACTCTACCACATTGTACGGATCGCTCACGGCAGAATTCTTGGCGACTGTACCGACCACCACAGAGTCATCGTCGCCGAAGTACGCAACAGATGGAGTGACGCGCTCTCCTTCCGCGTTCGGGATTATCTCGGCCTTCCCAAACTCGTTGAGCACAGCGATAGCCGAAAACGTAGTGCCAAGATCGATTCCAATTGCACGAGACACTACACATCGCCTCCTCGAGGGCTCGGAGGCTCCGTCCAGCGTGCCACGATCACCGATTGTGGGCGGAACACCTTACCGTCCTTTGTAAACCCGTCCTTCACCACGCGGACCACGCATCCATCCTCGCCGTGGCATTCGGCGGGCACCGTGCGTATGGCTCGCTGAAGCTGCGGATCAAAACCGCACTGCGCCGGGCCCACGCCTGGGCCCGCAACAATGGGTTCTATCCCACGCCGTGCCAGCACCTCGGTGAGTTCTTCCATTACATAGCCAAGGTACCTTCGCGCGAGAGCGCCTTCTTCCCTCATAACGTCGTCGTCGCCGGTATAGTTCTTAATGTTGTCGTAAAGCAGAATCAGATCGGTGTAGGCCTCTTTCATCCGGCGCTCCACAAAGTCACGCTTGAAAGAGTCGAGTTCATCATACAGCCTGGCGAAGGCCTTTTCCTTCTGGTCATCGTACTGGATCTTGTCGGCGAACATGGCGATGAGCTGGTCCAGTTTGCTTTGGACGGCGCCAATGTCCGCGGTAGTGCCTGCGCTGCAGGCATCCTGGCCTGGGTCGGATTCGGGCTCGGGCACGTGCATGGGTTCATCGAAATCCTGCGTGATCGGGACCGGATCGGGCAACTCCACAACGATTCTCCTTCCCATGGAAATTGGCGGCAGGGCCAGACCGGCTTATGAGCACCCGCCTCCGCATATTGCATTCAGAATGCCGTAAAGGCACAAGCCGCCGATACACTGCGAACACGTATCATCATTCATGGAGTCGCACGGGTTACCCGAGCTCGTGCCGCCTCCCCCGGTGGGGCCGGGTTGCGTGTTCCGCGGGCCGCCGCCGGGATCAGTCGGAATCCTGCGCGGAGTGCCCCCCATCGCGTAGACGAAGGAATCGAGCGCGTCGCAATCGGCCAGGAGTCGCTCAGCCTTGCTGAGAATCGAGAGGCTTTTCAGGTACATCCCAGCTCTGTCAGCCTCAAAAGCTTCGCGCATCAACTCGCAGAATGCCCCTGCCGGTAGCTGAGAGTCGCCGGGAAGGGATGCCAGCCAGCCTTGTATCTGCGCAACCCATGAGTGTTTGTCGTAATCCATGCCCCCCAGCATGACAGGGGCCAAGTACGCGGCGCAGCCGTGTTCCATTGCCTACCGCCAACCTCCGTTCCCACTCGGTCCGGCACGACATGCCTCGGCATTCGTCCATCGCCCGACAGTCGGATCTGGGGACCAACACTATCTCCAGCCGCAGTGGGCTGCTGGAAACGCTTCCGTTTACGTACATTTTCGGATTCTCCAACCATACGGGGATTCCTTCAAGAGACACGGGAGAAATCGCCCGTGTCCATGGGGATAGGTTCGCAATCACGACTTCTGCAACTGCTTCCTTTTTGCGCACAGGAACGGACCGCCCGGCTATTGCGGGCGCTCGGAGGACGGCCGCGACGGCGGTTCCGAGGGCGGCGTAGAAGTGTTGACCTTGCAGATGCACACAATATCCCTGCTTGTTTGGACTAGCGGACCTCGGCGATAGCCCTTCCACGTTTTGGCGACCTTGAACCCGCTGAACCTCAGGGCAAGTGCCACCTCTCGTGGAAAGTATATGCCTCGCTGAGACCGAGCACAGGCTGACCTGATAAGCGAGTGCCCATCCCACTCCTCTAGGCGGGTATCGACGGTCTCAATCTGCCTGACAAAATCGAAGGTAGCCTTGTATGTATCCACTATCCGAGTGCCGCGCACAGGGTGAATGACTTCGAACACTTCCTCCTCCCCGCCCGACTCGATCATGGACTTGACATTGGGTATGCAGAAGTCAACCACGAACACTCCGCCAGGCGCAAGGTGCTTACGCGCTGTCGCAAACACAGCCAGCAGGTCTTGTGTGGCAGTGCAGTGAAGTATCGTATTGCAGGCAGCCATTATCAGGTTGAACTTGCGGCCAAGCTCGAATCGGCGGATGTCGCCCTGCACTAGCGAGACCCGCTCTGCTGTTGCCTTTCCCTCTATGTCGAGCTTCTCCTGACACCTGGTCAGCATATCGCGGGACAGGTCAATTCCAGTTATCGTATGCCCCGCCGCAGCCAACGGAATCAAGAGCCTACCCGTACCGCAGCCTAGTTCCAGCACTGGATCACCGTGCTCTCTTGCCAAGCCCAGGTACATGTTGAGGTCCGCGTCGTACGATGAGTGCAGTATGTCATAGAATTCCGCGAAGAACCCCTCGTACTGCGGCAGCGCCTCCGCGCGGCACTCATATCGTCCTCGCCCATTCCGGAGACTCGCATTCTGCCTACGACCATGTCTATCTGAACGTCTCAATCTCCTTGTTCAGCCCTCCCTATCCACTTACGCCCGCAGGTCACGGTACTGACGTACATGCGCCTGTCCCTAGGGAGTTCCGTTCTTGCAGGGCGGATTCCTCCCGGGCCGCGATCTTGACGAAAACGCGCAGGAGTCGCCGGGCCCAAAACCCGGCATCCCCTGCGCAGACAGACTGGCATGCAAGCCAGGGAGCTAGCGACCGCAGCCCTGGGTGGGCTACTGCTTCACCCCAAGATACGATTCCTGTATCGACGGGTCGTCTAGGAGCTCGCGAGCGTTACCCGATTTCACGATCTGCCCCTGCTCCAGTACATAAGCGCGGTCGGCGGTGGAAAGCGCCTTGTGGGCGTTCTGCTCGACCAACAGGAGCGTCTTGCCGGCCTTCCTGATGTCTTCAATCACCTGGAATATTGTCTCTACCAGTATGGGAGCAAGCCCAAGCGACGGCTCGTCCAGGAGCACCAACTCTGGGTCGCTCATTAGGCCGCGGCCTATGGTCAGCATCTGCTGTTCGCCGCCTGAGAGCGTACCGGCCATCTGACCTGCGCGCTCGCGGAGCCTTGGAAACAGCTCATAGACGCGGTCGAGGTCGCTCTTGATCGCCTTGTGGTCGTGGCGCAGGTATGCTCCGAGCATCAGATTGTCGAGTACGGTCAAGTTGGCGAAGACCAACCTTCCCTCCGGCACCTGACAGATACCCTGCTTGACAATGGCGCAGGATGCTGTGGGCAGAGGCGATCCCTTGAAGGTCATGGCGCCTTCGCTGGTTTTCACAATCCCTGAAATGGCGTTCAGCAGCGTGGACTTACCCGCTCCATTGGCGCCGATGATAGTCACGATCTCACCTTGGCCCACCGATATGCTGACGCCTCGGAGGGCATGTATGCCGCCGTAATGAACGTGCAGGTTCTCAACCTCAAGCACCGGCGTTCACCCCCTCGCCCAGATATGCCTGGATGACCTGGGGGTCGCTCTGTATGGTGCGAGGCGATCCTTCTGTTAGCTTTCGCCCGAAGTTGAGAACCACAATGTTCTCGCAAATCCCCATGATCAGGTCCATGCGGTGTTCTATCACCAGTATCGTGCAGCCGAACTCGTCGCGTATCCTCGAGATCAGCGTCATCAGCTGGCGAGTCTCGTCCGGGTTCATGCCCGCCGCCGGCTCATCCAGCAGGAGCAGGCGCGGCCTGACTGCTAGTGCCCGGGCGATCTCAAGTCGCCTCTGCACACCGTAGGGCAAGCTGACAGCCTGCTTGTCGCGCCACTCGGCCAATCCCATGACGTCCATCAGGCGAGACGCTTCACGCTTGAGCTGCTCCTCCTGCTCGCGGTAGCGTCTTGTTCCGAAAGTGGAATCGGCCACGCTGTAGCCGGCCAGGCCATGGCAGGCTGTGAGGATGTTGTTGTAGACCGACAGCCGCTTGAAGAGGCGGATGTTCTGAAAAGTGCGGGTGATGCCCGCCTGCGCTATCTTGTGCGGATCGACATTGTGAATGGGCTTTCCGTCGAACACTACCTGGCCTGCTGTGACCTTGTAGATGCCTGTGATCAAGTTGAAAACCGTAGTCTTGCCGGCGCCGTTCGGGCCAATCAGGCCGGATATCGAGTCCCTCCGCACACCGAAACTGACATCTTCGACAGCAGTCAGCCCTCCGAAAGTCTTGGTTAAGTCGTGCGTTTCAAGGATATTCATCGGCGCACCTCCCCGACCCCGGTTCCAGCCCCAGCCCCTGCTTCAGCTTCGGCTCGTCTCCCGCGCACGAGGCGTCGGATCGCCTCAAGTGTTATCTCTCTGCCGCCCATCAGGCCCTCGGGCCGGCTGATCATGATGAAGATGACTGCCGCGCCATACACAACTAGTCGCCATATGGCGAAGGTCCGGAGTATCTCGGGAAGCGCGGTAAGCAGTACTGACCCCAGAACGCTTCCGGATACACTGCCTATACCGCCGAAAATCACGATTATGGTGAGCTCGGTGGATCTCGCCATCCCGAACATCTTGGGCTGCAGAAACCCGGTGTAGTAACCCATCATGCCGCCTGCGATCCCGGCGTACACTGCGCTCACAAAGAGCGACAGCATCTTGTACTTGAACGTGTCGATGCCCACGGTCTTGGCCGCCAGTTCCTCTTCGCGCACAGCAATCATGTTCCGGCCGTGCCTTGAGTTGACAAGGCGCACCATGAACAATGTCGCTGCAACACATATCAGCGCCACATTCCAAAGCTCAGTCCGTATCGGGATACCGGGCCACCCGCGTGCGCCCCCAAACGTCTGCACATTGTCGAGGATCAGACGTATTGCCTCGCCAAATCCCAGTGTGGCGATGCAGAAGTAGTCCCCCTTGAGATTCAGGGTCAGCCGGCCGATAGGCAGGCTCACCAGGCCGGCAAACAGGCCCCCGACGAGCAGAGCCACTAGAAACGGGAGCCCCATACGCACTCCGGCCCAGGCTGCGGCGTAAGCGCCCAGAGCCATGAAGCCAGCATGGCCGAAGGAGAACAGGCCCGTGAACCCCGTCAGCAGGGACAACCCCAGAACGGCCATGAGGTTCATGCCCGCGAGCATCAGTATTCCCTTGATGTAGAACCAGTTCACAGCCGTCCCTCCTATGCCTTTTCCTCGGTGGCTTTGCCCATCAGACCCATAGGCCGGAAGACAAGCACCGCGATGAGCAGAGTGAACGAGATCAAGTCTCTGAACTGCGATGAGAAGTAGCCCGAGATGAGGGTCTCCATGATGCCAAGAATCAGGGAACCTATGACCGCGCCCGGAAGGCTTCCGAGCCCTCCGAATACGGCCGCGATGAAGGACTTGATGGTTATGCCGCCCATCTGTGGGTACACGGTGTACTTCATGCCGAACATTACTCCGGCCACGCCCGCCAGAAGCCCGCCTATGGCAAACACCAGGGTGATGACAAGATCAGTGTTGATCCCCATGAGTTTGGCGGCCCGTGCATTGTGGGCAGTGGCCTGAACAGCCTTGCCCACTTTGGTTCGGTCTAGGAAATAGACCAAAAGCGCCAAACACACCGCTGAAATGATAAAGATCATGATATCGAGGCGCCCGATGTATACGGAGCCAATCTCGATGGGCGCACGCGGCAAAACAGTCGGGTATGTTCTGAAAGTCGGGCCTATCGTGGCCACTACGAAGTTCTCGAGGAATATGGAAGCGCCCATGGCGGAGATGATGAAGTAGAGAAAGGGCGCGTTTCGCAGCCGCAGAGGTCTATATGCCACTCGCTCCACAATCACCGCAAGACCCGCAGAGCATAGGGCGGCGCCCACGAAAGCCGCCGGAAAAGCCCAGTGTGCGAGCGTGAGGAGGTAAAACCCGAAGTAAGACCCGAGCATGATCACGCCGCCGTGGGCGAAGTTGCTGAAGCTCATGATCGAATAGACCAGCGAGTATCCGACAGCCATCAGCGCGTAGACGCTCCCAATAGACAGCCCGTTTATCATCTGCTGAAGAAACTGTGCCATCTTGGACCTCCCCCCTGACGCCGAATAGCGCACGGAACATGACGCGCGCCGGTGGGCGCTTTCGCGGCGGCAGCCCGCCGCTCTTCTGCGCCGCACCGGCGCGCCTCAAGCGCTTAGGACGTTATGACCATCACCATCACGGCGCGTACTTCTGCTGGAACACGTAGTTGCCGTCCATGATCCTGATGATGGCCGCCTCCTTGCCCTCTGGGTTATGCGTCGCGGGGTTGATCCTGATGTTGCCGGTTATGCCCTTGATATCCGTGCTCTCCAGAGCGTCTCTGATAGCGACAGGATTGAGGCTGTTGGCCCTCTCGGCGGCGTCCACGAACATCAGAAAAGCGTCGTGCGCCAAGAATCCGTTGAGCTCTACGGCGCGCTTGTACTTTGCCGTGTATCTCGTCTTGAAATCCTGAACCTCGGGATCGTCGAAGTCCAGATGGTTCACAACATAGCTGCCGTGCACCGCGTCTTTGGCCATCTGGATCAGTATCTCCGACGGCCATCCGTCGCCGCCCATCAGTGTCGCCTTGATGCCGAGCTCTCTCGCCTGATTGGAGCTCAAGGCCACTTCCTTGAAGAAGTAGGGCATGAAGATGATCTCGGGATTGGCTGCTTTGATCTTGGAAAGCTGGGGCCTGAAGTCGGTGTCGCCGAACTTGAAAGCTTCCTTGGCGACGATCTTGCCGCCCTTTTCCGTGAAGGTCTTGATGAAGAACTCCGTCAGACCCTGGGAGTAGTCATCCGCCACATCATAGAGAACGGCGGCCTTTGTGAACTTGAGGACATCGTAAGCGAAGCCGGCTGCGACGGCTCCCTGGTAGGGATCGATGAAGCATACTCTGAAGTTGAACGGTTTGACCTTGCCGTCTACCACAGTAACCTTGGGGTTAGTCGCCACTGTGGCGATGTCGGGCACCTTCATCTCCTCGAGCACCGAGGCGATGGGGATCGCGTGTCCACTGGCGTTAGGCCCTATGATGCACACGACCTTGTCCTGGCTGGTGAGACGCCTCACGGCATTCACGCACTCCATGGCGTCTCCTCTGTGATCATATCCAACTACTTCGACCTTGGCGCCGAGCAACCCGCCGGCCGCGTTGAGCTCCTCGGCCATCATCTTGACCGTGTTCAGCTCGCACTGCCCCCAGATCGCCTGGTCGCCTGTGAGAGACCCAACCCACCCGAGTTTCACGACTTTCTCAGCGGCGCTTCCCTGCGCAAACAGACCAAGGCAGAGCGCAGCACACGCCGCAAGAATGAAGACGCGCTTCTTCTTGATGGACACCAGTACTCTCCCCCATTTCTCAAGATGTAGTTGATATGTTAAGCCCGTACCCCCAGGGGACGAGCGCGCAGCCCAAAGGTCTACGCACATACCTACCATCACGGGGAGATGTAACGTTGCCCTGTTGAATCCGCAGTCGTCTGCCTATGCTCCGTGTAGATTAAATATAACAGTCAGGAAGTGCATAGGTCAAGCTGGCCACTACAGAATATCCTGCCGTATCGTATTAACATTCGAGAATTTTCGAAAGTCTGTGAGCGCGGAATCGTTCCTCAAGAGCATAGCAGCCAGCCACGCGCAAACGCCGGCGACAAGGCATGGCCAGAGTGAGACCCCGTACACGGCGCCGATCCCCGCCCCTGCCTCACTGGCCTTGTGTATCAGAACTCCGACAATCGGTGGAATCGCGGACGCGCCGATGATCGACATGATGTTGACAGCAGACGTGGCCGAGCCGGCTGCCTCCGGGGGATACTGATCCTTTACGATGGCGAACCCCAGCCCCCCTGAACTAGCCCCCAGTCCCATCGTGAAAAGCAGGACATAGAGCGCCCCCATGCTGAGCCGTCCTGGAAGAAGTACAATCGGAATCCAGGTCAGAGCGTAGGCCCCGGTAGTGCAAGCCAGAATGGCCCGCCTGGCCCGAAATGCGTCGCCGCCGAGCCGCGACAGACGATCCGCAAGCCGGCCGACCAGGGGAGCGTTGATGATGTACCCTAAGCCGATCATCATCACGGCAGCGGCCGCCTGCTCGCGGCTGACCTGGTATATGCTCATGATGTGTGGAATCCCCCACAGACCCTGGAAAGCAGTCTGCGATCCATACCTAGCAAACATGAACAAGCTCATCAGCCAGAGATTACGGTCATGCAGAAATACCCTGAGCGTTCCAAGGGTCCGGCCGGCGCCCCGCCTCGGGCCGCCCGGATTCCCATCCGTCGCCTGCGGCCTCTGGGCCCTGGACATGGCCCAGCATAGCACGGTCAAGGCAGTTAACAGCACTCCGATAATCGCAAACGAACAGCGCCAGCCCGCGGCAGATGCCAGCCAGGCCATGGGGGCTGTGCCCAGTACGGCTCCGGCATTACCTAAGGCGAGGAACAGGCCGTTAACCGACGCGAACTTGTCAGCATCGTACAGCATGGTTATCACCTTGACGCCTGGGATGAAGATGCCTGATAGCCCGGCTCCTATCAGTATCCTGCCGGCAAAGGCAGTGGTCATGCTGCGTGAGGCAGCGAACATCCACGTGCCGATTGTGCCCAAGCACAAACAGCAGGAGACCACGATCATAGGCCCGAACAGGTCCGATAGTATGCCCACCACCGGCTGGGCCGCCGCATACGCCACGAAGAAAGCTGATGACATAAGCCCGAGCTCGACCGTGCCGATGTGAAGTTCCTCCGCGAGTTCGGCCGCCACTACCGACAAAGCGACTCGCTGTACAAAAGACATGAAATAGGCCACTGAAAGCAATGCGAACACCATGGATCGTTGCCGGCGTTGCCGCTGGGGTTCCTGGTCCAGCGCGATTCCTCTTCTAGCTGCGTATTCCATCTGTGCCAATGCCACGTCAGTTCCTCCGTATACTCATCTTCCACCGCTACACTTTTGTGGGCCCGGTCAGCCCGGCGCATGCATCCATAACCAGTCTGCGCTGGCCCGTCGTCAGCTGAGCGTAGTCGGAATTGCTTCTTCCGGTGCCGCTGTTCTCGACCACCAGAACCACAGCGTCAGAGCCGAGCGCGCAAGCATGCCACACGCCCCTCTTGACATTGTAGACTCGCAGGGAATCCATTTTGACATTGCTTATCCTGCCAATACCACATTCACACTGCCCGGTTGCGACAAACAGAACAGACTCGCCCCTCATCAACACGAATACTTCATCGGTCTCGTTATGCCGCTCCATCTGCCCAATCCCATCGGCACAGTTGTGCTCCGATGCGCATATCGCAGCCACGCACCATTTCTCGGAGTCAACCAGAGGATAGTAGTCATCCACAAGGCAGCTGCTCACCTCGATCAGTTGCGGATCGATCGCCAATCCATCACACCCCCATGACGCCGCGTCGATATGTTTCGGCCGGTTTCAGCATGGGGTATCTTCGCCCGAAGCCAACGACTTCCTCCTGCCGGCCGCCGCCAAAGCAGAGAGACTCCGCCGGAGCGGAGCCCCGCGAAGACTACCATAGTCCGCTGCGCCGCAGCGTTGATTTCACCTACCCGCGCGTGGAGGAATGCACACCAGCTGCCCGATCTGTAGCCTGCCGGGGTTCACCCCCGGGTTGGCCCTGGTTAGGGCGGGCAAGCTTACTCGAAAGCGCCGGGCGATGCTGTAGAAGGTGTCGCCCCTTCGGATGATGTAGGGGGTCGCCCCGGCAGGACATGCCGGCTGCGAGGGCACGCCCGCAGGAAGGGCGGTCGGGATACAGATGAGCTGGCCAACTCGCAGGCTGTTCGGGTTCACCCTCGGGTTGGCCCTCCTGAGAGCGTCGACAGTCGTTCCATGTGTACGCGCGATCGCGTAAAAGGTATCGCCGGCCCTGATCTGGTAAAGGAAACCGCCAGGACACGCTGCAGTCGGTGGGCGGCCGGGAGGTGGAACCGGAGGACGGCCGGGAACTGCAGCGGTCGGGATACAGAGAAGCTGCCCGACACGTAGTGAGGCCGGATCCGTTCCCGGGTTGGCTCTTAAGATGGCGTCGACCGTTGTCCCAAACCTGCTCGCAAGCGCGTAGAGGGTATCGCCCGACCTGATCTGATGCAGGAATCCGCCCGGGCAGGACGGCGCCTGCCGCGCACCGATATCTTCCCTGTTGTCGCCTGCCATTGCCGTTCACTCCTTCGGGTTGAGTCCAATGCACCATATGCACACCCGGGCTCACCTGTCCCCGAGCCGGGAGTACATATGCCCTTGGCAATGACGGCAGTAACAGGCCGATTGCTGGAGCTAGCATAATGCCTCGCATTCGCTGCACACAGTCAATCCCATCTTCTCCAGTCGGGCCGCGACTTCAGGGAAGTACTGGCCAACACTTAGCGCGTTGTGAGCGTCCGACCCCATGATTACTCGGGCGCCTCCAAGTTCCCTGTATAACTCGAGCGTCTCCCAGTCGGGATATGGTCCGCCCAGTTGCCTGCGAATAGCCGAGGTGTTGACCTCGATGATGGCGCCCGATTCGATTGCCAGTTGCAGAATGTCGGTCATTGGTCGTCTCCATCTGCCGAGCCCGGGACGCCCGTATTCTCGTGGCCATCGGGTTCTGATGTAGTCCAGATGCCCGATCCTCGTGAACAACCCGCTCCTGAGCATTGCCATTGTCTCGCGCCAGTACGGCTCGCAGGCCTCGCTTTCGGACTTGCCCATGAAGTAGGCCGGACTCCCGATGAAGATGTGGTCTATCAGGTGAACCGAGCCGAGAACGTAGTCGAACCGGTGGGTGTCGAGGAAGCGCCGAATGTCATCTGCAAACTCGGTTTGATAGGTCACCTCAACGCCAGCCCTGATATCCAGACGGTCACCGTACTTTCCGCGGCATCCATCGATATCGGACAAGTACTCTTCGTAGTTGATGTACCCATATGCGCTATCGGACGGGTCAAAATCGACATGCTCCGTAAAGCACACGCCCGCGAGACCGCGGCGGATGGCACTTTCGCACAGGTCATCAAGGGTCGCGTGAGAGTCAGGCGAGTTATTGGAGTGCATGTGATAGTCAAACAGCCTCGTGGGTCTTGCACCTCTCTTTCGACAACACAGGCTCAGTATAGCACAAGCACGCACGATGCGCCGGGCTACCCCCTGCTTGCCTCAGGGCCGCGCCAAAGCCGGGAGAATCAGGGAGGGCAGAGCACACAAAGCGGCGTTCGAGGTTAATGGTCCACAGCACTACAGAACGACGCAGCGTTACCCCGATACGACTGAGCTGGCAGAACAACAGGCCGGAGACTTGCACAACCTGGAACGCTCATGCCCGGGTAGTCTCGCATTGCGCCATCGCGCCACCTCGCTCCTACCCCACCACAAACCGCGACTTGCTGCCGCGATCAGTCATGCTGATTTCAAGGCGGGCATCTATCCGCTCAACAAGCTCGGGCACGTGGGATATGACGCCCACCAAGCGACCGCCTTCTCGCTGCAACTCCACAAGGGTATCGATGGCAAGGTCAAGCGACTCGGGATCGAGTGTGCCGAATCCCTCGTCAACGAAGATCGTATCCAGCCTGATTCCCCCGGCATATGACTGGACCACGTCCGCCAGACCCAGAGCAAGCGACAGCGAGGCCATAAAGCCCTCTCCGCCCGACAGGGTAGTCACGCCGCGTTCTCTGCCCGTGTAGGCATCGAACACTTCCAGGCCGAGCCCGGCTGCGCTTCGCGATGTCAGTCGGTCCATCGTGCGCCTCAGAGCGTACCTGCCCCTGCTCATCACCTGCAAACGCTGAGTCGCGGCTTCTGTTACCTGATCCAACATGGATGCAAGCACAAACCGCTCGAAGGTCATGCCAAGCCTGTTTCGATGCCCTCTTCCATTGGCCACGTCCGACACTCGAGCGATCACCGCGTGTTCCTCTTCGACTTCCTGCATCTCACAGGCGAGCTTGTCCAGGTCATCCAGCTGCCTGCGCATCTGGTCAATCCGGTTGCTCAGGCCTATCCGATCCTCCATCGCCTTCTTGGCGGCCAGAGCCAGCTCAGTGCAGTTGGCCTCAGCTGCAATGAGATCCGGCTCCGCGATCCCGGCGGCTTCGCCTGCCGCTCGCGCCAACCGCTCCCGGGCCGCATGCAGTTCTCTATGAAACTGCTCTATCCCCTGCTCCAGCTCACGAGCAACATCATCGGCCATCCTGGAGGCGCGATACTCATCTACACTAGTAAATCCTGCCTGAGCTGCTTTGAACTCCAGCTCCAGGCTGCGAGCCTGCACATTCCGGATCGCGCCCTCCAGTGCTTCAGCAGCCGCAGCCGCCCGGGCCTGCACTCCTGCCAGAGCGCGTTCGGCTTCCTGACACCCGCGCTCCGCCGACTCCAAGGCCCCCACTAGCTCATCCAGCTCAGTTCTCGCCTTCGCCTGTGCGGCTTCCAGCGCAGCAGGAGACCTGAGGTCCACCGGAACACTCAGTTCCTTCTCTCCCAGCGTCGCCCTGGCCGCCGCCAGCAGGCTTGCCGCCTCACGGCTGGTCGCCTCTGCCTCGGCCGCCTGAAGCTCTGCCGCTGTGAGTTGCTGCTCAAACCTCCCGATCACCTCGCCCAGCTGCTGTGCGCGCCGGGTCGCAGTTTCCGCAGCTTCCAGGCGCTTCTCCGCATCCCGTAGCTGGGAATGGAGGTTCCCACTATCGCAGTCGTCCGCGCTCAGCTCGGCAAGCTGCCCTCGCACCGACGCCTCCTGCTGTAATGCCTCGGAAGCGGCCTTACTCAGGCGAGACCACTCGCTCGCCGCGGTCGTCACCGCCGTATCCGCACTTCGTAGATCCTTCTGAGAAGGCGCCTGGCCATCGCCTCCCACACCAGCTTCATGAGCCGGCGACGGGTGCGATGTCGATCCGCACACAGGGCATGGCGCGCCCGGCTCAAGGGCCGCTGCGAGGGCCACGGCCTGACTGGCCAGCCATGTGTCTCGAAGCAGAGTCGCCCGCCTCCGGGCCAGCTCCAGCCGGCCGGCAGCCTCGTCAACCGACTGCTGTGCGCGAACCGCCACATCCGCCTTCTGCGCCATGTCATGCTCCAGCTGTGCGCGGCGTTCAGCCCGTTTCAGCGCTGCGTTCATCTCACTGACCCGTGATTCCCAGAGCGGCAGCTCCGCCCCGCAGGCCTGAGCTTCGTTCCATTCGGCGCGGGCTTTGGCCAGTTCGCTCCATACTTCGTTCTTCCGGGCGGCAGCAGCGACCGCAGAGTCGCGCGCTTTCGTGTCCGCCTTGCCCGCTTCTACCACTGCCTCCCTGGCCTTATCGATCTCGGCGACTCTGGGCGCGAGGCTCTCCAGGGTCACAAGCCTAGTCTCCAGCTGCTTTCGCTGTTCGGCGCGCTCCGGTGAGTGCTCCATAGCCGCCTTTTCGGATGCAGCACGAGCTACCGACTCCGCCTCGGACAGGTCCTTCTGGGCTTGCCCAGCCGCGTCGCGCTTGGCCTTTTCTTCCTGGCGCGCCTGATCGAGCAGGGCTTCAGCGCCCGCGCAGCTCGCCGCGCGCCTCGCCCTGTCGAGCTTGTCCTCCATGGCGTCAAACTCGAGCGCCTGTGACTCCAAACCGGCAACAGCCTGCGCCGCAGCGCGAGCCTCACTAAGCTTATCAGCGTCCTGCCTCATCCTGGACAGGGCCTGTGCCGCCGCATCTGCCGCCTCGCTTGCTGCCCTCTCGGCCTTGCGCGCCTGGCCTAGTCTGGCCCGCTCAACCTCGAACGTCGACTGGAGCTGCTCCAGTGACTGGGCGTCCGCTGCCTTAAGGAGAGTCTCCCGTCGATCCTTGAGCCTCTTAAGCGCATCGGCCAGCCCGCTTGCTTTCTCCTTCAGCGCCAGTTCTGTGTATCTATAGGCCTCGGTGCCAAACAGAATCTCCAGTATCTGCTGGCGTTTGGCAGAGTCGGCCGTAAGAGCCTCTCGGAACTGCCCCTGCGGAAGCAGGACGACTTGGCGGAACTGGTCGGCCTCGAAACCCAGGAGCTCTTCTATCTCGTTGGTAACCCTTGTGAGACCTGTCGCGATCACCGAACCGTCCGTTGAGTCATCGCCTATGCCCGTCCGTTGCCACAGCGTGGCGTCTGCCCTAAGGGGAGTGCGCCTGCCCGGCGCCTCTTGCTCCGGTCTACGCCACACTCGATAGGATTCGCGCCCCACCGAGAAGTCGAATACCACCTGCGTCGGAAGATCGTCAGGCGAGTGATGCGACCTCATGTCCCGGACGTCCCGCTCAGCCCCGCTGGACTTTCCATACAGGGCATAGCAGATCCCGTCGAGCACAGTGGTCTTGCCAGAGCCTGTGGGCCCGTGAATCAAGAAAAACCGACGGCCGCCCAGGCTGCGGAAGTCCACAACTTCCAGCCCTGGGTACGGCCCGAAGGCCTGCATCGCAAGACGTATGGGCCTCATGATGCCGCCGCCTCCCTTCCCGATTTGACCTGCTCCAGTAGCGCGACCAGAGCGGCTGCCTCCTCCTCGCCCATGGGCTCACCCGTAACCTGTTCGTAGAACTCGCAGAACAACTCGAGCTCTGTACGATTGCGGTGATCAACACCGGCCCCGGCCAGGTGGTCCAGATCGCCCCCTCCAGCCATTCCGGCGGTCCAGTCTACCTGCATTACATTGGGGTAGACCTCACGCAGCCTGTTCATGCAATCCCATACTGGGTCGGGATCAGACAGGCAAGCCATTATGTAGTCGTCGCGATTCACTCCAGGCGCCGGGCCGCGCGCTACTTCTTCGAACGTTCCGCAAACTCTCCGAACATCGCGTCTGGGCCTGAGGAGCACCGTCCTTACAGCTACCGCGCCCGCTCCGTCAATATCGACAACTGTCACCGACTTGGCATGGTCCGCCTCGTCAAATGAGTACTTCATGAGCGACCCAGAATACCGCACCCGACTGCCGGCAAGAGTCTGTGGGCGATGAAGATGCCCCATGGCCACGTAGCTAAAAGGCGCAAAATGCGCAATATCAACAGCTCCTGTGCCTCCCAGCGTAAGTGGTCGCTCCGACTCTGACTGCTGACCCCCTGCGACATACGCATGAGCCACGGCTACCACACGATCGCCGTGCCGCGCCGCTCCCGTGGCCGTCTGAAGCGCAGCCGTCACCTGGACTGCCATGGCAGCATCATGGTCCTTCGCCTCCCCGGCGCTCATCCGGTCGCGGACGACTGCCGGCTCTGCGTAGGGAAGGGGCACGAACCACACGGGGCCGGATTCGTCGGTCATTCCAATGGGGTTGCCAAGTTCGGGCAATCCGACAATGTGCAGGCCCTCGCTCTGCATCAGAGAGGAGCCGAAGCTCAGGCGCTCCGGCGAATCGTGATTGCCGGCGATTACAATACTTGGAATCCTGAGACCCAGCACGATCCGCGAGAGCGTATCATCCAGCAGTTCAACAGCCTCCACCGGCGGCGCCGATCTGTCGTATACATCTCCCGCGATCAACACGACATCGGGGCGCTCGTCACGGACTATGCCGATGAACTGATCAAGCACGTACGCCTGATCTTCAGTGAGATGGGTCTTGTAGAATATCCGCCCAAGGTGCCAGTCGGATGTATGTATCAGCTTGATGCAGACCGCCTCCCTGTCCCGAAGCGCTGTTCGATTCATGTTCGATTCCTCACTTGAGGATTCTCCCCAGAAGTGGATCCTTCCTCTCTGTTTCCTCGCGCAGTGTTTCCTTGCGCAGTCGCGGGCATCGGACACATGGTATATAATTCGGTTTGAACTGCGCCTGCGTGGCGCGCATACACGCTGTACATGTCAAGCCAGGAGGGTCCGCGTTTGAAACCCGGTAAACTCCAACGACAGATCCAGCTTACTATGCTTGTAGCAGTAGCTCTTGCCCTGCATGTGATCGAATCGCTGCTCCCCCCGCTGCCGGTGCCGGGCGCCAAGATAGGCCTGGCAAACGTGGCTACTTTGGTGTGCCTACGGTACATGGGTTTCTGGCCGGCCGTAGGTGTGAGCGCGGTCCGCAGCATACTCGGAAGCGTAATCACGGGCAAGTTCTGGGGCCTTGGGTTCTGGATGAGTTTCGTCGGTGCCACGGCAAGCGCCGTAGGTATGGGCTTTTCCCTCCGCCTGCTGCCTGTCAATGCTTCGATGGTGTGGACAAGCGTGGTGGGCGGAGTAGTCCACGCCAGTTGCCAGCTGACCATTGCGGTCATGGCAATGCGGCAGCCGGCGCTGTTTTTCGGCGCCCCGTTGCTGCTTGGGCTGTCGATAGTCACAGCAGTCTTCATAGGACTGGTATGCGACAATCTGGATGGTCCCGCCAGACGCTTCTTTCACGCCACCAAGCGAAGGTAGGGTACTGAGCCGATGACAAAGCGCAAAATCATGCCTGCAATCCTCATGTTGCTGCTCGGCGCCCTTCTCATCTTCGCGGGCGCCCGAGGCCGTCAGCGCGCGCCGAAAGGCTCGCTGCTGACTGTCACATCGATTGGCGAGGCCCAGAACAGGGTTGTTGCTGAGGTAGTCCTCACACCGACCGAGAAGCGGACGATCCGGGTCGAAGGACCGCTCGGCATCACAGTAGTTGAGGTCGAAGGGACGAGGGCCCACGTGGTCTCGTCGCCGTGCCCCGACAAGATATGCATACGCATGGGGTGGCTGGAGCGGGCAGGCGACTACGCCGCATGCCTGCCAAACAGAGTTCTCGTAGAAGTGGGAGACGAATAGCCGATCCCATACGCGGCTTGCGCGCGATGACCCCCGCCCCTGACTTCGGCATCTCTTGGCTATTCCACAAGGATGAGGTCGCGGGCAAGCTCGGCCGCTGCCATGAGCTCGCTTATGGGCTGGCTCTCCCGGGTCGAGTGAACATTGCGGCTTCCTACGCCCAGTACAACGCAGGCGATTCCGTGGGCATTGAACACATTCCCGTCGCTGCCGCCCATAGTGGACTGGAAAACGGCGTCCCGCCCCGCGGTCTTCAGAGCCCCAACTGCGCGTTCGACAACGGGCGCGTCTTTCGGAATCGTGTATCCACGGTAGTCGACTGTAATTGCGACATCGGCGCGTGCGCCGCGGCGGGCCGCTGTATCGCGTATTCTGGTCGCGCACTCCTCGGCAAGATCAAGTGCCCGCTGATGGTCAAGGCTGCGCACTTCGGCCTTGAAGTAGGCTCTTTCAGATATGATGTTGGTTGCAGTGCCGCCCGATACGATGCCCACATTGGCCGTGGTCTGTGCGTCGACACGGCCGAAGGGGAAACCGGCGATGGCTTCGGCGGCCGCCTGTATCGCACTTATGCCGTCCTCCGGATTGGCCGCGGCATGGGCCGCCCGCCCAGCGATCTGCACCTCGAGCCCCATATGTGTTGGGCTCGACAGAATCACCGTGCCGACAGGATCAGCAGCGTCGAAGATGTACCCGGTCTTTGAGGCGAGCCCAGCGTAATCCAGCTGCTTTGCGCCGCGAAGGCCCCGCTCTTCGCTTACGGTGAACACGACCTCCACCTGAGGCAAACACCGACCGGAGGCTTTGGCCATGCGCAGGCCGGCCAGAATGGCCGTTACGCCTGCTATGTCATCGGCTGCCAACACCGTATCGCCGCTGGAATAGATCACTCCATCGCGGATGACGGGGTTCACGCCTTTGCCCGGCGGCACTCGGTCAAGGTGCGCGCAGAGCATGATCGCGTCCCCGCACGAACACCCCGAGCCGTGGGCCGGCATTCGGCCAATGATGTTGCCCGCATCGTCCTGCTCGACCTCAAGTCCGATGCTGCGCAGCTTGTCGGCTACAGCCGCGGCCATTTGCGCCTCATGGCCGGATTCGGCGTCGATCTTGACCAGCTCAATGAACTCATCGACAATCATATACGATCACCATCTTTCCCATTGTTGCCCCCGCCAGTTCCATCCGTGTCGCATTCATCGCCCGCGTCATCCTGCAGCAACCCGCTCTCGATTGCAAGCTTGCGGTCGGTGATCTCTCTGTGTCGTACCTGGCTCCTGACGCCTCTCTGCGCCAATTGCCTCCCCAGCTCCTCGGCTATCGCCACCGATCGGTGCTGCCCTCCTGTGCATCCAATCCCAATGGTAAGGCGCCCTTTGCCCTCTCGGCTGTAGTAGGGTATCAAACTGACAATGAGATCACGAAAGGTCTCCATGAATGAGCGGGCCATGGGCGACTCCATTACGTAGGCTGCGCACGCCGGCTCGAGGCCGGTGGTTGCTTTCAGATCACGGACGTAGAAAGGGTTCGGGAGAAACCGCACATCGAACACGATGTCTGCATCAATCGGCGCCCCATACTTGAACCCGAAGGAAAACACATCCACAACCATCATCTCATGAACGGGAGTGCCCATCACCGCAGCATGTAGATGCGCTTTCAGCTCGACCGGCTTTAGGTCCGAGGTGTCGAGCACTATGTGCGCCCGTTCCCTGATCGGCGCCAGCACCCGGCGCTCCAGCGCTATGCTATCGTATATGCTGCCCGCTCCCGACAGGGGATGCTGACGACGCGTTTCACTGAACCGGCGCACAAGCACCGAATCCCTGCATTCGAGGAAAACCACTGTGTAGTGGTACTCGCTGCGGGCAAGCCAGTTTAGCGCATCCACTAGGTGGCCGAAGTATTCCTTGCCGCGAACGTCCATGGCCACCGCGTACTTGCGGTGCTCAGCGGCGCCGGCGTGCAACTCCACCAGCTGGGGCAGGAGAGACGGCGGTAGGTTGTCTATGCAGAAAAAATCCAGATCCTCCAGGGCTTTCATGGACTGAGTCTTGCCTGCGCCGGAAAGCCCGGTGATTATGGCAAATGAGACATCGCTGCCGGATATCTTGATCACCTTTCCTGTCCCTCCCCGGCGGTATTGAATTGCCTCTTTCGACGGGCAGTAACTCAATCCCTCCATGCAAAAGCGGAATCCCCGGCCTTGCTAT
>JAGVTS010000128.1 GCA_019136685.1 Bacillota bacterium | reverse complement strand
GTCATTCATCTCGTCCATCGCCATGTGGGTGCCTTCCGGCTGTTCCGGCGTCCGTGGCGCCGTACTTAGTTCCGTCACAGGCGCATCCGCCCACCTAGGAGACCCGTTGAGCGCAGGTTCATCACGCCCGACCTTCGCGGAAGTGTGCGCGTTTTCCGGTTCCACGTGTGGTGCTGTGCGTACCCTGCCTCCAACCGATCGCTCGGTGCTTACCGTGACGGATTCGCGAACCAACGCTTTGTCTGCCGGAGGCCTGTCTACTGCAGAACCGACCCGGCCGACCGTCGAGTCATTCATCTGGTCCATCGCCATATGAGTGCCTTCCGGCTGCGACGCGCGGGCGTCCACTGAAGCCGACGTGCGATCCCTCGGTTGTTGTGACACGCGGCTCTCTTCGTCTCGGGATTGTGACTCTGCTGGCTGTTCCGGCTCTATGGCCATGGGCTCTTCTGTCGCGACCGTCGTCAGTCTCTCGGGCGTTACTCGCGCGCTCCCGTCCGAATCTGCTGTACCGCGCATGTCCGGAAGGACCATCGTGCGTCCCTCTGGCCATGCTGTTTCTCGTTCCTGCATCACTGCTACCGTGCCCTCTTGCATCCATGGCGCCATACCGGTTTCTGTGGCCGGGATACCCATCGATCTGAGAGAACCACTTCGCACCGGTTCATCTCGCCCGGGAGGCGCAGTGGTATGCTGGTTCTTCGGTTCCACCTGCGCAGCTGTTCGGCTCGTGCCGCCTGTCAGTTGCCCAGTTTCCACAGTCATCAGCTCTTCCATCCCTGCCGCAGCGTGTTCATCGGGCGGCGCCGACGTGTCGCCGTCCAGGCCTGCTGTAGCCCGCATGTGCAACCGGATCGTCGTACGTCTCTCCGGCCCCGGCATCACGCGCGGCTCCGGCGCCGGCACGACAGAGCCGACAGAGCCATCGCATGTGGGTTCTTCTCTGTCATCCGGCACAGTGGACTTCAGGTCATTCGGTTCGGGCTTGGCCGGTTCCGGGTCTATGTCGTCTCCCGGCGGTTCCGCGCTCACCAAGGCAAAACCGTGAATCGGCGCTTCGCCCGCCATGGATCCGCTCGGCACGCCCTCAACCTGTCGGGCTGCCCGGCTCCGGCTATCCGTCTGATCTTGCATTGACCGGCGCATTGTGCGAGTCTGAACCGGCGCTTTCCCGACAGATCCGGCTGCCATCACCGTTATCTGCCGCAGGGCGGTCGAGCCGGAGCCGTCCACCTCTTCATCACCGTCGCCATCGTCATCCTGGGCAGGCTGTATGTCTACTTCCGGGTCGGTGCATGCGGCTCGGGCGCCATGCCCGTTTCGCTTTGCGGCCTCTGCTGCCACGGTTGGTTCTGCCCCATGCGGCGGTTGCGCTGTTTGCAGCTGCTCCGCCATCTGCTCAAGCACGGCGCCGAACTCGACATAGGGTCCTGCGTCACACGCGACCGGAGTGTCCACAGCCGGACACATGGTCGAAGCCACAGTATCGGTTACGGCCGGATGGGCAATCAGCCCGCAAGCGCACCCTTGCATGATCAGTGTCGTAGCTGCATTCATCTTCGTTGTTCACCTCCTTTCGCGTAGGCTAAGGGCGCGACCCGAGCTTACGCCTGTTTAGCCCCGGTCTGCCCCTTCAAGCGGTTGTATCTAGTAGTCGCAAACTCATCCACCTGCTTCTGGTCGTTGCGGTTGACCTCGATCTGGTGCTCCCGGTACTGCCGCTCCTTAAGCTTCTCCACGACCTTGCGCGCCTTCATGCCATCAATGACCTCGGAGCGCCTTTGCTCGGAATGAACGTGAAGTGTCGTAACGATGTCGCCCTGCTCGGCGATGTCTTGCTTGAGGCGGTTTAGGTATCTCTGGTATACAGCCACCTCCGACGCGTCGATCTCAGCACGCCTGGCATCTGCCATGTCGCTTTGGCCATTGCCGAAGGCAGTCTCCATGCTTGTGAGGACCTCGCGGGCCTGGCGCTCAGCCGTCTTCGCCCTGGCAAGCTCCTGCTTCGCCCGGTTCTCAAGGCGCCTGCGGTGTTCCAGCACAGGTTGAAGCCTGAAGTTGAAGCTGTCCATGTTGATCCTGACCCTCCTAGCCTGCCAGAGCGAGCAACCTATCAACTGCCTCCTCGTACGAGGCGCGCTCTTCCTTGGCTTGTCGCAAGTACTCATTGAGCGAGTCAATCATCTCTACCGCCTGGTCTATCCTGGCGTTCGAACCGCCGACATACGCTCCGATATTGATGAGGTCCTCCGACTCCCGGTATGTGGCCAGAACGTCGCGGAACTTGCCGGCGGCCAGCTTATGTTCTGGCGACACGATGTTGTCCATTACTCGGCTAACACTCTTGAGCACGTCTATCGCTGGGTAGTGATTTCTGTCGGCCAACTGCCGTGACAAGACTATGTGCCCGTCCAGAATGCTCCTCACCGCGTCGGCGATGGGCTCAGTCAGGTCGTCCCCGTCTACCAGCACTGTGTACAGGCCAGTGATGGTGCCTCGTTCACTGGTGCCGGAGCGCTCCAAGAGCTTCGGAAGAAGCGCGAATACCGACGGCGTGTACCCCTTGGTCGCCGGAGGTTCGCCGATGGCCAAACCCACCTCGCGCTGTGCCATGGCAAACCGGGTCACCGAGTCCATCATGAGCATGACCTTGAGCCCCCGGTCGCGGAAGTACTCTGCGATAGCTGTAGCTACCATGGCCCCCTTGATCCGCACCAGAGCAGGAGTATCACTTGTGGCCACCACCACTACCGACCTGGCCAGCCCTTCCTCGCCCAGGTCGCCCTCGATGAACTCCAGCACCTCGCGCCCGCGCTCCCCTACGAGCCCAATCACGTTCACATCGGCTCTGGTGTTACGGGCGATCATCCCCAGCAGAGTGCTCTTGCCTACGCCGCTTCCCGAGAAGATGCCCACACGCTGCCCGGAGCCGCACGTGAGCAGGCCGTCGATGGCACGCACACCCAGTGTAAGGGGTTGCATTATCCGCGGGCGCGCAAGAGGACTAGGGGGCGAACTCGACACCGGGTACTCAGCCACCGCGTGTATCGGGCCGTTACCGTCCATGGGATTGCCGAGCCCGTCCAGGACCCGTCCCAAGAGCTCATCGCCTACTCGCACACCCAATGACTTGCCGCCCGCCACGATCTTGCTGCCCGGCTCGATGCCGGCCATGTCGCCCAGCGGCATGAGCAGGAGTTTGCCTTCGCGAAACCCCACGACCTCCGCAGTGACAGGCACAAGCGAGTTGCGTGAGCGGATGTAGCACACCTCTCCCACCTGCGCTTGCGGACCGTTGGATTCGATGACCAGCCCGATCACCTGGGCCACGCGACCGCTCTGCCTCACGATGTCGAGCTCCTCCAGTCGGTTGTGGTACTTGCTCACATCGACCACAAGACCGTCAGCGCCAACGCTATCAGCCGGCATACTCTGCTTCCTCCATGAACACTCTCTCTATCTCACTCAATTGCTCGTCGATTCTGGCATCGACATGGCCAACCTCCATCTCGACGACGCACCCACCCCGTTCGATGCGGGGATCCTCAACCACTTTAAGATTGCGCAGATCAGGCGAGGACTTCACTAGCTCGTCGTGGGCCAACAGCACCAGTTCCATGTCTTTGGGCGATACGCGCAGCACCACACTGCGCGTCCCTTCGGTCTGGCTGATCGCCGCTCTGGCTATCGCCAGCACGATCTCCGGATCCTGCTCCACCGACCTCTGTATCACTTTCCCGGCCACCGCCACCGCAAGCCGGGCAATGTCGCGCTCGCTGGCGCGCACCAAGGCATCGGCCTTCGACACAATCGCATCTGCCATCCTAGTCATGATGCCAAGCACATCTTCATACTCACTCATGGCCTGCTCCATCCCGGCCCGCTGGCCTTCCTCACGGCCTTCCTCACGAGCCCGCCGGCGGATAGCCTCCGCCTCTGCCCGGGCTTCCGCCAGAATGCGGTCGGCTTCTCGCCGTGCTTCAGCCATGATGCGGGCGGCCCTCTCCTCAGGCGACAGGCCCACATCGTCCTCCTGCTCATCCCGGAGATCACGACGCGCCAGAAGTTCCGGCCGGTCCGTGGGAAGCACAAAGGCTGCCTCCCGCGCCCCCGGACGAACGACATCAGTGCCCTTGTAGACACTAGACAACCATCTCGTCCCCCTTCTCCCGGATGGCGACGATCTGCCCGGCCTCCTCCATCCTTCTGATCGTGGTCACTATCTTCATCTGCGCCTCCTCAACATTGCGCAGACGCACAGGACCCAGGTATTCCAGCTCCTCACGAAGCATAGCCGCAGCACGATCCGACATGTTCCGCGTGATCTTATCCTTGACCTCGTCGGACGCAGCCTTGAGCGCGAGCGCCAGGTCTTTGCTTTCTACCTCTCTGATGACTACCTGGACGTAGCGATCTTCCATGAAGACTATGTCCTCGAAGACGAACATCAGGTTCTTGACCTCTTCGGCTAGCTCGGGGTTTTCCTCCTCCAGACGTTCCAGGATGACTTTCTCGGTCGATCGATCGACGTTCTGCAACACCTCGACCAGGGATTTCACTCCGCCTGCCGCCGAGAACTCCTGAGTGCCGAAACTTGTCAGCTTGTGTTCGAGCACTGCCTCGACCTCTCGGATGACCTCCGGACGAGCGCCTTCCATCTGCGCCACTCGCAAAGCTACATCCGCCTGTAGCTCGGGAGTAAGGGCCGACAGCACTAAGGCCGCCTGGTCAGGGCGGAGATGCGCAACGATCAGGGCGATGGTCTGGGGATGTTCGCCCTCGATGAAGTTGGTGAGCTGCTCGGGACTGACATAGCGGACGAAGTCGAACGGCGTAACCTGCAGACTCGCCGAGAGCCTGTTAATGATCTCCATCGCCCGCGAAGCCCCAAGCGCCTTTTCCAAGATCCTCTTGGCGTAATCGATGCCGCCCTGCGCTATGTATTCCTGAGCCAACGCGAGCTGGTAAAATTCAGAGACGGTAGCGTCGCGCTGTGCAGGAGACACCTTGCCCAAAGTGGCGATCTCCAGCGTGAGCTGCTCGATCTCCTCATCCTTCATGTGCTTGAGAATGGACGCGGCGGTCTCCGAATCCAGCGAAACCAGGACTATCGCCGCCTTTCGCCGCCCGCTGACAGATGATCTCGATCCGTTCACCGCGCTTCGCACCCGCCTCTCGGTCCGCTACTCCTCCGCCATCCACGTCTCCAGGATCTTGGCCGCGTCTGCCGGTTTGGAGCGTGCAAGAGTCTCCACGCTCTGCCGCACCTCCAACCTGCGCTTGTCCTCGGCGCGAGCCTTCTGTTGCTCTGCTGAAAGCGCAGGCGGAGGCAGCTCTTGCGCCAGCACTTCGTCCACTCTTCGGCCCACGGCTAGCTCAGGCGCGTAGTCTGGCCGGCTGCGAAGAAAGCGCAGGAATGAGAGGGCGAAAATGAGTATCAAGAACCCCAGTATGATTGGGGTAATAATCTTGACCAGGCGCATTATGAACGAACGCCTGTCTGTCTTGGCCAGGTCCGCTTCCGCCGAGGCCATGTCCACATCGCCGGCTGAGCGAGCGAACTCCATACCGGTGACGGCGATCTCATCGCCGCGTTCGGGACGTATGCCCACTGCAGCGCCGATGACCTGCCTAATGGACTCCTGCCTGTCCTGCGCGAGCATCCCGTCCACTACGGCGGCTACCGATATCCTCTCGACCTTCCCTGGTGCGATCACGGCCTTCTCAACTACCTTCGACACCTCGTAGTTTATGGTGCGATCCGTGCGAACGTAGTCGGACTTGCCTCCCGCCGCTCCAGTGACAACCGGATAGCCTTCGACGTTAGTCGGAGTGCCGGCCACCCCTGACGCTACGGGACCATCCGAACGCCGCTGTTCCTCGGTGGTCTGCTCGGCGATGGGAATACCGAGTCCGCCCGCAACCGGCTGGTAGATCTCGCTGGCCCGCTCGGTGGAGTCGAAGTTGATGTCGGCGTAGACCCTGACCACGGCCTTGCCGATGCCGAGCGCCCGGTCGAGCATGGTCTCCACACGCCGCTGCATCTCCTGCTCAAATGACATCTTCGCCTCGAGCTGCGCCGTGGTCAAGGCGCCCGTTGAAGGTCCCTGAGCCAGGCTACCGCCGCCGCCTCGCCACAGCATGTTGCCATCAGTATCTACAACAGTGATAAACTCCGGCGACAAACCTTGTACAGCGCTGGCCGCCAAGTTGACCACCCCACGCACCTGCGCGTCAAGGATGTAGGCGCCCGGCTTCAGCTTGAGAACGATCGATGCCGTTGTGGGTTTTTGCTGTTCCGAGAAGAGCCTCTCCTCGGGGATGACGATGTGCACTCGCGCAAGCTCAACAGGATTGAGCGCCATGATCGTTCGCGCCAGTTCGCCTTGGAGCGCCCTGCGGCACACCTTTGCTCGCAAGCTCCATGCGCAATTCGTACACGCGATCCGACGGCGCCATGACTGTACTGCCGCCCGACGACAGCTTGTACTTGACACCGCTCTCCTTCAGGTACTCGACGATCCTGCCGGCGTCCTCCGGCGGCAGGCCGGAATAGAGAACGGCGAAGTCGCTGGTAGAACTGGAGATCATGAGCAGGATGAGGGCAATGAGAACCCCACCGGCCACCGCGCCGATGATGATCTTCTGCGTGGTGGTCAGCCCTCCGCGATCGCCTCGGTCGCCGGACCCTCCTCGGCCGCCCGACCCACCGCGGTCGCCAGTTCCTCCGGGCCTGCCAGATCCCCCGGGCTCGCCAGATGATCCGCCGCCTTCCGCGCGGTTTCCCCGGCCGGCCCGCCCAGTGCGGGTCTGTGCGGCAGCGCCCGCCTGTTCGCCTACTTGAGGTAAAGGCAGTGTCATTCACTCATACCTGCATTCTCATGATTTCCTGGTACGATTCAATAACCTTGTTCCTCACCTGCATGGTGAGCTGAAGAGCGATGTTCACCTGTTCCACCGCAATCATGACCTGATGTATGTCGCGAACCTCGCCCGTGGCGAGCTTCTCAGTCAGCCTGTCGGCCCGCGTTTGCATGTCGTTCACAGTATCCAGGGCCTGTTCCAGCACGCCCCCGAAGGCACTGACCAAGTCGGTCTGACCATCTGGCATTCCCGTCGCAGCTGCCGCAGTTGCTGCGCCCGTGGTCAGTCTGCCTCTCGCCCCAATTCCCTCGACTCCAGCCACGAGGCCGCACCTCCCATGTCATGTGTGAATGCAATGGCTATGCCTTACCTATCTCCAGCGCCTTGACCGCCATGGCCTTGGCTGCGTTAAACGCCGCTACGTTGGCCTCATAAGCCCTACTTGCGCTGATCATGTCCACCATCTCCAGCACCGGGTTGACGTTGGGCATCGCCACATTGCCGTCGGCATCGGCGTCAGGGTGACCCGGGTTGTGTACCACAAGCGGCGGCGACTCATCCTGAGCTATGCGCGCAACACGCACGCCACGTCCATCAAGCGCCGACTCCATCACCGTCATCAGTCGCCGGTAGGGCCCGCCTTCAGGGGTGCGCGTTGTGTTGATGTTGGCCAGGTTGCTTGATATCGTGTCAAGGCGCAGTCTCTCCGCCGCCATCCCCGATGCGCTGATGCTGAATGTGGATATCACGGACACGGGCTACCGCCTCCCCTCGCTGATCACGTATTTCAGAATGCTAAACTTATTCGATACCAATTGCGCGAATGTGTTGTACATCGTCTCGTTCTCAGCCATCTTGGCCATTTCGAGATCGATATCGACGCTGTTACCGTCTACTTTCATCGATACGCCCTCGTCCATAGTCCGTACAATCGGCGACTGCCCGGCGGTCGCAGGGCCCGAAATGGCGAAGTGGCCCGCCCTCGTCGCCCGGCTCGTAAGCCCTCTGTGGCCCGTTGGATCCCCACGCCCCGCCATGGCCTGCTCCAGACTGCTCACGAAGTCCACATCCGCCGCCTTGAACCCCGGGGTGTTGACGTTAGCCACGTTGCCGGCTATCACTTGGTGACGCGCAGACGCTACATCCAACGCGATTTCAAGGGTTCTCATCGTGCGATCGTCGAGGATCTTCAACTCGCACATTCTCCCTTCGGAAAGACAATAGAAACCCCGCCTAATTGTGATGCAATATCGGTGCCACTCATGAAACTAGTACGAAAAGAAAGCAGCCATTCTCGAATTATCCAAGAATGGCTGCTACAAGCGGTATTGCGTAAACTCCGCGTCGCAGACCGGCGAGGGTGAGTAGTTTTTGCTCACCGGCCGGGCAGCGTCTACCGGGTAGTCTGTTCTCGCCCGGTGTGCCACTGCAGGGGTAGGATCACGTCAAACCTGGCGCCCCCATCATCCGACACGTTGTCTACTTCAATGGCGCCCCCGTGCCTCTCGATAATGCTCCAGCTGAGAGCCAGGCCCAGACCGGTGCCTGACGGCTTGGTAGTGTAGAACGGGTTGAATACGCGCGGTATATCCTGAGTCGGAATCCCCGGGCCCGTATCGGCAAATGAGACCCTCACCTCGTTAGCCTTCCGCGCGGCGGACACATGCAACCTGCCGCCTCCCTCCATAGCCTCGATCCCGTTCACGGCAAGGTTCAAGAAGACCTGCTCCAGCTGATCCCGGTCGCCGATGATGGCCGGGATGTTGTCGGATATGTCGAGAATCAGCTCAACCCCGAGCTCAGAAGCCTTGCCCCTGATGAACTCGGAGGTCCGCCTCAGCAATCCTGCCACGTTCACCTCACCCGGGTTCATCTCTGCCTCGCGCGCGAAGCTCAGAAGGTTCCTCACAATGGATGAACACCGGATCGCCTCATCCTCGATGATCTTGGCGGTTTTCGCATACTCGTGGAACTCGTCGCCATGACGCGCAAGTTTCCGGCCCAGGACCTCAGCGCACGCGGAAATGATCCCAATAGGGTTGTTGATCTCATGGACCATGCCCGCAGCGAACTCGCCGAGCGTCCGGAGGCGCTCCGCTTGCTTGAGTTGCTCGCCCAAACGAACTCGCTCAGTGACGTCCTCGGCCATGACTATGAGGCCTTCTTCCCCCCCCCAACCAGCGACTCCACTTGCGAGACGACAAGGCGCATTATGTGCCGACCGCCCCCAGCATCACACAGCACGGCATTGCGGGGAGACATGGAGCGCGCGTCCTCGGCTGCTTCAGCCAGTATCTGGACCAGCCCATCCTCATTCATCCCCACTAGGTCCGCGAGACGCCTGCCAAGCACCTCCTCCTCAGGCATCCTCAAGGTCTCCGAAAGCACCCGATTCCAGGTCATGACGTGGTAGTCGCGATCGAGGACGACTATTCCCACCGGGACCTCCTCGATCAGCCCTTCAGCATATCGTCGTGCCGCCTCAAGCCTTAAGTTGGCACTGCTCAGATCATGGTAAAGACGGGCGTTTTCCATGGCTACACCCGCAAAGGAAGAGATGATGGCAAGAAGATGCGTGACTTCGGACGCGCCCGGACGAACAGCGCTGAAATGCGCTGTGAGCTGGCCTGTAACCTGTCCGAGGCATACGATGGGCGTGGATAGCTGAAATAGCGAAGACGCCCCTTCCGTGGCGCCCGCCGTGATGACTACCGTCTCATCGTCACCTGTGACTGCACCCGCCAAAGATGCGTCCGCTGTGAGAGAGGCCCAGTCGGCGCCTACAACGCTCCTGGCCATGTCGGTTATGCGCTCCAACACTTCACGGAAATCCCGCGTCGCCACCAGATCGCGGGAAGCGTCAAGTATGCCGGACAGCCTGACGATACGCTCGTTCAGCTCCCGCTGCCCTCGCACTAGGTCGTCGCGGATCATGGCCTCATGGTCCACAAGTTCCCTGGTGACCATCTCAAGCCGACTCACCCTGTCGGCAGCGATTCCGGCCTCCCGCGTTCGGCGAAGTATGATGGTGACGTAGTAAGCCGATAGCACTGCAACACCTGCAAGCAGCAACGCGTCGCCTGCCATCGTCCACCAGTTGTGGACAGCCGCCGACTTCCACGAACACACTAGCCGCACCGCGGCAATCGCCACGACTGCCGCGGCAGGCGCCCAGAGCCTCGCCTGAACATCTCTCATATGACATCACATCCGCACACGCGTTGTCAGAGGCCGTACTTCTTTATCTTGTTGAGCAACGTTCGCCGGGTAATTCTCAGAATTCTTGCCGCATGGGTCCGGTTATCCCCACACTGCTCCAGGACCTGCCCGATGTAGCGGCGTTCTAGTTCCTCCAGCGACATCGGGCCGTCCTCCTGAACCCACACATCGCCAAGAATATCAGTGGCGCATTCCTCATCATCGCTGTCCGAATCGAGCGAGTCTCCCGAAACGTCAATATCGTCGGTATCGTCCGCATCGCCCGCTTCCGCATCGGCAAAGCGCTGCGAACCTAGCCCGAACGAGATGACCTGTACAGGATCAGCCCCAAGATGGAAATCGGCCGAAGTCAGCCCATCGCCGCGCGCCAAAAGCACGGCCCGCTCCACAGCGTTCTCTAGCTCCCTGATGTTGCCGGGCCAATTGTACGAGGCGAGGTGCTCCAGGGCTTCATGGGTAATGCCCGACACACTCCTGCCGAACTCCTCATTGTACTTGTGGATGAACCGAGACGCCAAAGCGGGGATATCCTGCTTTCGTTCGCGCAAAGGCGGCAAAAACAGCGGGACCACCGATAGCCTGTAGTAGAGGTCTTCGCGGAAAGCTCCTTCGGCCACCGCCTGCTTGAGGTTTTGGTTGGTGGCCGCCACCACGCGCACATCCACCTTGATAGTGTCAACCCCGCCGACGCGCTCAAATTCCTTCTCCTGCAACACCCGGAGCAGCTTGGCCTGCATGGCGGAGGACATCTCGCCCACTTCATCCAGGAATACCGTGCCCGTGTGCGCCAGCTCGAACCGGCCCATGCGGCGCGATATGGCGTGCGTGAACGCTCCCTTCTCGTGCCCGAACAACTCCGACTCAAGCAAGGTCTCAGGTATGGCGGCGCAGTTCACCCTGATGAAGGGCTTGCTCGATCGAAGACTCTTCTTGTGTATGTAGCTCGCCACAAGCTCCTTGCCTGTGCCGCTTTCGCCATATATCAGAACTGTCGCGTTAGTCGGCGCAATACTGCGGCAAATGTCGAGAAGTTGCCGCATCTTGAGCGATGAGCCCACAACTCCCCCGAACTCCTCGTCCTCCATCGTCAGCTCGGCGCAGTGCGTCAATCGGGGCCCCGACAGAATCCTCCCCTCGATAGCGTTGCCCGCCACCATCAGCAGTTTCTCTACATTGAACGGCTTGGTTATGTAGTCGTACGCGCCCATCTTCATGGCTTCGATGGCCGTATCGATGGACGAATACGCCGTTATCATTATCGCCACCGCGCCCGGCCGCATCTCCTGGGCCACCCTGAACAGGTCGATGCCTGTCATGTCAGGAAGCTTGAGGTCTAGTATGAGCAGATCGAAATCTGAGGCCTGAATGGCAGCGATGGCCTCTGCTCCATTCGAAGCAGTGCTTACACTGTGGCCCTCATCTTCAAAGGCCTCCGACAACACCAGCTGCATGTTGACCTCGTCATCAACAATCAGCACATGCCCGCGACACGGCGCGCCATCGCTTACACCAGTAATAGTCAATACATTGTCCCCCGAATCTGTCATTTCGGACCACACTTCGTCATGTATCACCGGTTTTCCTTCCCAATTCATGTCCGCAACCGATCATGACCTTGGCGCGACAAATCCTGCGGGTGTGCATGATGCACACCGGCCATGCACAATGCACTGCCGCAGCGGTTCAGTGCTGTGCAGCGTTAGCTCTCTCGCGGCCGATGGCCCTGCCGGAGTGTGTTTAGCCGCCTCGGCACGTCTTTTGCAGATACCAAACAACGCACCCCAACTCACTGATCTGCATAGGAGGTTACAGCGATGAAGAAGATCTGCGTATGCGCCATCGTCGGCATGTTGCTCCTCAGCGCCCTGGCGGCCTTCCCCGCGTTCGCCGCCCCCAAAACTATCGGCGTCACGCTCCTCACCCGTGAGCACCAATTCTACCGTGACCTCGAAGCCGCCCTGGTCAGCGAAGCCCAGAAGTACGGCTACAAGGTCACCGTAACCGCCGGCGAGTTCGACGCCGGCAGACAGGCTGCCCAGATCGACGACTTCATCTCGAGAAAGGTCGATGCTCTGGTTGTAGCCCCATGCGACTCCCTGGCAGTAGGTAGCTCTATCGCTGCCGCCAACAAGGCCGGGATACCAGTGTTCACAGTGGATATCGCCAACCTGTCGACCCAGGGCAAGGTGGTTGCGCACATTGCCTCCGACAACACCGAAGGCGGCAGGCAGGCGGGAATGCTCATGGCGAAGGCTCTGAACGGGCGAGGCAAAGTCGTGATCATTAACCATCCGGGGGTCACGTCGGTTCTCGACCGGGTTGCCGGGTTCAGGGAAGTGATAGCCAAGTATCCTAGCATAAGTATTATCGCGGATGTACCTGCGTGGGGCCAGCGTGATCGAGCTATGTCCGTGATGGAGGACATGCTGCTCAGAGTGCCCGATATCGCAGGCGTGTTCGGCATCAACGATGACTCCGCTCTCGGTGCCCTCGCCGCCATAGAGAGCGCAGGCAAGGCCGGCAAAGTGACCATAGTCGGCTACGACGCGACGCCCGAGGCCAAGGAAGCCATAAAGGCGGGCAAGATCTATGGAGACGCGATTCAGTACCCAGCGCGGATAGGCATCCTTGCAGCACAGGCCATCAATGACTACTTCTCCGGCAAGGCAGTCCCTGCCCTTATACCCGTGGAGGTCGGCGCCTGGACCCAGAGTAACTAGCAGCATAACTAGTCGCATTCTGACGACAGAGCGATAAACGGAGGCGGGAGCGGCCATGCCGCATCGCATCGCATACACCGCATTGGCTCCCCGCCTCCTTCCCGTCGCTCTTGGGGAGGAGTATCCATTGCCTGAGAACATCTTGGAGATGCGCAGAATCACCAAGAGATACCCGGGCGTTACAGCTCTGGATGAGGTTGATTTCTACCTGCGCAGCGGCGAAATACACGCACTCGTCGGCGAGAACGGCGCAGGCAAGTCCACGTTGATCAAAATCCTTGCCGGAGCTGAGTCCAAGGATGCCGGGGAGGTGAAGTTGGACGGTCGCGTGGTCGAGATCATGCAGCCCAGGCAGGCCAAGGATCTGGGCATCAGCGTCATATACCAAGATTTCGGACTCGTGCCGCACCTTAGCATAAGCGAAAACATCATGCTGGGCCGCGAGCCGATACGCCCGGGCCCCGGCGGGTTCATTGATTGGCCGGCGCTGCATGGCGTAGCAGCTCAAGTGATGACAGAGCTCGGGCTGAATCTGAGTCCCAGGACGCCTGTCTCGCGCCTGAGCGTGGCCCAGAAGCAGATGGTCGAGATCGCCAAAGCCGTCTCCACCCGAGCCCGAATCATCGTCATGGATGAACCTTCAGCTACTCTCACTCTCCATGAGCTGGACCGCCTTTTCGACCTCATCCGCGCATTGGTCCGGCAGGGGGTCAGCGTTGTGTACATATCGCACCGCCTGGAAGAGGTATTCACCATAGCGGACAGGGTTACAGTCCTGCGAGATGGAAAAGTCGCGGCAGTTAAGCCCATCTGTCAGACCAGCAGAGAAGACCTCATTCGCAGCATGGTCGGGCGGGAGATGGCAGGCGATTACCCAAAGCGCGTCGACTCGCTGGGCGAGACTATCCTTGCCGTGGAAAACATCTCACGAGCAGGAGTGCTCCACGGCATAAGCTTCACGCTACGCAAGGGTGAGATTCTGGGTATTACCGGGCTGGTCGGCGCAGGCCGCACAGAGCTGGCGAGAGCTATATTCGGCGCCGATCGCGTCGACTCGGGCTGGGTCATGCTGGAGGGCAGGAAGCTCAGTCTGTCGTCCCCGAAAAACGCCATCGCCCAGGGAATCTCGCTTGCCACCGAAGATCGCAAGGAACAGGGCCTCGTACTCGGGATGACCGTGCGCGAGAACACTACCCTTGCCAACCTCCAGGCAGTGTCGCGAGGCGCCTTCGTGGATAGGGCTCGTGAATCCGGCGCCGCCCTGGACTTCGTGAGGAAACTCGCGATCAAGACGCCCGGCATCGAACAGAAAGTGAGGAATCTGAGCGGCGGAAACCAGCAGAAGGTTGTCCTGGCGAAATGGCTGTTCGCCAACTCCAAGGTAGTCATCTTCGACGAGCCGACACGCGGAATCGACGTCGGCGCCAAACAGGAGATATACCAGCTCATGCGGCGTCTTGCCTCCGACGGGATCGGAATCATCATGATATCGTCGGAGCTTCCGGAGGTGATGGGCATGAGCGATCGGATACTGGTACTGCATGAGGGCAGAATCGCCGCTGAAATCCCTGCCGGCCAGGTTGATGGGGAGACGATTATGCGCTATGCGACTGGAGGGGGTCAGGCCTCATGAACACCGACACCAAGACTATCGGACCAACCCAGGCCCGAGAGACGACGCAGGCTGCGCAGGCTGCCCAGATCCCGTCGATGCCGGGCGCTTCCCGCGCACTCCTGCAGGAATACAGCATAGTGCTGATCTTCCTCGGTGTGTGTGTGCTCTTCGCTGTGTGGACCGGAGGGCTTTTCCTACGGCCGGACAACATCATGAATGTGCTCAGGCAGATATCGATCAACGCAGTAATCGCCACAGGCATGACTTTCGTCATCATAACTACCGGGAACATCGACCTCTCGGTGGGATCGGTGGTGGCGCTTGTGGCGGTCAGCTCCGCCAGAATCCTTAAGGCTTTGGCGCTGCACATGCCCATATGGCCCGCGATTGCCGCGTCCTGCGCCCTGGCCCTCGTGGTCGGAGGAGCCGTGGGAGCATGGAACGGCTTCTTCGTGACGCGCTTTAAGGTCCCCCCGTTCATATCCACCCTGTCCATGTGGGCCGCCGCGCGCGGCGTCGCTTTCATTCTCTGTGACGGCAGGCCCATCTGGAATCTCCCCATCCAGTTCGACACAATCGGGCGCGGTTATGTTCTCGAGGGCGTATTCGGCCCGTGGATCCCGATTCCGGTGATCATCATGGCGGTGTTCATGATCGTCGCCCACGTAATACTGACCAGGACTCGCACAGGCAGGTATGCATACGCCACGGGCGGCAACATGGAAGCGGCCCGCCTATCGGGCATCAATGTGCGCAAAGCCAGGATGATCGCCTACATCGCCTCAGGAGTCTCCGCAGCCCTGGCCAGCCTGGTGCTCACCTCGCGCTTGGCCTCGGGGCAACCAAATTCGGGCGAGATGTACGAATTGTACGCCATTGCCGCATGCGTAGTAGGCGGGACCAGTCTCTCCGGAGGAAAAGGCACAATACTCGGTACTTTCATCGGCGCCCTTCTCATAGGCACACTGAACAACGGTCTTAACCTGGCGGGGGTGGAATCCTATACGCAAAACGTCATACTGGGCCTGGTGATTCTGGGCGCAGTCATACTCGACCAGTTCAGGAAGCGCGATTGAGTCGCTCCGCCGATGCCCCGTTTCATCGCTTATTGCCGCGCGGTAACGTGAAGGAACAATCACCCTCGCGGCGAATCGAACGCGTAGAATGGCTCGATAATGGCTCGCCTCCTCCATAATCAGGAGGCGCCTCCATGTCGGCGGCGAGGGGGGGCTGGCATGGCGACGCCCTCCGGCAGAAGCCTTCAGGCCAAGCTGATGAGGAACATAATGGTCCTTGCGGCCGCCCTCACACTGTCGGCGTCCTACCTCGGGGCGCGCCGCGAGACCCAGGATATCCTGGCTCAGGTGCAGACGGATGGGGTGGCGCTTGCCCGCTCCTATGCCCTTTCAGCCGGAAATGCGATGATGGTCAGCGCAGGCCTCGGTCGCGTAACCGGTGAAGCCAGAAGGTCACAGGGGATCCGCTATCTTAAGATCTGCGATGCCGACCGGAGAATCATCGCCCATACTGACGTAGACCTGATTGATACCATCGATTCCGGTCCTCTCATAGAGGAAGCACTCGGGGCATCGATTACAGTAGTGGACCGCGGCGACAGGCCGGTCATCTTGATAGAGCGCGCCAGGCGCAGCGGCATTCTCAAAGTAGCTCTCCCGATCATCATTCTGAATTCCGTGGCAGGCGCGCTTGAGGTGGGGCTGGATCTCGCAGGCATATCGCAGGCCATAGCAGGCGCCTGGCGGCACGCTGCGATGATAACAGCAGTCGCGTTCGCGCTGGGAAGCCTCGTGGCGTATCTTTTTGCGCGTACGATCACCAGGCCGGTCCAGCAGTTGGTGCAAGCTACTGAGCTCGTCGCATCGGGCGACCTTTCGCGCAAGATCAGCGTGACCTCCAAGGATGAGATCGGCCTGCTCGCTGAGTCGTTTAACTCGATGACCGGAGAGCTTGCGGCGGCGCAGCAGATGCAGAAAAGAATGTTTGAATCCGAGAAGCTCGTGGCGCTGGGCGAAATGTCCGCAGGGGTAGCGCACGAGATCAGAAACCCGCTGGGATCCATCAGAACATGCGCGTCTCGTATTGAGGAGATTGCCCAGAACGATCAGGCGGTTGCGAAATACGCGAGTATTGTGAGCCGGGAGGCCGACAGAGTCGACAGGCTTATCCGCCAACTCCTAAGCTTCACCCGACCGGCGCCGGTGGACTTCCAGTACGTCGACCTGACCCAGATCATCGACGAAGCACTCGGCCTGGCACTGCTCAAGGCCAAGCTCGCAGGGATCACTGCGGAGGTGTCGTACGATCCCAGCGTGCCTATGGTATTTGCAGATGCCGACCGGTTGCGGCAAGCCACGCTCAACCTGATGTTCAACGCCATAGACGCCATGCCGAGCGGAGGCACGCTCGGCGTTGTCACACAGCTTTCGCCGGACTCGACATCCATCGAAATTGCGGTGTCTGATACTGGAGAAGGGATATCTGAGGAGTTCGCAGACAGAGTGTTCACGCCGTTCTTCACCACGAGAAGCAAGGGCACCGGACTGGGGTTGGCAGTCGTCGCACAAGTGGTGTCAGAGCATAGTGGAGCCATCGGCTTCGCATGTCGCCCAGGAGGCGGAACCGTATTTCGCATGACACTGCCGGCGTCGCCCGCGTGATCTGTGCTGTGTGTACGATCGTAGCATTTCGATTACGGCGCAGCATGGGGGGAAGGCAATGAAATCTGGGCCTCTCCTGCGATCTGCAGCGACGCTGGGCGTCGCCGCAGCGTTCATGGCGCTCACGGCGTTCTCCGGGTTTGCAGGGTTCGCGACGCCGGCAGATGCTGCTCCCGCCCCTCGCAAACGCATCGGTGTGTCCTTGCTCAGCCAGTCGCATCAGTTCTACCGTGATCTGGAAGATGCCATCAGGAGCGAGGCAAAGAGTCGCGAATTCGACTTGATGATCAGCTATGGCGAATTCGACCATGTCCGGCAGGCCGAACAGATCCAGTCATTCATCGACAAGCGTGTCGATGCCTTGCTCATCGCGCCCTGCAACTCAAACGAAGTTGGCACCAGCATTGAGCTTGCCAACCGGGCACGCGTCCCAGTCTTCACAGTGGACATCGCCAACAAGTCAGGCCGCGGGCAGGTGGTGTCGCATGTGGCCTCCGACAACTACGAGGGAGGGCTGAAAGCCGGCGCGTTGATGGCCGAGGCCCTCGGCGGCCGAGGCAAAGTAGTGATCATCAATCACCCCGGGGTTGCATCGGTAATGGAGCGGGTGCGCGGGTTCAAAGACTGTGTTGCACAGTACCCGGGTCTGGAAATCGTGAGCGACATACCCGGCTGGGGCCAGCGAGACCGGGCCATGTCGATCATGGAGGACCTCCTTCTGATGTACCCCGAGGTAGACGGAGTATTTGCCATAAACGACGACTCAGCCATGGGAGTGGTCACTGCCATTGACGCCGCCCGGCATCTGCGTCGCATTGTAGTCGTGGGATACGACGGAACGGAGGAGGCTGGGCGGGCGATAAAGGCCGGCAAGATCTATGGCGACGTCGTTCAGTATCCAAGGACCATCGGCGAGTTGATAATCCGCACTATAGCATCGTACTTCGCAGGCAAGGCTGTGGAACCTGAGATACGCGTCGGAGTGCAGGTCACAAAGGGGTAATCCGCATGTTATCCGCGCGAATACTGGTAGTCGACGATGATCTGGGGATACGAGAGACTCTCGAAGGGGTATTGACCGATGAGGGCCATCGGGTCCGGACGGCATCCACTCGAGTTGAGGCTCTTGGATTGCTCTGTTCTCACCCTGTGGACCTCGTTCTTCTCGATCTCAGGATGCCGGACGTGACTGGTTTTGACCTCCTGTGCGAAATCCGGTCTGCTGTGCCGGAGACTCCTATAGTCATGTTGACCGCCTACGGAACGATCAAGACTGCTGTTGACGCAATCAAACTAGGCGCTAGCGACTTCGTGACTAAGCCATTCAACCTGGATGAAGTCAGACGGGTGATTCGCAGCTGCTGTCAGCCCACGGATTCGGATGCAGGCAGACGCTTGCATGGCGCGCGCGGTCCGCACACGATCCCGCCAAAACCGGTGTTCACCAAGATGGTCGGCGCCAGCGAAGCCATGCGCCAGGTGTACGACATCGTCTTCAGAGTAGCCGCGCACGACGTCACGGTGCTGATCACAGGCGAAAGCGGCACGGGCAAGGAGCTTGTGGCCGAAGCAATCCACCACAACAGCCACAGAAGCGAAGGCCCGCTCGTCAAACTCAACTGCGCAGCGCTTCCTGAAACCCTGCTCGAAAGCGAGCTGTTCGGGCACGAGAAGGGAGCGTTTACAGGAGCGGGCGAACAGAGGGCCGGTCGCTTCGAACTTGCGGAGAGAGGAACGCTCTTCCTCGACGAAATATCGAGCACATCCCCAAGCATGCAGGCCAAGCTTCTGCGGGTTCTGCAGGAAGGCGAATTCGAGCGAGTCGGAGGCAAGCACGTGCTCCACGCCAATGCCCGTATAGTCGCAGCCACAAACCGCGACCTCAAAGACCTTGTCGAGAGAGGGCTTTTCAGGGAAGACCTGTACTACAGGCTAAATGTGGTGCCCATAGAGCTCCCCCCACTCCGAGAACGCAAGAGCGACATCTGCCTGCTCGTGCAGCATTTCATTGGCGAGCTGAACGCGGCATTCGGCAAGAGCTTCGCCGGGGTCTCCGAAGACGCCATGGGCATCCTCGTAGACTACCTATGGCCCGGAAACGTGCGCGAACTCCGAAATGTCCTGGCCAAAGCGATGCTCCTGGGGGATGAGCCGTACATCCAGGCCGTGGATCTTCTGCTGGAACCCCCGGCGGCGGAGCCGCCGATGGCCCATGTACCTCCGGCCGGTAGTGCAGAAGGCTCTCAGGCATCGCTGTCCGAGCGCGACGCTATCATCCAGGCTCTGCAAGAATGCAGATGGAATCAGTCACTAGCAGCCCGGAAGCTGGGTATTCACAGGAACACACTGCGCATGAGAATGGAGAGGTTCGGCGTCGCCGGTTCGCGCCCGCCGGTAGGACGGGGGTAGGCTATGCATTATCGTCGATGGCCGATGCCGGCTGTGGCGTCTCGCCGCCCCGGCCCCAGTAGGCCCGAACGGCTTTACTACCCGCGTCAATCTGTTTCAGCTCCTCGTGCACACCTCCTATCGCCTGCTCCAGTAGCTCCTGATTGGCGCGCTCAGCCTCCAGGATTTCTGCCATCACACCAGCTATCCTGGCATTAAGGGCACATCCCCCTATCGGAGTCGCGGCAGTGACCGCAGTCGCGGCGGCGTCAGCGTAGATACACGCATGCGAACGAGCGCCGGCGATATAGGAGACCTCGTCCAACAGGCAGGCTATCCTGAGGTCAATCGCGTCTATCAGCGAGATCAGGCGGCCCTTCTCGTCGGTCGCCTGAGCAAGAGAGTCGGTGTCGCCTTCCACGATCGCATTTCGCTGAGCACGTGAAAGGTCAAGAATGCTGCGGTAGTATTCTAGCTCATCCGCTCGGCACCTGTGGATATGCTCCGCGAGTCCGCGCAGCTGAGCTTCATCTCCATTTCGGCCCAACTCACTGCCCTGACGTTGGCTACTATCAGCCGGTACTGAATAAACTCGTAGAGCTTGAACAGGTTCTGGGCGATGTCGCCTGCGTCCATGTTCAAAGAACTCATCAGCTCGCCTAGGATGTCCTGTGCCCTGGTGAGGTCGTTGTGGGCATCCTGCATCCTGCCCTCCGTCAAGTCGACCTGCGCCTGGCGAGCGAACCGAAGAGCTCCGTCGTACAACATAAGCACCAGGTTCTCAGCAGGCGCAGTCTGGACCTGCATCTCCATGTACCTGTTGCAGGGTGTGGCCATCATGAGTCCATCATCCTTTCGCGCCCTCCCCGACACATTACACCTGCATGGAGTTGAACTGTGCGCTCATCCAGGCTTGTTGCTGCTGCATGGAAGCGAGCACCTTCTCCATCTGGGTAAACTGCCGCACAAGGCCTTCTCTCCTCTTCTCCAGGCGCCTCTCTACATCGGCGATCCGCCTATCTATCGATTTGGTCTGGCTGCTCAGGATCTCCTGGGTCTTGGCCAGGACACCTGTGACACCCCGGGTCAGTTCGCCCAGATACGACTCGAACTTGACAGCGATGCCATCATCCTTGTCCATGAATACCTTCGCCACTGCCTCCGGATCCTGAGCGAGAAGATCCTTTAGTTTGGCGTCGTCGATCTTGAGCTGCGCCGATCTGAAGTCGCCCTGGCCCGCAGCTCCTGTAGATATCCCGATAGCCAGCAGAGAGTCGAGCCCCGGGGGCAATCCGTCCACCGCTGTCGTGGTGAGGCGGCGGAGCGTCTGCTGGATCGTTCGCACTGCCCCGTCGCCCTGCAGCGGGCCGGCGGTCTTCTTGTCCTTGTCGTAGGCCGTCTGTGTGGCAAGCAGATCCATAACCGAATTGTACTGGTCCACGAACGACTTTATGGCACTACAGGCCGAGTCCACATTCTGCGCGACAGTGATCGTGGCCGGGTCTTCGCTCACGTCCTTCAGAGTGAGCGTCACGTTGCTGATGATGCCCTTCACCGTGTTGGACGCCGAGGAGAGCTGAGCCCCACTGTTCACGCCCTCTACGCGGAACAGGGCATTGACTCCATACTGTTGCTCTGCGCCGGGCAGGCCTGCAGTTGCCAAGAAGTTGCCGCCTACGTCCTCTACCGAGATCGACATCTCGCCCGTGTGCTTGGCCGTCAGGACGATCTTGTCGCTCAACAGATCGTACGACGCGCTCACGTTGGCCTTGGACAAGTTGATTCTGTTGATTATGTCGTTCACGGCATCTCGAGTGCGATCATACTCGATCGCCACGCCATTTATCTTGAACATCCCCTTGTGCGTCGCCCCGTCGGACGCAGCCAGTTTCAGCGCGGTCGGCGAGTCGCCTTCGTCCGCGCCGATGGTGATTGTGCTTTCAGTGGAATCGATAGGCGTTTCGGTATCTGTTATCACGAACCTGTCGTTCGCGCCCTCCTCCATACCGCTCACACGCACCCGGATAGTCCCGGCTTCCAAACCTGCCGCAGCGTTCATCTTTGCCTCTAGGTCGAGCGCAACAGCAGCCATGTCGTCCCCCGCGGTAAGGGCCTCGGTTGTGTATGTACTGCCCTGATAGGTGAAGGTGACAGTCTCCGTGCCTTCGAGCGCCGTTGCCAGTCTGCCGGCTGTTTCACCTTCAGCCGTGCCGCCCAGAATCGAGCTCTGAATCGTCACGCCCAGCCTGGCGCCGGTGAGGGCAACCGTGGTCTTGGCCACCCCCAGGCTGCCCTGGCTGGTAATCGTCGCGCCGCTGGGCGCCCCTAGCAGGCGCGCGGCCGTTAGGAAGTTGCTCGTGTCGCCGCCGCCGCCTACAATCACAGGGCTTGCTCCGTCGTTGGCTGTCAGTACCATACGGTTCGCAACCACACTCGCGGTGACACCTGAGCCTGAGGAGTTGATCTTGCCCAGAATCGAGTTGGAGGCAGCATCGTCCACGCCGTCGCTCATGACAGTGTCGGCGTTTATGCGGATCTGCGCCCCGTTGATGGTGAACATGCCCGCGGTGGGTGTGACCGAGAAGCCGGCCTCGGCAAGCTTTGCCGCCATATCGAGCCCGCGGCCGAGCTGGGCCGCACCGATAGCCTGGGTGGAGGTGGCCAGGCGGTCCACCCACACCCTGTAAGTGCCGGTCGCTGCTGAAGAGTCAGCGGTGGCCGATACCGTCTTGTCTGCCGAAGACGTCACTGACTTGACGTTGAACACCGAAGCGGATTTGAGCGCAGCCGCTCTGGATTTCAGATTCGCAAGCCTGCTCGCCGCATCGCGCCACGCGTCGGACCTCGTGTTTATCTGGCTCTGCTGCTTTTGCATGAGCAACACGGGCCTGCGTTCCACCGCCATGAGCTGCTCTATGAGTTGAGCGGTATCATAACCCGTGGAAATCCCGGAGATACGCAGCCTGTCAGCCACGTTCACTCACCCCCGCAATGTTGGCTGTCCGCAATCCGCCGTCCACAGCCAATGACCGTTACTCGCCGTCCATCCCCCGGGCCATTTCTTGCATCTTGGCCACGAGATCCAGAAGTTTTTCCGGAGGTATCTCGCGGATCACCTCGCCGGTATTAGTGTCCTCCAGCTTGACAATGATCTCGCCGGTGCCCTCGTGAATGGAGAACTTGGCCTGGATGTCCACGGCCTCTAGAGCCCGATTAGCTCGCCGGACCTGATTTCGGATGTCGGCAGAGCTTTTCTCTATGTGCCACTCCCATGCGGTTCTCAACACATTCATGTCTACCCCGGATATCGAGTTGACCTTACTCTCAGGACACACGAGTCACACCTCCATGTTGTGAGATTCCCGGATATATGATCGAGCCTCATATGTGAGCGAGCCTGGCCCAATCCGTTGTCCAGGCCGGCGCATTCATGCCTTGTCATACTTATCGGCAAGCGCAGGGAGGAGTTTAGGCGGAATTCACATTCGGTGCCTCGGGCGCAGAACAGCATGGCCCGCTGGGAAAGCAAAGTGCCCGGGTTGCCCCGGGGGGATGTTGCAGATTCTCGCGTCACTGAAGGCTCTCTCGGAAGATCCGGGCCGCCCGCTCGATCCGCTCTCAGCTGCCCTGGCCGCTCAATAGTCGCTCTATAGCAGCAGCGTCTTCCACCGACACGGCCGAAGCTTCCCTGTTTTCACGCTGGATTTCTTCATATACTTCTTTGCGGTGAACGGGCACCTGCCGGGGAGCATCGATGGCGAGCCTCACTGCGTCTCCGCGGATCTCCACCACAGTTACCTCTATTCCGTCGCCAATCATGATGCTCTGTTTGGCTTTGCGTGTGAGCACGAGCATACGAATCCCTCCGTGGATAGATTGACAGTTGGGGCATCAAGCAATTCTAGATTCTGCATACAGTGCTCAATACCTTCTCAGGGAAACCACGGAGTCGCGAAGCTGCGCAGGTAATGACAAATGCTGTAGCAATCTCCTATGCTCTCAATCCGAAGGGTAGCCCACGCAACTCCAGTACCACCCGCCTGCCTCCATGAACCAACTCCGCGGTGGCTCGGTCACGCTGTTGCTTTTTCAGAGTGACCCATGTCTCATATTGCAGGGGGTAGACCAAGGTAGCCGTGATCTCCTCTGCCTCATAGAGCGACGCATAGGCCAGCACCTGATGGAGATCGGCTCGGTGTGTCGAACGGGTTTCCTCTGCAAAGCGGCGCCAACCCACAGAGTCGAGCTCGGCCAGGTGAGCCTTGTATTTGGCGTCTACAATGTGAACCAAACGGCCACGGCGCACGATAATGTCCGGGGCCAGATGCCCTAGCGAACGATGCATCGGATCGGACCAGGCGAGCGGAATCGTAGTCTCACCCAGACGAGCCGCCCTTACCTCGGCGCCCGTCAAGCCTGCTTCCCGCCGGACGACGCCTTCAACGTAGGCTTCCCACAATTGGCTCAGCGAGAGTGACCAGGCGATTCCGTCAAGCTCACGGCCGCCACCCAGCCCTCGCTCTTCTTCAACCCAAGCCAGGGCTTCCAATCCTGCGCGTACGACATCGTTAAGCAGGCCCGCATTTGCCCATCGGGCCAAGTCGGGTAAGCGAGGGCGTGCGGGTGCAATCCCACACAGAATGACAAGCAGTCGCCGCGCCAGTTGGGCAAGGCTCGCGGCTACAAGGTCGGTTCGTCCGACGCGGATCAGATCTGTGTGTATTCTCTCCGTAGCCCAACGGATATGCCGGAGCAGCAGCGGGTCATGTGTTAGGTCAGGGAAGCGGCAGGGCAATTGCTCCCAACGACCTCTGGTCAACGATTCGCTGATGTAGCGGTGCCAGAGAATGCGTCCTCGGGGCCGAGCCATGGTCTCTTCACGCTCCTGATATCCCCGGCGCATCTGGTTCATCAGAGCCTCCAGGCGCAACAGAACTGGCCCTGCCAACACCCACGGCGGTACCTCTCGGCCGCTTCCAGGAACCATCGGCAGAGCATGGAACTGAGGCAGTGCCGGCCAACCCGTCTCCACCAACACTCGTCCCACCCCTGGCCATCCAAACCGAGGCTGGACTACCACACCGCCCGCAACCTGGCCAGTCTGCCCGGAGCGAAGGGGAACGGCACCAGTCCGCCCTCCCGGTCGAAGCTGGATGGCGAAGCCGGACGAATCTGACCGGGCCTCAGCTGTCACGTCAAGAGCAGACAAGGCCTCCTCGTTGAAACGAAAAAACGAGTCCGCAGAGGATCCCCATCCGCCACCACGCCGCGATGGAGCGAAGTGCTGTGGCGAGAGCGTAACGGGCGGACCGTTGTCAACCGCCGTATACAGAGGTAATTGCCTAGGCGCCGTCTGCCTAGTCAGTCCATACGCCATGATGAACGAACCCTTCAATCTGATCGCGAACGGCCTGAAGCTCTGCACCGAACGAGGCCACAAGCCCCTCGCGCAGATACTCATCAAGCAGCGGGAGCAGTTCGTAACGAAAGCGTCGCTGCAGCTCTTCGGCGGTCTTGGCCAGAAAGAAGCTCTGGCCCGGAAGCAGATCCAGTGCATCGTCAGGAGCATGCTCAGTGAATGCATCCTGTAGCGCAGCGAAAACCCTGACGCCTATATCGACACTGTTATCTCTGATGGCCTCCAGGTCGGGAGGCAGGGTGACAAAGGCGAAACGGCGCCGGATCGCTAGATCCACGGGGGCAATAGATCGGTCGGCGGTGTTCATCGTACCCAGAACATACAGTTCCGGAGGCAACGCGAAGGAGGTCTTCCCGTTCACTGCGTATGGTAGTTCCACAGTGCGCTGCGTCTCCTCGCCCGGCTCGAAAAGGCAGATGGCTTCGCCAAGGATCTTGCCGAGATCGGCTCGGTTGATTTCGTCGATGACCAGTAGGAAAGGTCTCTCTTGAGCCGATATTGCCGCTTCTACGAGCCAACCAGACCGCACGCCAAAGTGCAGCGACCTGTCGCTGGTACCCGGCGAAAGGCCGATGATGAAGTCTTCGTAAGTAACCGCCGGGTGGAACTGAATGGTGACCCCGTGACCGCCGAAGTAGTCACGCTTGATGCGCTCGGCCATACGAGTCTTACCAGTGCCCGGAGGTCCCTCAAGGATCACGAAGCGGCGTTCGCGGAGCAGTCGATACACCTCACCTTCCTCGACACGCACGAACAAGTCGGACCGGAGAGCATCAATAAGCATGAGGTGCTCCCGTTCGCATTCCTTGAGAGCAATCCATCCCCGCTCAAACGCATACAGATCGAAGAACGCCTGAGTGACAAGGCGAGCCCTCCTGGGATCATCGACCGGGACCTCTGCAATGGCGTAGATCTCGTCGCCATACCTCCTCAGGGCCTTCCTGAAGTCGGGCAGACGGCGGCTCACAAAACCGGGTATGCTGATCCCCAGAGCTGTTGGATCCGGCTTGGCCCACGCCCACACTCCCTCTTGGGCAAGGTAGTGGCGAAGGGCTCGCACTCTCCGACGGTGGCCGGGGCGACTCAAGAGGCCTTCGTCTGGTGAAAGGCCGGCTGTGCCTACAACGAATGTGATTATGGATCCACTGCCATCAGTGGGGAACCAGATGAGGCTAGCACCGCCATAGGCACCGGAAGTCGGGTTGTCGGGGTGGATAAAGCCGGCAAACGGAACGTCGACATTTGGACTCAGGGGATCACGGATAGCTGCCTGACTTGAGAAACGTTGGTGGTAGCGCCCACCAAACAGAGTTTCCAGAAGGGGCTTTGCGCCACCTTCAGGGGCAGGACTCCTCGGCATTCCGTAGAACATTGCTGCATATGGAGGCATTGTATGGCGGAGAGGAGGGAAACACCTTGAAATCGCGATACCTCCTTTTCCAAAAGGCCGAGGCGGCGCTTATCGAGGAGAAGAGCAGCAAGCTGTTTGGGCTCACGCGGCTGCTCGACTTGCACCTTGAGGGCGACTACGATGATGTGTTGCTGTCGGTGGGCGGGCCGAAAGCAGCACTTGCACCCGAATCCGAAAGGATACGCATCCTAAATGAACGCCTGGCGCCGTTCACCGACCAACTCGCTGCTGCCTTCCCCGGCGTTGGCGTGGGTTACTACTCACGCGCCCTTCGCGCCATTCTTACTTACGGCCCCAGTCGCGATTTCGCTTCGAAAGTGGGCACGGATTTGGGCCTTGATCACCTCGGATGGCAGGCCATGGCCACCGGCAAGGAGACGGTCGCAGTCGGATCCATGGTGCGGGGCGAGATCATGAACTGCATGCGCCCGCTGATCCGGCAAGGCAGGGCAGTCGGGTTCGTGTGGGCGAACGAGGCTCTGGAAGACATCTACGCCCAGATCCAGGTGGGCGCCGGCAAGCTGTTCTTCTCCCCTGAGATCGAGCCTCTGCTGGGTCTCACAGGAATACTCCTGTTTGCATCCAAGGTCCTTCTGCTCGGCAAATCACGCTCAGGCAGCAGTTCGTCAGCGATCGACTCACATTCCGCCGACTCTCGGATGGCGCACAGGGTGGAACAGCTCAAATGCTATCTCGAGCTGTTTCTCAACACGCTCAGCCTCGCAGTCATACTGTCCGACGCCGATGGCCGGATAACCTTCGTGTCCAAGGGCATACAGGACATCCTGGGCGAGACGTCCGCATCCTTCGTGTCGCGCGACATCCGCAGCGTTCTGCAGTGTATGGGCATAGATCCCGACACTGCGCTGAACGAATTCGCCGACGGATCTCTCAATCGATTCGTGAACGTCACGATCAAGACCCATGAAGGAGAACGACCCATAACCATGGTGTCGACACGAGCCGAATGGCCTATGGCCGCGCCAGCGGGATTGGGCGATCGCAGCGGCAACCACAACGGCAACCGATTCGGCCATATCGTAATACTGGAAGACCTCAAGGAGGCACAGGCCCACGAGGAAAGGCTTGAGCGAGCCGAGCGCCTTGCGGCAGTGGGCGAACTGGCCGCAGCCGTGGCTCACGAGATCAGGAACCCCCTGGCCGTTCTGAAGGGCGCCGTCAGCCTAGTCCCACGGCGACTGGATGACCGAGAGTTCCTCGAGCAATTCTCGCAGGTCGCCACGGCGGAGATGGACAGAATCAATGGCACGGTCGAGTCTCTGCTGAGGTTCTCTCGATACTCACAGCCACATATGGTTTCCACCGACATCCGTCGCATAGCCGAAAACGCCTGCAATCTCATTTCGGAGTATGGCAGGGAGATGGGCGTGAGCGTCAAGTTCACATGCCCCGCCCATGTGCCCGCGCTCTGCGGCGACAACGACCACCTCACACAGGCCATGCTCAATCTGCTGCTCAACGGGATTCAGGCCATGCCGGCAGGCGGCACGCTCCGAGTAGCGGTGAAGTGGAGGCCGGGCGCTCGCTACGTGCAGATCGCCGTCGCCGACACAGGCATAGGAATCGCTCCCGAGCTACGCGACCACGTATTCGAAATGTTCTTCACCACAAAGGTGAGCGGCACAGGGCTTGGGTTGCCCCTGGTCCAGCGCATAGTCTACAACCACCAAGGATTCGTGGAATTCGAATCGGAAACAGGAAGGGGCACTACGTTTATCGTCAGGCTTCCGGTGATTAGCCAGGCTGAGGTGAGCGGCGTTGGATCCTGAAAGAATACTCGTTGTGGACGATGAGCCCAACATGGCGTGGCTTTTCAGCCAGGCATTCGCAGGCGACTACGAGATCGTAGCGGCCTCCTCCGGCGAGCAGGCTCTCGAACTCCTCCGTTGCCTGGACATAGACCTGATCATGCTGGATCTGCGCCTGCCGGGCGCAGACGGCATCGATACCCTCCGGGCCGCCCGAAAGCACGGTTTCAGCGGGCCAGTTATCGTCATGACCGCCTTCGGCGAAATCAAAACAGCGGTAGCGGCCATGAAACTCGGAGCGCACGACTACGTCACTAAGCCTTTCGACATGGACGAGCTCAGACTGACTATCGAGTCGTCGCTCCGGCTATCCGGGGAGGCAGGTAAGACGCGTCACTCCAGCCGAGTCCTTGACGACGTAGTCCACCTTCGCGACATGATCACCGTCTCGCCCGAGATGCTCAGGATATTCGCAATGGTGGAAAGGGTATCTACAAGTGACGCATCTGTGCTGGTGCAGGGTGAAAGCGGGACCGGAAAAGAGCTCATGGCCAGGGCCATACATTACAGCTCGCCGCGGAAGAACAAGCCCTTCGTGCCCGTGAACTGCGCCGCCCTTCCGGAGAGCCTTCTTGAGAGTGAGTTGTTCGGATATGATGAAGGAGCATTTTCCGGCGCCCGCAAGCGCAAGCCCGGCAGGTTCGAGATCGCGGATGGAGGCACCATCCTCCTAGACGAAGTGGGCGACCTCCCCCTAGCCATGCAACCCAAAATCCTCAGGGCCGCAGAAGAGAAGGTCATCGAGCGGTTGGGCGGTACCCGAAGGATCCCGGTGGATGTCCGGATAGTAGCAGCCAGCAACAGGGATCTCCGGCGGGAAGTCAACGAAGGCAGGTTCCGACAAGACCTCTACTTCCGACTGGCCGTGATCACAGTGTCAATTCCACCGCTTCGTGAGAGGAAGGAAGACATCCTAGTACTTGCAAGCCACTTCCTGCAGGAGTTCTGTTCCGATTTAGGCCGACAGTCGCCATCGCTGAGCGACAGTACGACCGATGCTCTCCTAGCCTATGACTGGCCGGGAAACGTTCGCGAGCTGAAAAACGCCATGCAGCACTTGGCCCTGCTATGCGATGATAGTGTTGTAGAGCCCCACAGCCTGCCTGACTGGATTCTCCTGGCAGAGCCCTCAGAGCTCGCCCGAGTCGCCGGCGATGATCCGCTCAAAGCGCCGATTTCTCTGAAGGAATCGAGGCGGCGGGCATTCACCGAGACCGAAAAGAGGCGAATAGTTGAGGCTCTCCGCATCTTCGACGGAAACCGCACCCGGGCTGCCGAGTACCTCGGCATTTCCCGACGATCACTACAACTCAAGATTAAGCGTTACGGGCTGTAGTCGCAGTCTGCGCCACTGCAGTCACTGCCAACTGCGAACTCGCTTGCACACCTAAATGTGAAAGTGCGCAGTTCATTTCGCAGCATCTCCTCGGAGAATCGAACGCAATCTCACCACACCACCCCCAAATCGCTGCTTAGGACGCGTCTCGCGCACAACACATCTCTATCACACCCCCCGCTACATCCTTGGCACACGTCTTGCTACTTGATATCTTGGGATTTCACCTAAATCTGACGGGGGTGTTAACATGATCCGGAAGATGGGCGAGTTCTTCACGAGGGTGATGGAGAAGTACCTGCCCGATGCCTACCTGTTCGCGATAATCCTGACCTTCATCTCGTTCATCCTGGCTCTCATCTTCACCGACGCAGGTTTCATGGGAACAATCAATGCGTGGTGGGGAGGTATCTGGGGCATACTCGCGTTCGCGATGCAGATGACTCTCATCCTGGTAACAGGTCATAGCCTGGCCCTCGCTCCGCCGGTCAAGCGGATGCTTGCCGGCATCGCGCGGATAGCCAACACTCCGGTTAAGGCTGTATTCCTGGTGGCGCTCGTTGCCGGGATCTGCTCCTGGCTGCAGTGGGGATTCGGCCTGATTGTAGGCGGCCTGCTTGCAGTTGAGATCGCAAAACGCGTGGAGGATGTGGACTACCCACTGCTCATCGCCGCAGCGTACGCAGGTTTCCTCACGTGGCACATGGGTATATCCGGCTCCACCCCTCTGACTATCGCAACTGCAGGTAACCCAGCCAACCACATCGAGACGCTGACCGGGCAGGTCATCCCCGTAACTCAAACGATGTTCGCCTCTTGGAACATCTGGCCTGCAATGTTCCTGATCGTAAGCGTGGCGGGGCTGCTGGCCATGGCCGTCCCCACCCGCGACAAGGCCAGGCCTCTGTCGAAAGAGGCCATCGGCCGCCTCGAGGAAGAGGAGAAGCAGGAGGAGGCCGAGCGCAAGAACGTTCAGATGGACACATGGGCTCAGCGCATCGAAAATTCGCGCATCATAAACTACGTCTTCGCTGCCATGGGCGCAATCTACTTGGTCAACTACTTCATCCAGAAGGGGTTCGCACTTGACCTCAACCTAGTGATCGGAATCTTCATGTTCCTCGGGATCATCCTGCACGAGCGCCCAATCAACTACGCTCGTGCAGTGAACAAAGCGATAAGGGGCGCAGGGGGCATCGCCCTGCAATTCCCCCTGTACGGCGGCATCCAGGGCCTCATGATGGGCACAGGGTTGGCGTCTGTGATTGCGGGATGGTTCGTGGCCATGGCGACCACGCGCACCTTCTACATGCTCCAGTTCTGGGCGGCCGGCCTGCTAAACATGTTCATCCCCTCCGGCGGCGGGCAGTGGGCGGCTCAGGGCTCAATCACCGTTCAGGCGTCTCAGATGATAGGCCAGGAGCCGGTCAAAGCAGCGATGATGGTCGCATGGGGCGACCAGTGGACCAACATGATCCAGCCATTCTGGGCCTTGCCCTTGTTGGGCCTGGCCAACCTCAAGGCTCGCGACATCATGGGTTACACCACGCTCGTTCTCCTCTGGGGCGGAGTCGTTCTGAGCATAGTAGCGCTGCTTATAGCTTGATCCCGTTGAACTGGCTACATGACCAGCCAAATGACCAACTACACAGCGGAGGTGACGAGTCGGCGTGACGAAACTCAAGACCATTAGCGATGCGCTTGCCGGGCTGACTGACGGAATGACCATCATGGTCGGCGGTTTTCTGGCAACTGGGTGTCCGGACGCCCTTGTGGATGAGATCGTCCGGCGTGGAGTCGGCAATCTCACATTGATTGCGAACGACACCGCGATGCCGGACCGGGGATACGGGAAGCTCTTCGCATCCGGGCAGATCAAGAAGGTGATTTGCTCCTACATGGGTCTCAATCCTACTTCCATCGCGCAGAAACTCGAGGGGACCATCGACGCCGAGCTAGTGCCGCAGGGCACTCTGGCAGAGAGGATCCGGGCAGGCGGTTCAGGGCTCGGCGGCATACTAACGCCCACAGGCGTCGGCACCATCGTTGAGGAAGGAAAGGCGAAGCTGGAAATCGGCGGGCGCGTCTACCTTGTCGAGCTTCCCCTCAGAGCCGATTTTGCCCTGATCAACGCGAGCGTAGCCGACCATGCAGGCAACTTGGTCTACCGAAAGTCGGCGCGGAACTTCAACCCCCTCATGGCCATGGCAGCTGATCACGTCGTGGCTCAGGCCGCCAAAGTCCAGCCCATCGGCGAAATCGATCCGGACCTAGTCATGACGCCGGGCGTCGTTGTAGACGCAGTAGTGGAGGTGAACTGAGGTGACTGCTTTGGATCCTCGCGAGCTGATCGTCAAGCGCGTGGCCAGGGAACTAAAGGATGGTCACGTGGTTAACCTCGGAATCGGCCTCCCGACTCAGGTGGCAAAGCACCTTCCGGAGGATGTGCGAATCGTCCTTCAGTCCGAAAACGGCTTTGTCGGCCTTGGCAATCCGCCGGCGTCCGGCGAAGAAGATATGGATGTCGTGAATGCAGGTGGGCAGCCTGTGTCGATCAACCCCGGCGGCGCGTTCTTCGACTCGGCCATGTCATTTGCCATCATCCGTGGCGGGCACGTAGACGCCACGGTTCTTGGAGGCCTGCAAGTCGATGAAGAGGGCAACCTGGCCAACTGGGCCACTCCCGGCAGGGTATTCGGCATGGGAGGCGCCATGGATCTCGTGGTTGGCGCCAGGCGGGTTATCGTGGCGATGGAGCATCGGACGAGAGACGGGAAGTCCAAAGTCCTTAAGAAGTGTACACTGCCCCTAACGGCGGTCAAGGAAGTGGACCTGCTCGTAACCGATATGGGCGTCATAGAATTCACGCCTGACGGGCCCGTCCTGCGCGAACTAGCCCCGGGAGTGACTGTGGACGATATGATCGCTGCAACTGAGGCAACGCTCACTGTACCTGATGATGTAGGGGTCATGCAGGTATCGTAGCGCGCCTGGTCGGGTAATGCGTACTGAAAACAGGCGCTTCAGCGCTCGTCGGGGCGCTGGAGCGCCTGCATACTGCTACTGCGCAAGCAGGTAGACGAAGTAGAAGTGGCTCAGGCTGCCCAGTATGATGAAGAGGTGAAATATCTCGTGAAAGCCCAGCCATCTTGGGATCAAGTTGGGCTTCTTGAGGCCATATATTACTGCCCCGAGTGAGTAGAAAACTCCGCCAATCAGAAGCCAGAGCAACGTGCGAAGGCCGACCGCACGAGCAAGCGGGACTATGATGAAAAGCGACATCCAGCCCATGAGAAGATACACCCCGGTGTAGGCCCATCTGGGAGCGTTGAGGCAGAACACCTTGAAGAACACTCCTGCGACGGCCAATGACCACACGACAGCCAGCATGGCGTATCCGGCCGGGCCCCTGAGCGCGATGAGGCAGACTGGGGTGTAGGTTCCCGCTATGAGAACGAAGATCATTATGTGGTCGAGCTTGCGCAGCACAACCTCTGCTCGCACAGACACACTCAGAAGATGATACGTAGCGCTTGCGGAGTAGAGCAGAATTAGGCTGCCGCCGAATATGGCGAACGATACGATCTGCCAGGTGTCATGATTCGCGATACCTACCCGCAGTAATGCCACGAGCCCAAGGACCGACAACACGGCGCCCGCGAGATGGCTGAGCCCGCTGGCGGGGTCTTTCAACACACTCGGCAAAGTGCTTCCTCCCCCATATCACTTACATGCGACAGCGCGCGTCCTCTCCTGTGTCCCTTGCTGTCTTCATTGACAGCGCGATGCGACCTCGCTCCTTATCTATTGATAGTACGCGTACACCTACTACATCGCCCACACTCACAGCATCCAACGGGTGCCGCACGAAAGCATCACTCAGCTCAGAGACGTGCACCAGCCCATCCTGCTGCACCCCGATGTCGACAAACGCGCCGAAGTCGACCACATTCCGCACCGTGCCCTCGAGCGCCATCCCCGAATGCAGGTCATCCATGGTAAGCACATCCGTCCGCAGGACCGGCTGGGGCATTTCGTCCCGCGGATCCCGCCCTGGCCGCTCCAGTGCCTCCACGATATCCTGCAGCGTCGGCACTCCCACCTCAAGACGGCTGGCCCACTCCGCAATGGTCGAAAGCGAGCCCAGAGCTTCGCGGAGTCGCCCGTGCCGCGATCGGGCCCCGTCTATGTCATCCACTGAGAACCCCAGTTCAGCAAGGAGGCGCTGCGCGATTGGGTAGGACTCCGGGTGGATGGGGGTGTTGTCCAGCGGATTCAGGCTATCAGGAACCCGCAGGAATCCCGCGCATTGCTCAAAAGTCTTGGGGCCCAGGCGGGGAACGGTCTTGAGGGCTGCACGGTCTGCGAATGGCCCGTCCGCCTCGCGTTTTTTCACAATGTTGCCGGATACCGTCTTGCTCAACCCGGCCACATGCGATAGGAGCGCCGCTGACGCCGTGTTCAAGTCGACACCCACGCTGTTCACTGCCGACTCCACAACTCCGCTCAGGGCCGATGCCAGCTCCTTCTCGGCCACGTCGTGCTGATACTGCCCCACTCCGATCGCCTTGGGCTCGATCTTGACCAGCTCTGCCAGGGGATCCTGCAGGCGTCGGGCAATCGAAACCGCGCTGCGCTCCGACACATCCAGCTCCGGGAACTCTTCGCGGGCGATTGTCGACGCCGAGTACACCGACGCGCCGGCCTCGCTCACAATCGCATATGCCAGCGGCTGTGAACGCGAGGCCCTTTGGATTAACCCTGCGATGAACGCCTCCGCCTCGCGGGACGCTGTGCCGTTGCCGATGGCAATCAGGTCTACTCCGTGCCGATCGATCATCGCCAGCAGCACACGCTCAGCTTCCTCGACGCGTCTTTGAGGCGGCGTCGGATAGACGACTGCCACCTCGAGCAGCTTGCCCGTGGCGTCGACCACGGCGACCTTGCAGCCCGTACGGTAAGCGGGGTCTACACCCATCACCACCCTGCCACGAATCGGCGGCGTAAGCAGCAGAGACTTCAGGTTAGCGCCAAACACCCGGATAGCCTGTGCATCCGCCTGCTCCGTCAGAGCATTGCGCACGTCCCGCTCCACCGCGGGCGCGAGCAGACGGGTGTAGGCATCAGCTGCTGCCAGCGCCAGTTCAGGGTCGGCTGGGCTGGCCGCTAGTCCTGCATCAGGATGACCGGCAGGGCGAGCGCCGCCCCCGCGCATGAGCCATAGTTGCAGATACTCCAACGCCTGCTCAGCAGGAACCTCAATCTTGACGCGTATGGCCTTTCCCCGTTCGCCCCGATTGATGGCCAGCACCCGATGAGGACGGATGCGAGCCACAGGCTCGCTATACTCGTAGTACTGCTCGTACGGCGTACGCGCCGCCGAGTCGACTGCCTCGGCTACTATCGTCCCGTTTCTGACAGTCCACTGGCGCATGAACGCGCGCACCTCCGGGTCATCGGCAACAATCTCCGCTATGATGTCGCGTGCCCCTGCCAGGGCCTGGTCTCCTGTGTCCACCCCGCGGTCGATATCCACGAACTCGCCGGCCCGCTGCAACGGATCGCCCGTCGCCGGTCGCGACATGAGCCAGTCAGCCAGCGGTTCCAGGCCACGCTCCCGGGCAACGCTTGCGCGGGTCCTACGTTTGGGGCGAAACGGGCGGTATATGTCCTCCACACGTTGGAGTGTGGCGGCAGCCTCCAACGCCTCCATTATCTCGGGTGTCAGGACGCCCTGTTCGTCAATGAGCCGAATCACCTCAGCCCTGCGGTCCGCAAGGTTCCGCAGGTATTCCAAGCGCTGCTCAATGGCGCGCAAGACCTCTTCATCGAGTCCCCCGGTCTGCTCCTTGCGGTAGCGAGCCAAGAACGGGATTGTGTTCCCCTCGTCCAGCAACCGCACAACACTCTCCACATGCGGGCGGGGAACCCCAAGTTCACGGCTGATTGCGTAGGCAATCCGCCCTTCGACTCGTGCCTTTGTCTTCACTTCTGCTTCGGCTTCTCTGTTCTCCATGAGTACCCTCCCGTTATCCGCAGTGAGCTGCGCTGCTATTTTATCACAGTGGTCCACCCACTTCACGACCTATCCAAATCTGCCCTACCCAGACCTACCCGAACCGAATGTTGCAGGATAGTCGCCATCACAGCAAAATCGCCCGATTGGGCGATTTTGGCCTGCGTCTCGTGATAGTAATCTAGGTGCTGCCGGGCATGAAATGAGGCCAGCCAAGCCCCCGAAAGGTGGGATCAGAGTGTCACTTAGGCAGCACATCGAGAGTATCGTCCCGAATGCGCTCGTCCAGGACAAGCGGCTCTGCGATTTGTCCATCCGCATATACCTGACGCTACAGCGCAATCGATTCAAGTCAATTTCGGAACTGGCGCCAGCGGTTGGTGCAGGCCGCGCACGCACAGGAAGGGCTGTTGAGGTTCTGACCGAGAGAGGATGGGCATTCTGCATTGACAGTGAGGACAGCCGCGGCAAGGTAGTTGTTCCAACGTGGCCACTGAGCGTTGAAGAGAGGATAGCGGCACTGATTGCAGACGACAAGGAAAGTGTCGCTTTCCTGGGGCAATGGCTCATGTGGGACTGGTTGGACGTCCTTGTGGATGCTCTGGACTACCTCGACAACTCCAGGCCGGACTGGCTCCGAAATGCCGACACCGGATACCGCATGGAGCTTGACCGAGAGTATCGCTCACTGGGTGTAGCCTTCGAATTCCAGGGAGAGCAGCACTTCAGGCCGACACAGGCCTATCCTGACGAAGATGCGCAAGCAAGACAGCAACTGAGAGATGATCAGAAAGTAGGAGTATGCCTGCGAAACGGGGTCCGCCTGGTGGAGGTTACTTTCGAGGACCTGACATTCAAGGGGATGCTCAGGAAGGTGGACGGGCTTCCCCTGAGGCACTACCGGCCTGATGGGCCCATCATCAGGACCCTGGGCCAGTACAGCGATTCGTACATCGCCCGGATGAGGCGAAAAAAGGCAGGCGCCAAGTGATGCGAAGTCCGATGATGCCATGGCAATGCGGCAGACAGCACGACGGCGATTGACAGAGGCCTGCATATCCGCCTTACGCTGGGCCTTAGGCGTATCATGCGCTCTAGCTGGGCTTTTGTGACCTGTTCGTTTTGCGAACGCATTTTCCGACATGTGTCGCCAAATCGAACAATAACTGATTCATAACGAGACGTATACATGCATAAAGCATCCCGATCGAGAACTTCGAAGGAGACCTCATAGGATACTGGCGATATATGTTTATCGATATCCATATTCTGTACTATCATTCCATAACCGACTAGGCTTATTACCGCTATCTGCCGTTCATGCCGCATCTCCGACGCTCTATGCAGCCATACGTTCGATTATGCACCAACCATTGTCACCAAATCGAACACATCCGCCAAAATGTGTTCGGAATAGGAACAGCCTAGTTTATCCCATATTACCCGGCCCCCTGCCACATCCGGCTCTAGCTGCAGCTCCGTCAGGTGCAGATAACCCTGGCCCCAAGTCCAGTACCAGGGCCAGGGTTGGTCCGGCGTAGGAGCCGGAAAGGGGATAGCTTGGCCGTTATTCTTGGGATTCCTGATCGAACCAGTCAAACCCCGCATTCCGAGCAGCGCCCATGATGTACTGGTTGCGTCTGGGTATCTCGTCGGCCGGGTAGTTCAAGCCGAACACCCTTTGGGCCATGTTGAGATGTCCGTCTCGGTTCACTCGGGCTAGAAACTCCTCGGCGAAGGCCCCCCCGTGCACCTCCCGGCACGCCTGAGCAATACTGTCCACTCGATCCGGAGTCGCTTCGAACGTTTGGCCTCCGTACTTCTCATCGAATGCCCGTAGCAACTCCTCGTCGGTCATCTCGTGGTAGGTCTCGTCGTGAACCACCACATCCACGCCGAGTTTCCGCTTCGGAACCAGCTGGCCCTTGGGGTATCCCAGGCAGACCATAACCACGGGGAAGACACCTTTGGGCAGCTTGAACAGGTCTTTCAGTTCCTCTAGACACTCAAGTACGGGTCCCACGTACACTGCCCCGAGCCCCATCGCATTCGCGGCCGTGCAAACAGTCTGGGCGCAGATGATCACATCCTGGAACGAAATCCAGAAATGGCGGAAAGCCCGCCTGGCCGAAAACGGAGCCTTCTCTAGAGCCGCCCACCGCTCCAGGCGGTTGAAATCGATACAGAACACCAGGTTGACAGGGGCCTTCCCGATGAAAGGCTGATTACCGCAGAGCACCATCAACCTCTGCCGCACCTGGGCATCCAGCACCCGAATCACAGAGTACGGCTGCAAATTGCCGCCTGTGGCCGCGCAAGTGGCCGCCGTCAACACAGCGTCCAACACTTCATCAGGAATAGGCTCATCCTTGAAGCTCCTACAGCTGGCCCTCTCACACAGTAACCTCATTGTCTCATTCGGATAAGCATGATCCACTACACAACACCTCCAGCATCAGGCAGGATCGGGCGACATCAAGCGCAATCGTGCATCGACAGGA
>JAGVTS010000080.1:5057-6658 GCA_019136685.1 Bacillota bacterium | reverse complement strand
CACGTTGCTCACCACGGCCCCCGCCTGAAGCGGAATCCCGCCTGCAGGCACTACCCGCCCAGTGAGCTCATAAACCAGAACATGCTCATCGCCGGCAGGGTAGTAGTCGCCCACCTCGGCTACGGATACGTTGGCATACCCTCGGGCCGCCGCTTTCATGGCGTCAACTTCCCTGCTGTTCTTGCGCTTGATCGCTATGACGCCCCCGGGCGCCCCCACACACCCCATCATGGCGGCGAGCCCGTAAGCTACATCGCCGGAGCGAGACCTCATGATAGCCTTGTCCTTCGCAAGTACAGGCTCACACTCCACCCCGTTGGCGATGACTACATCTGCAGCGCCGCGCGCCTTGATGTGCGTGGGAAAGCCCGCTCCCCCCGCCCCCACTACCCCGGCCGCTTCGATTCTGTCCGCATCGGTCGTGCGCGCCCTCACGCTGCTCACTCAGTCATCAGCTCCACTCCGGTTCGTCTGATTGCATCACGAGCAAGCGGCGTGACAATCGCGCCGGCCGACGCAACAATCGCCCGCCGCGGTTGCGACCGGGCGGCCTCGAGTACATCTTCCTCAGTGATCACGACTCGAGCCGTCAGATCCATTGGCTCGCATGTCGTCGCAGATACGGGCGCACCACCATGTCGCCGCTCCGGCACCCGGCCGCGTTAGCTTCATCGGTGTCTAGGTGCAGCTCCAAACGGTATGAATCGCTCACCCGGCATACCACCGAGTCGAACATGGCGGCCCGCCTGCCGTCGCCTACAATCACAGCCGCGAAGTCGCCATTGGCGATCCCTAAGTGACGCGCGTCCAGCGCAGTCATATGCAGATGCCTAGTCGCCACGATCGCGCCTTCAGTCAGCGCAACTGATCCCGCCGGGCCGACTAGCACAACGCCCGGCGAACCGGCAGTATCGCCGGAATCCCGCACTACCGCAGGAATCCCTATGGCAAAGCAGTCAGTGGTCGCAAGCTCCACTTGGCTTTTGCCCCGCACGGGCCCGAGCACCCGAACATGCTCAAGGGCACCGCGAGGACCTGCCACGACCAAGGTTTCTTCTGCGGCAAACTGCCCCGGCTGCGACAGCGGGTTGCGCGGCGCAAGTCCGTAGCCCGGCCCGAACAGGGCAATCAGATGCTCAGCCGACAAATGGACATGCCTTGCGGACACGCCGATGGGCACCGGCGCAGCGCGCAATAGCGTCCAGTCGGTACGCCGACCCGCTCCCCGATTTGCCTCGCCCGCCATGACTAGTGCCTCCGTACCCGGCCGTTATTTCGCGTCCGGGCGGCATCCCTGGTTCGGCAGGATCATCTCCACATCCGAATGCGGCCTTGGAATCACGTGGACTGACTTCAGCTCGCCGACTTTCGCAGCTGCAGCCGCTCCCGCCTCTACCGCGGCTTTGACTGCGCCGACATCGCCTCGGACCATGACGGTAACAAAGCCCCCGCCGATCTGCTCCTTGCCGATGAGCCTCACATTGGCAGCCTTGACCATGGCGTCGGCCGCCTCGATGGAACCAACCAGGCCGCGGGTTTCGATCATTCCCAGTGCAATATCCATTACTCTTCCTCCTGACTTGCCCGAGCCACACTGCCCG
>JAGVTS010000080.1:0-5017 GCA_019136685.1 Bacillota bacterium | reverse complement strand
GCCTTGACCATGGCGTCGGCCGCCTCGATGGAACCAACCAGGCCGCGGGTTTCGATCATTCCCAGTGCAATATCCATTACTCTTCCTCCTGACTTGCCCGAGCCACACTGCCCGGGGCCATTAGTCTTGTGCGCTAGACCATATCAGACAGAGCGGCATCGACAAGCCGGACGATAGTGGCATGATCCATGCTGCCGAGCACCTCTCGCTCGCGCTCTGTAAGCTGCGGGCGCCCTGCCCGGCACATCCGACCGATCTCGCGACGGCCATCGCCCCGCGCCGCCGCGCGGTACTCGGGCGTCACCAGCATCCCGCCGAGATGGTAGGCGAGTCGTTTCCTGTTCATCAAGTGCAGCGGGCCCACGTTGTCAGACGTAATGTTCCCACCCCACGAACCACACCCCAGTGTGAGCGATGGATCTAGGCCGGTTGTGAGGCCGATCGCGCCCTGCGATGCGGGGGTGTTCACCATTATCCTGTTGACAGGCTTTCGGAGAGCAAACTCCCGTATCACCGCCTGATTGCCCGAGTGGATCACCAGCGAATGGCCGAGGCCGCCGTAGCTGAGTAGCTCGATGCAGCGCTCACACGCGTCTTCCCAGTTCTTCTCCACGTAAAGCACCAGCACCGGGCAGAGTTTTTCAGCAGACAGCGGATACGCCGGCCCAACACCCGTGTAGCGTGCCAGAAGCGCCCTCACTCCCTCGGAAACGCGTATCCCCGCAAGATTGGCTATGTACGGCGCGCTTTTGCCCACCACGTCGGGATTGACCCCGCCTCCGGGCCTGATCACTACGCTCTCCAGCGCTGCCTGCTCCTGCGCGTCGCACCGATACGTACCCTGAGCCTCAAGCTCCCCGAGCACCTCGTCCTCGATCGTCGATTCGGTCACTATGGCCTGCTCCGACGCGCATACCGTGCCGTTATCGAAGGTCTTGCTCGCCAGTATGTCGGCCACAGCCTGGCGCACATTTGCAGTGCGCTCAATAAAGGCCGGAACATTGCCGGGGCCCACGCCGAACGCCGGCTTGCCGGAGCTGTAGGCTGCCCGCACCATTGCCGTGCCGCCCGTGGCCAGAATGGCCGCCACCAGCCTGTGGTGGATCAACGCGTCGGTCGCCTCCATGGTGACTGTTTCGAGGCAGCTCACTAGCCCGTCCGGTGCGCCTGCCTCAACTGCGGCAGCGTTCATTATCCGAGCCGCCTCCATCGAACAACGCGCCGCGCGCGGATGAGGGCTGAACACAATGCTGTTTCTGGATTTCACCGCGATCAAAGCCTTGAACATGGCCGTAGACGTAGGGTTGGTAGTAGGCAGTAGCCCCGCAATGACTCCCAGCGGCACAGCTATCTCCGATACCCGACGCGCCGGGTCGTCGGATATGAAGCCTACTGTGCGAAGATTCTTAATATGGTTCCACACAGTGCGGGTGGCGAATTCGTTCTTGACCACCTTGTCGCGCACTATGCCGATGCCAGTCTCTTCAACTGCCATCATGGCCAACCTGTTGGCACTTTCAAAGCCCAGCCGGGCCATGCGCTCACACACACGGTCCACATCCTGCTGCGCGAAACCCGACAGCCCGGCCTGGGCCGCACTCGCCTTCTGTATGAGCCTCTCCACATCATGGTCGGTCATCGACAGGTCGGCACCCCCTTCAGTCGTGCGCAGCAGCCTTCACAATAGCTACGCTGGCACTGGCTCCGATCCTGGTAGCTCCGGCGGCGACCATCTTCTGCGCCGTATCGAAGTCGCGTATTCCGCCCGACGCCTTCACGCCCATGTTGCTCCCGACAGTGCGGCGCATAAGGCCTACATCGCCCACAGTAGCGCCGCCCGGTCCGAATCCGGTAGACGTCTTCACAAAATCCGCTCCGGCGTACTTTGCGATCAGGCAGGCCTTGATCTTCTCTTCATCAGACAGCAATGCTGTTTCCAGTATCACCTTGACGATGGCCTGCCCGGCAGCGGCGTCCACCACGGAATGCACATCTCGCTTGACGATATCGTAGTTGCCCGACTTGAGCGCCCCCACGTTGATGACCATGTCCACTTCCTTAGCCCCGTTGGCCAGCGCGTCGCGCGTTTCCACCGCCTTGGCCGTCGGGGTTGTGGCCCCCAGAGGAAACCCGATGACCGTGCAGACCCGCACCGGAGATCCTCTCAGAATGCTTGCCGCAAGCGCCACATTTGTGGGGTTGACGCATACCGACGCAAACCCGTACTTGAGCGCCTCGTCGCACAACTTCCTGACTTGCGCCTCCGTGGCGTCGGCTTTAAGCAGAGTGTGATCTATCATCCCCGCCAGATCCCGATGGATCTCGGGCGTGCCCGGATGGGCGCTGATCCTCTCTGCCCCGGCGCTCACCACCTGCCCCACAGCCGCAGTGTTCAGGCCTGCGCACATACCGCATCCGGCGCAGTCTCCCACTGCTCCCTGGCAGGCCTCATCCACAGCCAAACCGCGCGCCTTGGCGCCGCCAGCAAAGCCGTTGGCCCCGGTACTGCCTCCCGCGCCAGGCCTGGGCGCCTCTGAAAGAGTAGGCAGCATTTCTCGCGTGATACGCGCTATTAGCTCATCAAGATCCAACCCGAAGCACCTCCAAAGAAAACGAACCGCACGCGAAGCGCCCTGTTCGAAAGCTACAGAACCACCAGCGTGCTGCTACCCGTGTCCACTCTATCTACGATTCCGACAACAGTCGAGTCGATGGGGGCATCCTTCCTGCCCATGGCCTGCCGCGACGAGTTGCCCTCAGACACAATGAGAACGTAATCATTCTCGCCGGCGCCGACGGTGTCGATGGCCACGACCTCGGACCCTGTAAGGACCCCGTCGGGCGTGCACACATCGCATATGAGCAACTTGCACCCGACGAAATTGGGATTCTTCTGCGTCGCAACTATGGTTCCCACTACCTTTGCTAGGTTCACTGTCCTGCACCTCGCACGGTACGGGTCATGGAGTCCACGATCCCGATAGCTGCCGCATCCACCGGCGACACGGAAATCGGCAGCGGCATGCTGGCCTCCCGACCGCGCACGATCGTGACGAACTCGTCCGCCCCCGCGCCGATTGTGTCCACCGCCACGTGCGGTTTGCCCACGGGATTGCCCGCCGAGTCAACTTGCATAACGATGAGGAGTTTCGCGCCTGCAAGGCTTGCGTCCTTCTGAGTCGCTACCACGTGCCCGATGACTTTGGCTGTGTACAATCAGGCGTCACCTCCGCGGGCCAAGGTGCCTAGCTTCAAAGTCCAACACCTTGGACACCCTGCGCATGTGCCTTCCGCCCTCGAACTCGGCGGCGAGCCATACCCTGACTATCTCCCTGGCCAGCCCTGAGCCGATGACTCTGGCGCCCAATGTCAAGACATTGGCATCGTTATGCGCCCGGCTCATCGCGGCCGTGAATGTATCGCTACAGCTGGCCGCCCTGATGCCGGGCACCTTGTTGGCCACTACTGCAGACGCCGCTCCGATACCGTCGATCATGACTCCCCGGTCAGCGGCGCCCGCCGCCACCGCCTCAGCCACAAGAAAAGCAAAGTCGGGGTAGTCCACCGGATCCTGGGTATGGGCGCCGTAGTCCGCCACTTCGTGGCCGAGCTCGGCGATGAAGGTCTTCAGCTCTTCCTTCAGCTGATAGCCTCCATGGTCGGAGGCGATCACAACTTTCATCCGGCGCTGCCTCCCTTCTCCTCAGATGCCCTTACGGAAGGTCCACTCACCCTGAACCTCTATGGAGTCGACTATGGCCATTATCGTAGCATCTGTAGGAGTGTTCTGCGTGCGCGATGTCTGCCGAGCGGAACTGCCCGACACGACCAGCACGATCTCGCCCTGGCCGGCCCCAACACTGTCCACTGCCACAATTGGTTTCCCATCCATGGACAAGTCAAGCACGTTGACCGGCTGCACAACAAGAAGTTTCGACCCGACCAGTTTCTCATCCTTGCGTGTGCAGACCACGGTTCCGACAACACGAGCAGCTATCAAGAAGCATTCACCCCCGATACATGACTTGCCAGGTCTACGTCCTGCCCGCCATCACCCGCTGGGACTCCTACAAGAACCTCTCACCTTGAGCGCCGTTGGCAGAACTACCTTTCGCGCAGGCCCCGTTTCCCGCTTCTCGATGCGCGAGAGAAGGAGATCGGCAGCCAATCGCCCCATGTCGGACATAGGCCTATCCACCACGGTAAGAGGCGGACTGAGATGCGCCGCGAGCGGAAAATCGTCGAACCCAATCAGCGATACTCGGTCAGGTACAGGCACGTCCATGTCGCGCAGGTACCGGAAGATGCCCATGGTCATCAAGTTGTTCCCGCCGATGATGGCTGTGGGCGGATCCGCAAGAGACATCAACTGCCGCGAAAGCTCATACCCGGACTCTGTTCGAAAGTCGCCCTCAAGCACGTATTCAGGGTTTACCGGAACGCCCGCAGTCTCCATGGCCGCCTGGTAGCCCCGGAGGCGCCCAACACCCGGCGTGGTGGTTATCGGGCCATGGACAATGGCTATCCTGGTATGGCCCAATTCGAGCAGATGTCTCGTTGCCTGCGAAGTGCCGACCTCATTGTCGATGATCACTGAGTCGTAGAGGAATCCTTCGATGTGGCGGTCTATGAAGACGATGGGCAGATCCGAGTCCGCCCCTGAAAGCGCCTGCCTGAGAGTGCCGCCTGACTCATCCACCAGTATCATCAGGAGTCCGTCGGCCCTCTGTTGCCTCAGGCTGCGAACAACCTTCGCCTCACAGGCGATATCTTCGTTGGTATTGCCCAGGATGATAGTGTAGCCATAGTCAGCGCATACTGCTTCAGCCCCGTTTAGCACTTCAGGGAAGAACGGGTTCGAGATGTCCGGCACCACAAACCCAACGGTCTTGGTCTGCCCCATTCGCAGGCTTTTCGCAATCGTGTCGGGTACATAGCCGCTCTCCTCGATGATTCTGAGGACCTTCCGAGCAGTCTTGGCAGATACCGGACCACTTCGGTTGATCACCCTCGACAC
>JAGVTS010000227.1 GCA_019136685.1 Bacillota bacterium | reverse complement strand
CGTTTGAACTTGGGGTCAAATAGGTTGGGCGGCTTGCCGAAAACCAGCACCTTCCCGCGCACCGGCGCATGCACCCCGCACATGGCCCGGAGCAGGCTGGACTTGCCCGATCCATTGGGGCCCCTAATCCCAACTATCTCGCTCTGGCTGAGGCTGAGGTTGATGTCCTCGAGGACCCGGATACGCTGCGTCACCCTGCGCATCCGTTCGTAGCGCCAGGATTCGTATTCGATACACACGTGGTCGAACTCAACGGAGTGTTGCATATGACTCAAGACTGCCTTTTCTCGATTTCGTTGATCATCTGAGTCAATACGTCTAGAAACGCGGCGGTATCCTGCCTGAAGGACGCAGCGATCCCTGGGAGGCTTTCTACCAGCCCCTGCATCCGATCCCACATGAGGTCTCTGTCGTAGCCGTGGCGCACATAATGCCGGAATCCGCGGTAGCGGTCGAGATCTCGCCTGGTAGACTCAGAGATTACCGCAGGCCGCAACCCTTCGATCTCACGCGATGCCAGCCGCAGAAGGTCAATGTGCCAGCTTTCGCCCGCTGTATCGAATCCATTGAGCGTTCTGGTGATGCGCGTTAGTATCTGTTCTATGGCCTGGTAAAAGTCGTGTAGGTACAAGGCCAAGCCGCTCCGCACTACCGGCGATGGGACTTGGCTAGGCGCGACTGCCAGCATGGCTTCTGAGACAGCTTCCCTGATTCTATCAATTGCTTCGAGGTCGCTCACAATCTCAGCCTTCAGCAGTAGCAATCGGCTGGCGTCCACCTTCCTCATACAGAACCACCCCCTCAAGGTCTACCCGCTCGGCCAGAGACGGACTGGCGCCGTCCAGCATGACCAGGTCGACAGGGATGTCAGCGAGGGCGTCCACCTTGGACCAGAGGCGCCAGTACTCCGACCAGGAGATGCCCCGAACCGCAAGATCGATGTCGCTATGGAGGTCGAATCTCTGCCCGCGCCCAAGCGAGCCGAACAGAACTACTTTTGTAGCCCCGGCATCAGCGAGAAGCGCAGCGGCTTTCTCTGCGACCGCGAGCGCCCGCGTCCGCCTCTCTTCGCACGCCTGAAGCCGACGCTTTTCCCTGCGGATGTACCCGTCAACATACGAACGCACGTCCATCTGATCCTGCCTCCCAGCCAACCTTACCCATATGGTAGCATATCCTCTGCGCCGGCGCCATGAAGCTGCAAGCGAGATCAGGGCCGCATCAAACGCTTGGCCCCATGGGCCTCGGCGTGACGTGAAATGTAACGATGACACTCCTCCAAAGAGGCCTTACACCTCAATTCACCTTGGCCGGATGAAGTAGTCGCTGCTCCTAAACTTCGAAATGGTAGCCACGGCCGTCATTGCGGCGCTCTTGTTCGGCGAGGCTACAGGCAGAAGAATACAGGTTTCCATGGTGATGATCACGGCGGCCAGCATCATGCTTACGCTGAGTGAGGGTCATGGTGCTGGGCGCGTGTACGTGCTGGGGAGCCGAGAACAACTGTACAAGGAACCTGTCGATCAAGGATCCGTCGCAGGTGGTCGCGATCAAGGGGATCGGAAGCGGAGTAGTATCGCTCGGCCTGGCCATGGTGGTCGGTGAGAGAATGCCGGGCGCGGCGCAGGCTGCAGGAGCGCTGCTCCTAGGATTCATCAGCTATGGCACGAGCATCTTGCCATATGTGTACGCTCAGCGAGCCCTGGGCGCCGCTAGGACGGCCACGTACTATTCGTCCGCTCCGTTCATCGCGCAGGGATTTCGTTCGTCGTGTTCCGCCAGCTCACAACATGCTTGTTCGTGCTGGCCTTAGCGTTGATGGGGGCGGGGGCGGCGGTTGCGCTAGGTGAGAGCTACTCGCATCACCACAAGCATGCGCCGATTGAGCATGATCACCGACATATCCATCTGTATCAGAAGAACACCTGAACCGGAACCCCTATACCAGCTGCCGCTGCAGCCTCGAAAACCGCGCTCCGCAGACGGGTCAGGTAGTTCTGTGGCGAGGACTTGTACGCCTGGAGTGCTTGTACGCCTTCCGGGCACGATACTCTGGCTAATCCCGCGACTGCCGCCGGGTACAGGTTCAGTCGGTCAACGCCAATTCTGGATACCCCGGCTTCTGCAACTCGTTTCATCAAGACGGCCAGCTCGGTCGGCGAGTCGCCGTAATGGGGCAGGACTGGGGATATGAACACCCATGTCTTGATTGACTGGCCAGCCAGCTGCTCCAAGGTCCTTAGCCTGGCGCTGGGTGCCGACGCGCCGGGTTCGATCCGCCGCGCCAGTGCGTCGTCCAGCGTCGTGATGGTCATGCCCACTTCGCTGCCTGGCAGATCCCGAAGGATGGGGATGTCCCTGGCGACCAGTGCCGATTTCGTCAGAATAGATACCTCGGGCGAGAAGGGGCCTGTGGCCCCGGCGAGCGCCTCGAGGCACGCGCGCGTCAGGCCGAGGGAAGCCTCAATTGGCTGGTACGGGTCTGTGACGCTGGAAAGCAGGATCGTGGGGCGATCGGGCGAGTCGGGCGCAGCCGATGCGGTCTGTTCCTCGGGTGGCTTAGGTAGCCCGGGCGACTTAGGCAGCGAGGGCTGTGACGAAGCGGAGTCCATCGCCTCGGCGAGGCCGGCCAGAGGCGCCTGGACGGGCCTTTCATGCTTGCGCCGACGTGCCGACTTACTCCGGATTTCCTTCTCCAGAACATCGGCGATGTTCACCTTCGCGTCTACCCATGTGCCCCAACGGTCCGTGTGCCCTGAGAATCTTGTCATGAAAGACGCATAGCAGTACACACAGGCGTGCGCACACCCGGTGTATGGATTGATAGCGTACTCTACCCCCGTTATCCCGGTACGGGTCATGGCGGACTTGCACATGGCATCGCGGATCGTCACCCCATCAGGTTCTCACGTCCTTTCGCGGATACCAGAGTTCTCTGCACTGGGCCGCATTCCTCCTTCTTTGCGCTATTCAGTACCCCAGCATCGGCAGTAGCTGTAGCTGAGAACGGCGAGAGGATGGCGCGTTGTGGGTACCGCCCACATATGGGAGAATGGAGCTAGCCGGAGAGCCTGCCATTTCGCAGGAAGGAGATGGTTTGACTGTGGCCGAATACGCCATAGAGACTACTGGCCTTGGAAGGCGGTTTGGACGAATCGAGGCTCTGACTAACGTATCGTTGACTGTGCCCACAGGCGAGCTGGTCGGGCTGATCGACTCTTACGCGGCTTCAGCTGGAGAGGACTTTGTCAAGTATGTCCGGCAGCTTAAGAACGTGGTGCTTGTCGGAACAAACACCTGTGGGGCGATGCTCGCAGGGAATGTGGGTCTGTTCACGCTGCCGAATGCCAAAATCGGGCTGTCGTGCGGCACCAAGATATCCCTATGCGAAGACCTCGTTAACCCCGATGGCCGTGGCCTCATGCCCGACCTGTGGGTTCATCCCGACGAGGCGTTGGAGAGAGCCATCAAGTACATACAGGCTGTGCAGGCTGATGGGAGGAATCACTGATGTCGAACGAGCTACCATACGGAGGCGTATTTGCAGACCTGTACAACCGGCGCTGGGCATGGTTTGCGCAGCAGGCCGCGCCGCGGATTGAGGCGTTCTACGCCTCTAGGTCTGTGGCGAGCAAAAACCGATCAATGCTGGATGTGTGCTGCGGCACAGGGCAGCTCGCTGTGCATTTCCTCGAACGCGGGTTCACTGTAGTCGGCATCGACAGTTCACCCTACATGCTCGCCCATGCACGGGCGAACGCTGCGCAATGGGTGGAGGCGGGGATGGGGCGCTTCGTCCAGGCCGATGCCGCGGATTTCGATGTGGGCCGGGGATTCGGCCTCGCGGTGTCGACATATGACGCCCTTAACCACCTCTCGGGGCCGGATGTGCTCGCGGCCTGCTTCCGCTGCGTTTATGCGGCTCTCGCGGATGACGGATGGTTCCTGTTCGACCTCAATACTGAACTGGCATTCAGGACGCGATGGAACGGCATCTCGGTTCAGGACGACGAGGAAGCCATGATCGTCAGCAGGTCGGTGTACGATGCGGCCAACAGGGTAGCCTTCACCAAGCTGTCGGGGTTTCTGAGAGCGCGGGACGGTCGGTACGATAGGTTTGAAGAGCTTGTGCCCGAGGCCGCGTATGACCTCAAACAAGTCGAGCGTGCGCTCAGAGCTGTAGGCTTCGTGAGTGTGGCGTTCGCCGACGGTGCCGATCCACAGGCGCTGATCGAAGAGCCCGAAGCAAAGACGAGGGTTTTCGTGGTGGCGGGCAAGCAGGACGCTTAGGGTGATTGGCCGGACTTACTCCCGCGACATGGGCGGGCGACCGGCAAAACTGTCGAATTTGCAGGAGGCGAGGCGCGTGATAATCCGGAGGGCCTGTGCCGTTTTCGCCCTAGTCGTGGTGCTCGGGATCATCTCGAAGGATGCTGCGCGGCACGGCGTAGACTTCCTGTGAGGAAGGCATCTCTGCAGATATCCACGCCGCCCGCGGAGCGAACATCACGTCCAGTGAGCTCGGAAGGCTACTCCAGCGGCGACTCTTCTGAGTTCGTCTGACTTGATCTCGTCTGGGCCGTCTGATTTCAAAGCATGGTTCGCCGCCGGGGCGAGTAGACACTGCGGCCCGCCTCGCATTGATCCCGGGGATGAAGCGCTCCGGTCTCCGGCCTAGTCGTCTACCCCTTGCTTGTTGGACGGCCAGCTTCCCGACTCACGTCGGCCGTGTCCGTGCACCCCTGCAGGCGACTGATCGGCAAGCACAGCTGCTCGCCAAGCTCGGTGCAACCGTCAAGCAAGGCGCGGCCAAACTGTACGAGAAGCGTGAGCGCTGGTGCCTGGCTCTCTCCATCTCCGTCCAGGTGACGCCGTGCGTCGGGACGAAGACGGCAGGAGTGGATCTGGGCCTCGAGAACTTGGCGGTAGTCAATTGCGAAGGCGAAACGCTGTTCTTCAGTGGAGACCGAGCCGCCTTCGTCCGCCGCAGGTTCAACGCGTTGCGCCGTCGCATGGGCAAGGCCAAAGCTCTAGGCGCTAT
>JAGVTS010000215.1 GCA_019136685.1 Bacillota bacterium | reverse complement strand
CATGGCAACATCGATGAAGCCTGGACGGAAACGGCCTGGGCCAAGATAGTTGCCGACCAGCCTGGGGCGCCTCCCAGGAATCCTCGGACTTCAGTCCGGGGAGGATGTCAAATCCCCGCCCGCGCCGACACGGGGAGGATTATGCATGAATGGTGGGTGTGAAAGGAGTGCAGACTTCGCCTAATGTACGGCACGCGGGCCGCCGGCGCAATGTGTAGCGCCGCGGCCCGCTTGACATATCTGCGCGCTGAATGGTGACCGAGCGGCGACGCTAGTTGCCGCCGCCTCCGCCCGAGCTGAGGGCTATGGCTGCCACGATTGCAGCCACTACAGCCAGAACGCCGATTACGGCGCCGCCACTCATCGTGCCCGTGGGCTGACTTGCCTTCTGCCCCTCGAGCCGGTCCACACGGGCCTGTAGCTCCTCGATCATCGACTGCAGCCTGACCTCGCGGGCCTCAGCTTCCCATCTCTCGGCTACGAGATCATCGGCAAAGCGTTTCCTGAGCTCGTCTACGCTTCCTTGGAGCATCAGTTCCATGCTGGCCAGACGCTCGTTCAGACCTTCGATGGCCGCATTGACCTCGGCGATGGCTGCGTGTGCCTCTTTTGTGGACGCAGCATTGGCGTTCAAGGCCTGCCTGGTTTCGTTCAGGGCGTCGACAACCTTGCGGATGTCCATGGCGTTCTCAACGACCTTGGCTCCGGTGCGCACGTCTTCAGCTGCGTTGGCTGCGATCTTGTCGCTCATAGTCTTCGACAACTTGTCCAAAGCCACTTGTAGGTCCACAAGTGCCTGGCGCTGCTGATTGTAGTCGGAACCTTGCTTCTTGCCGAGCTCTGTCAGGTTGCCTTCGACGGTGTGGGCGTACTGCTCCAACTCGGCTACAGCCTGCGTCAGGGCCCGAAGCTCTGCGGCGACAGCTCCTATGCGAGCCCGCTCAGTCTCGAGCCCCACCATGATGGCCGCATCAGCCTCTGCAGTCTTTCGATCAAGATCCGCGATCTCACCACGCGCGTTGGCCAGATCCGCAAGCATTTTCCGGGCTTCTTCCTGCCTGGCGGAGCGCTCGGCATCTACCTTCGCCGCCAGCTCGTCGACGGCCTCGGCAAGCCCGGCCACATCCGCTTCCCTGGCCGCTCGCTCCGCCTCGGCAGCAGCGTTCACCTGCGAAATCTCACTGGATATCTTGAGGGTGAACGCCTCCTCTAGGGCAGTCACACGTGTCCCGAGCTGGCCCAGTGACAGACTGAGCTGCTCGTCGGCAGCCGCGCGCTCGCGCCGCTCGGCCTCGAGTCCAGAAGTGAGAGAGATGCCTATCGACTCTGCCAATTCGTGCTGCTCGCCCCGTAGGGACTCGACTGCGTTCTGCCTGGCCGCGGCCTCGTCGGCAATGGCACTCTCAGCCCACGCTCTATTCGACGCAATTGCGTCCTCGGCCGAAGCCCGCGCTAACGCAATGTCAGCTATTGCTTTGTCAAGCCTGAGGGAGAGCTGACCTATCTGCGCCTTCTGCGCGTCATCCGCAGCCTTCAGGCCGTCAATCGAAAGGCTCAGCCTGGATTCGAGATCCAGGCGGGATTTCGCCTCGCCCTCCACTGCCGCCGCGCGCTCGCGCTTCTCCGCTTCGACAGCGGCGCCAAGAGCCAGAGCGGAGGATTGGGCCATGTCCCCTTGCATCGCAGTCAAGTTCCGGAGCTCCGCCCGGAGGTCGGCCAAACCTTCCTCGCGCGCTGTCCGCTCAGCCAGAAGTCCGGAATCGACAGTGAGCCTCATGGACGCAACCGCGCTCTGCCTGGCCGCCGCCTCGTCGGCAATAGCCTTCTCAGCCCATGCCTTATTCGACGCAATTGCGGCTTCGGCCGAAGCCCGCGCTGACGCAATGTCAGCTACTGCTTTGTCAAGCCTGAGGGAGAGCTGACCTATCTGCGCCTTCTGCGCATCATCCGCAGCCTTCAAGCCATCTATCGAAAGGCTCAGCCTGGATTCGAGATCCAGGCGGGATTTCGCCTCGCCCTCCACTGCCTCCAACGCAGACGCCTGCGCCGAGTCGGCCTTCGCCGACACCACAGCCAGCTGCTGGGCGACTTCCTGGCGGATCGCTTCGTCTCCCGCGGCCATTTGCTTCTTGGAGTCGGCGTACAGCGCGGTCAGCTTCTGATCGCCTGCATCGGCTCGAGCTGCAGCATCGGCCTTGATCTGTTTGAGTTGCTCCTCTATTTCCGCGGCCTTGGCAGCCAGCTCTGCCTGTAGCACCCTCGTGCCCGCGGCCTCGCGCGCGACATCCTCCCTGGCAATGGCAGCGTTACTCGCTGCATCAGCCGCTGCCTTCTCCAGCTGGGCGAGGCGGCCGGTGACTACTGCCAGCTGTTCTCGAAGGTTGACCGAGAGCTCGCGCACGATCCGCATGTCATCGTCGGTGAGCGTAGTTCGGCCCGACTCTACGTCGCGCAGAAGCCGCGCGGCCACAAACGCCAGCAGGTACCTGCTCACGTTGTCGTCTCCCCGGAACTGGCCCGACTCGTAAACACCCATGTATCCCTTATTCACCAACAAGGTCACAGCTTCATACGCCCAATGGTCCTTAGGCACATCAGTGACCACAGCAGGCGCTGCGATGGCGACCGAGGCCGTCAGCGCGACCATGAGCACGATACTGACTGCGGTGAACAACCGCTTTGATAGCACAGACATCCCTAACCCTCCTTGCCTTTCGACGATACTACCTGCTGATCTGCACCGTACAGGGCGGCGGCGCTTGAGGGAGCGTGATGGCCCTGCCTGATGCATCCAGAAGGACCAGATTCTCTATGGACAAGACTGCACTGCCGGACTGCCTCGACAGGAAGTAGACCGTCGCGGCGCTTCCCCAAGTGTTGCCAGGCTCCCCGACGTGGCCGGTTATGCCCAGGATACGTCCCGGCGCCGTCCGCGACTTGCCCTCTCCCCACGGCAGTAGGCTATTGCCTGCGACGGTAAGGCCGCCCCTTGACACCATGGCCAGTCCCAGCAGTTCGTCATCGTAGTTCAGGTCGAACTTGAACGAATCGACGCCTACGATATTCGTGAGCATCACATCCACGTGGACCATGTCGCCCGCCTTGACGCGTTCCTTACCAGGCCTGATCCATACCCTCGGTTTGAGTTCCGGCACTTGTATGGTCGCGCTCGCGAGCGACGGCGCCGCGTTCTGGGCGGTTGCAGACGCCTCTATCCTTTGTTCACCCGCCCTCGGTTCGCCTCCTAGCAGCCACGAGATGTCCTGCCCCTGGTTGGGCTGCAAGTTGCCGAGCAGGAGTTCACGATGGTCGCCGCCTGATAGAGCGAAATCGCCCAAGGAATCAAGGCGAACCCGAACCCAGTTAGCGTCGGACCCACCCGTGTTTTCGACTCTCACAGTCACCCTGGCCGGCCACGGGTAGAGCCTTTCGTCGCGCACCTGGAGCGCCTCCACGCGCCGGAGGCTAGCCAGCAGTCGTGGGGGCCCAAGGACCTGAATCTCCCTGGACACTGCGTTGGGATCGGCGTTCTTGGCAGATACCGATACCGCGAGATCAGCCCGTCCCACAGACGCCCACGTGGCGACGACCTGCCATGCAACCTGCGCTGTCTGGCCGGGATCGAGGTCGCCGATTGAGCGCGTACTGCTCTGGCCGCCCGCGAGTTTGCAGCCAATGGGCAGCTCCAGCCGTGCAACCAGATCGTGAGCGGGTCCTTCGCCCGTATTGTGCACGTACGCGACTGCCAAGAAAGGCGCCGTTCCATCACTCGACAGGCCGACTTCCGCAGGCGCCGTGATGCCCAGAGCCAGTTTGCCGGGAGCAAGGGTGATGCCGCCCAGCCCGTAGTAGGTCACGTAGTGCCTGACCTCGCCCGGAGCCAGTGCAGATGGGTTCCAGTACATCGCAACTGCCGAGTCGAGGTCGGACTCGCGCGAACGCACGAACTCGCGTCCAGGCACGATTTCCGCATCCCAGAGGTTGTCGGCGAATGTGCCCCAGTTAGAAAAGGCCACGCGCGACGGCGGGGTCAACTCGCCGCCCGCCATCGTGCCCTGCGAGGTGACTGAAGGTTCGACCAGCGAGTCGAAGGCTTGCCAGTAGTCGGGTATCCCCGCCCCTGAAAGCACCGCGTCGCCAATCATCGCCTGGTCGCCTGCTCGTAACGGGGCGCCATCGTTTGCCCCAAGCATCGTATCGATCAGCAGCCGCAATCCCACAGAGTGCGTCATCTGCCCGGCGTTCTCCAGAATGTAGTGGATCCTCGCTGTGTCCAGATACCGCGTAGTCGGGCTCTTGACAAACGAGAGTTGCTGGGTGACTTTGAGGTCTCCCAGAGAATATGAACAGGCTATGCGGCCGTCTTTGACCTCCACCGGGCTAACTGCATCGCCGTAGCGGCCAGTCCTGCCGGCGCGCCTAGTGGTCTTGCCGCCGAACACCCAGTCCACGCCATCTACCTGCACAGTCGTATAGGACGTCCATGGCAGAGGTCGCCCATATATGAGCGGCAGGTCGTCGTCGGCCGGATTGCGCGGATCTCCCCCGGTCGTTTCGACGCCGAACCGCCCTGCCTCCTCGGGGCCGGGATTGACCACTATCCTGATGAAATCGTTGCTCATCTGAACGGGCACGGGGCTCGCTACGCCCACGCCTCCGCCGCACGCGCATAGAGCACACAGGATGGCGGCGATGGCTGCGGCAAAGCGGCGCGCCCGGCGCCGCTCGTTGATTGCTGAAGACAAGCAAGACACCTCCTCGTGTCGGCGATGATCAAGACCCAATTACCGTATGTACGACGCACGTTCGCTCTTGACCCAAACGTCCATAGTCCCGCCATCGTAGCCGACTCGCACGTCGAGGTAGTAGGCATCAGCGCGACCCGCGGTGGAGTCCTTCGCAAACCGCCAGGCGGTGGTAATAGCGGTCCGTATAGCCTGGATCATAGCGGAATCAGGCGGCGGCTCCAAAAACGATATGGTATCGATGGATCCATCTGCACTGACCCGGATTCGTACCAGAGCCTCTCCGCGGCCTCTTAAGTTCTGAACGCCCTTGGGAATCCAGACGCCGTGATCGTCACCGGCCCCAGACCGTATCATGCTCAGCCCGGTAGGATCGTCGCCGGGATACTCAGGCCGCGGGATAATTCCCACCCCATCGGGCTGCCCGGCCCCGGGCGGACTTGTCGCTTTCGCTACCTGCGTCGCCTGCGGCTCCGCGACTGGCTCCGGCGCTGGTTCGGGAGTCGGTTCGG
>JAGVTS010000109.1 GCA_019136685.1 Bacillota bacterium | reverse complement strand
CATGGCGGCCACTTGCCCCGAGTATGCCCCGGCGCAGTTGACAACGGTAGACGTGGCGATCCTACCGTGGTCGGTCACCACCGCCTTGATCTTGTCTTTCTCTACCTCGATGCCGACGACCTCGGTGTGCGTCAGTATCTTCACGCCCAAGCGACGGGCTGCCCGCGCGTACGCAAACGTGGTATGGAACGGGTTGGCGTGGCCGTCCTCCTGACAGAACGTGGCTCCCACCATCCCCTCGATGTTCAGAAATGGCACTATCTCGAGGGCCTCTTGGGGAGTGAGAGTCTTCACGTCTATGTCCAGGCTGCGCTCGAGCGCCACATTCGCCAGGAACTGCTCCCATTGGTGGTCAGAGAAAGCCAGCATGAGGTAGCCGCTCTGTCTGAACTCCACACTGGGTTCGTAGTCGAGATACTCGTCCATTCTTTCGAAGATTCGGACTGCCTCCCGTGCAAGCACGCAGTTGAGTTCAGTGCCGAACTGCTGGCGCACGCCGGCGCCGCACCTGCCCGATGAGCCGGACGCCGGCGTGTTGCGCTCGATCAGAGTCACACTGGCACAACCCCTCTTGGCAAGCTCGAAGGCTACTGCGCACCCGACTACACCCCCGCCTATGACGACTACGTCAGCGCTGTTCTTACTCATCGGCCTCGCCCCTCGCAATCGTGGATAGTAGCACCGGCCTCGAAGGCGGTCGGAATGTGGGCATCTCGACCTGTTCGATGGGCGCCCCCAGGGCAGCAGCCAGTTCTCTGGCTATGAGCTGGCGACACGTTCTGCCCTGGCACGGGCCCATGCCGGCCCTCGACACCCTCTTGATCTCGTCAATGGTATGATAGCCTTGAGCGATCAGGTCCCGGATCTCCTGAAGCGTAATATCCTCACACCTACAGATAACGATGTTGTCGTCCGCGGTCTTCTCCCGTCCGGCCATCACCACTCACCTCCGCACACGGTGGCACACTTGATGCCTGCGCAGATCTTCTCGCCTGTAGGACCCGACCTTATCGCAGCCAGGTCCGCTTTGAGCTGCGCCAGACGCGCATCGGCCTCTTTGACTTCGAATCCAAGCGACCTCGCTGCCGATATGCCGGCGATCTCGCCGGAGATCATGGCTGAGCTGGCCTCTTCCACGCCGCCCGCATCGCCCGCGACATACACGGCAGGATTCGAAGCGCGCATGTTCTCATCTCTGACCGGAACATGTCCGCCCAGAGCCGGCACGTACTTCATCTCGCACCCAGCTTGCCACATCATGTCCACCAGCGGAGTGAGCCCCACTGCCAGGCATATCACGTCACACGCCACCTCGCGTTCGGATCCCGGCTTTACCTGCCAGGACTGGTCAACCTCAGCCACCACCGCGGCGCGCACCGTTTCCTCGCCGAGTGCCCGGACAACGGTGTGGGATGTCAGAATCGGCACCCCGGCCCTGCGAAGCTTGGCTGCATGCACCAAGTATCCACCTATGCGCCCGGCCGCTTCCACCAACGCGACCACCTCAACGTGCGCCTGAATGAGCTGGTAGCTTACGATTAATCCAATGTTCCCCGAGCCCACCATGAGCACGCGGTCGCCGGGTTTCACCCCGTGCACGTTCATCAGGGTCTGTACCGCGCCCGCTCCGTACACGCCGGGCAGGTCGTTGTTCTCAAACGCCAGCGGCTTCTCGGCGGCCCCTGTCGCAATAATCACGCGTTTGGCTTTCGCCTTGATGAACCGGGCGCCGTCCTCCAGTGTAAGCACTCCGGAGTCTGCATAGTAGCCCGAAGCGTTCGTGCCCCACATCAGTGCTACGTTTGGCATCTTCGAAAGCTGGTCCATGATGATGTCGGGGATCTGAATCCCGCGAGTGCCCGCGAACTGCCGCTCCGACCCGAAGAACTTGTGCGTCTGCTTGATGAGCTGGCCCCCCGGGGCATCCATGAAGTCAACAAGAAGTGTCGTAGCCCCCGATTCGCCGCACGCCAGGGCGGCCGCTAATCCTGCCGGTCCGGCGCCGATCACGGCAATGTCAGTCTCTCTCAATTGCGTCACCGTCCTTACTCAGCCCTGCCTCACTCGATCGGCAAGTGGCCGTGGCCTTTCTGAGTCTCGACTATCATCCCTTGCTTCAAAGGCTCAGTGCATACGCGCACATTGGGAACGCCGTCCACAGTCATCAGGCAGGATGAGCAGGTGCCGATGGCACAAAAGAACCCCCGTGCACGTCCGAGCGTCGGACTGTGACGGAGGACTCTTACGCCGGCAGCGTGCAGAGCTGCCGCAATAGGCTCTCCCTCTATACCCTTGATATCCTTACCGTTGAAAGTGAACACTACTTCCCGCCCCGTCGGGAAGTCAAGAATAGGGTGGTTCTTCAACCTCACCACATTCGGCCGTAGCCGCCCAAGCGGGCGACCCGAGTCCTCCCTCCCCTGAGCAAAATGGCTTTAAGACGGATTTTCCACATAAAAGACTCAAATCCTGCCTGAACCGAGCCTTTCTAGCATCTCTCCGGCATGCGCCTGTGTGAGCGACGACGGATTCTCCCCGCCCAGCATCCTAGCTATCTCAGCCACGCGCTCATCTCGATCCAGATGCCAGATGCCCACCTGGGTCCTGCCCCCGCTCTCCTCCTTCCGCACAGCGAAATGCCTCGCGGCGGCGGCTGCAATCTGAGGCAGATGTGTTACGGCCAGAACCTGCCTGACCCGGCCTATCCCTGCAAGCCGGGCGGCCACTGCCCGAGAGGCCTCGCCCCCGATGCCCTGGTCGACCTCGTCAAACACCATTGTGGGCATATCATCCACTTGCGCCAGCACCGACTTGATGGCCAGCATCACCCGGCTCATCTCACCTCCACTGGCTATGCGCACCAGCGGCCTGGGCTCTTCCCCGGGGTTGGCCGAAAAGAGAAACTCCACATCGTCAACGCCATCCGGCCCTGCAGTGCATGGCCGACCATCCACTATGAGCTCGTGTTCAGCATCGCCCCGTGTTCTGCCGATCTGCACGCGAAAAGCCGCTTTCGGCATCGACAGCTCCGCAAGTTCGCGAGTGATATCCCGTTCCAGGCGAGACGCGATTCGGCCTCTGATTCTTGAAACCTCCGCGGCCGCTCCGGCGGCTTCCCCGGCGTATTCCGCCGCCCGTCGTTCCAGCTCGGCCAAGCGCTCGTCTGCGTGGACCACCAGATCCAGCGCTTCGCGAGCCGCGCGCCCATGCTCTATTACCTCTCCCAGCGTGTCGCCGTACTTGCGCTTGAGCCGCGCTATGGCGGCCAACCTCTCCTCCACGATCGCGAGGCGCGCCGGGCTGAAGTCGATCGATTCCCCATATGAACGCATGGCTCGGCCGACGCTGCTAGCCTGTTCGCACATGGATGCCAATAAATCGCGCGCCGGGGCCAAGGAAGCATCTATGCGCGCGGCAGCGTCTAGATGGGCAAGAGCATCTGCAAGCATGTCGTAAGCTGACGGCGAATCGGGCCGGCTTGACTCGTAAACTAGCTCAAATGCCTGGCTCACCCCGGCTAGGAGGCGTTCGGCATTGGCAAGTATCGTACGCTCCGCCGCAAGGAGCACGTCCTCGTCGGGCTGGAGCTTCACCGACTCTATTTCATTGACTTCGAACGTAAGGAGGTCGGCTCGCCTAGCCCGCTCACGGGCGCTTGCCGTAAGTTCGGCTAGCTCACGGCGGGCCGATCGCCACAGCTCATATCGGCTCCTGTACGCCGTAAGGGCCTCTGAGAGCCGGGCGCCGCCGAAGGAATCAAGCAACGCCAGGTGGCGTGAAGGGCGGGCCAGCGACTGGTATTCATGCTGGCCGTATATATCGACCAGACGTTCTCCGATGGCCGAAAGAGACGTCAGTGTGACTGTGCGACCGTTGACACGACATCGCGAGCGGCCCTGGGGCCACACCTCGCGAGATATGACAAGTGTACCATCGGGCTCGGGGTCGATGCCCTGTTCCGAAAGGATATCCGCCATCGAGGCAATTTGGGACAGATCGAAGACCGCTTCCACCACGGCAGACTCGGCGCCCGTGCGAACCGATTCTGCTGATGCCCGACCGCCGACGATAAGTCCGAGGCAGTCGATGACGAGAGACTTCCCTGCGCCCGTCTCGCCCGTGAGAACATTGAAGCCATCGCCGAACTGAATGGAAATGTGCTCTATCAGAGCGTAGTTTCGGACATCCATTTCCAATAGCATAACTCCGCCCCCGATTCAGAAGGCGGCTCGAGTAAGCAAACCGCCACTGTTACCTACGGAACTTGTTGAACCTGGCCATTATCTCTAGAGCTCTATCCGCCGGCTTCACTACAACAAATATCGTGTCATCGCCCGCCAGTGAGCCTACGACCTCGGGCCAGTCCAGGTCGTCCACAATGGCGCCGATAGCCTGCGCCGCGCCTTCGAGTGTCTTGATGACCACTATGTTGTCGCTGTCTTCAACACTTATGACGGCCTCGCGAAACACGCGTTCTATCCGTCTGTTGATGTCTTCGATATTGCGGTCAACCGGGATAGTGTACCGGTAAGATCCATCGCCCACCGGCGCTTTGATCAGGCGCAGTTCCTTAATGTCACGGGATATGGTGGCCTGGGTGACCGCCATTCCCTCCTGTGCAAGCTCCGCCGATAGATCCTCCTGAGTCTGAATGGGTTTGCTCCTCACTATGTCCAGAATTCTCTGGTGGCGCCTGGCCTTCACCATCGACCCCTCCCGCACATCAGTGTCATAGACGGTCTTGTTTCAAACGCTCACGCATGGTACCGTAGAAGCTCTTGGCCTGAAGACGCACGAACCGCGTCACTTGCGGCGCCCGCTCGACAATGATCTCGTCGTGCGATTCCACTTTGAAGCCAACCTGCCCATCGACTGTCGCGGCGACTTCCTCGTGCGGCGCCTCCACCACCACGCGCACACTGTCGTCGCCTGCAATCACCAGCGAGCGCGAGAACAGTGTGTGCGGGCATATGGGGGTTACCAACATTACATCGATACTGGGACTGATGAGCGGCCCTCCCGCAGAGAGCGAATAAGCAGTAGATCCTGTGGGACTGGAGATGATAATCCCGTCAGCCGGAAATGTGGTGTAGTACTCGTCGTTCACGAAGATGTCCAGACTGATGATGCGCGCAAAGGCGCCCTTACTGATCACAACGTCGTTCAGGCCCACCAGCGATGCGACGCTTCTGCCCGTCCTCATCACCGTTGCCTTCACCATCGTTCGTTCCTCTATGACGTAGTCGCCACGCACCAGGGCCTCCAGAGCCTTCTCGACATTGACCGGCTCTACCTCAGTAAGGAAGCCCAGATTGCCTAAGTTGACGCCGAGTATGGGAATGCCCGTCGCTGCAGCTCGCCTTGCCACTGAGAGGAGGGTGCCATCGCCGCCCAGCGCTATCACGCAGTCGGTGGAATCGGGCAGCGGCCCGTCCCAGCTGTAATCGAGGGTAGTCTCAATCCCCGCCCGCTGCATCCACGACTCTATCTGGAGGGCTACATTGTCGGCCTCCGGCTTTGTCTTTCGCACCACTATCGCGGCCTTTTTCGTCGTAACCCCTCCTCCGCCACTGCGAGCTGGACTTATCTGGGCTGTGCATGGGCCTCGGCGACTACACGCAGCACACTGGCGCGCAACGCATCCGCCGTCAGCGGCGACAAGGAAGCCCGAGGCGCAGCCCGATCAGTAGAGCCATCACATGCTTCCCTGAACAGATGCATAAGGAATTCCACATTGCCTTCCGGCCCGCGGATGGGCGAGGCTGTGACCCCCGCCACCTCAAACCCGCTATCCCAGGCGTACTCCGCGACATTCATCAATACGTCGACGTGGACTTCGGGGGAGCGCACAACGCCCCGCTTTCCCACTTTTTCGCGGCCTGCTTCGAACTGCGGCTTAACCAGGCACACGGCCTCGGCTTGCGAAGTCAACACCTCGCGCAGGGCCGGCAGTATCTTCGACAGCGAGATGAAGGAGACATCCACCGTTGCAAGGTCAGGCCGCGGATCAAACATAGAAGGCACAAGGCGCCGGGCATTGGTGCGATCCATCACGACCACGCGAGAGTCCTGCCTGAGGCCCCATGCCAGCTGCCCGTATCCAACGTCCACGCAGTACACACAGGCCGCGCCCGCGCGCAGCAGCACATCTGTGAATCCCCCTGTGGACGCTCCGATATCCACCGCCGTGCGTCCCGCCGCGTCCAACGCGAATACCTTCAATGCGTGCGCCAGCTTCTCGCCGCCTCGACTTGCGAAGCGCGGGCCGGACCGCTTAATCTCTATCGGTGCATCCGCGCGGACCATAGTGCCTGGCTTGTCTTCCCGCATCCCATCGACCCACACACATCCCGCCAGGATCTCACGCCGCCCCGCCTCGCGGCTCGGCGCCAGGCCCCGTTCGCAAAGCAGCTGGTCGAGACGGGATTTAGACGGTCCCGACATGTATGCCACCGCCTGACCCCTTGGCATCAGCTCGCTCGGAAAGGGCCCGAACCACCGCAGTCGCTATGCCCCGGCCGTCCAGCCCAAGTTGGGTAAGTATGTCGTCGCGGCGCCCATGCTCTATGAAGCGGTCAGGAATGCCCAACCTGACAGTGCGAACATCGCTCATGCCCGCGTGAGCCAGCGCCTCGACGACCGCCGAGCCCAAACCACCGGGAAGAGCTGCGTCCTCGCACGTTATGATCATGCCCGTGGAAGACGCGTATTGCATCAATATGCTCGTATCCAGTGGCTTGACGAACCTGGCGTTCACTACTGCACAACTTACGCCACGCGCCGATAGAATCCTGCTAGCTTCGATAGCGCGGCATACCATTGGTCCCAGGGCAAAGATAGCGCAATGCCGACCATCGCGAATCACTTCCGCCCGCCCAATCTCCACTGGCTCAGCCGGGTACTGCACGCCCACGCCCATCGCGGCCGACCTAGGGTATCGAACAGCGCATGGCCCCGGATGCTGCAACGCGGCCTGCATCATGGAGTACAGCTCGGCCTCGTCCTTTGGGCTCATCACCGTCATCCCCGGGATGTGGCGCATGAAGGCCACATCGAACGCCCCTTGGTGCGTGTAACCGTCTTCTCCTACTATTCCTGCCCGGTCAATGGCGAATACCACAGGAAGGTTCTCGATGGCAACATCATGGAGCACCTGGTCGTAGGCGCGCTGGAGAAACGTCGAGTAGACGGCGACAACAGGCCGGCACCCTCCGGCAGCTAGGCCCGCTGCCATGGTGACTGCGTGTTGCTCCGCTATGCCCACATCGAAGAAGCGCTCGGGGAAACGCTGCGAGAATGCGCGCAGACCGGTTCCGTCCGCCATTGCCGCGGTGATGGCCGCTATCCTGTCGTCATCTGCGGCGGCGCGCACCATGAAATCGCTGAAATGCGATGTGAACGACTTGCGCTCGTCGGGCGCCGCTTCGCCGGTCCGTATGTCGAACGGGCCGGTTCCGTGGAATTTGGCCGGGTTGGCTTCAGCGGGCGCATAGCCCAGCCCCTTCCTGGTAATCACGTGGATCAACACGGGCCCCCCGGCCTGCCGCGCATCTTCGATTGCCCGCCGAATCGTGCGCACGTTGTGGCCGTCAATGGGGCCGATGTACATGAACCCCAATTCCTCAAATAGCATGCCCTGCAGGAGGAGAGACTTGATGCTTCGCTTAATCGAGTGGCCGAGAGCGCGGAGCGCCCGGCCGATGACGGGTATGCGCAGTACCGCCTGCTGCACGGCCGACCTGAACTGCCTGCGCCAAGGATTGGCCCTAACTGATCCGAGATAGCCCGCGAGCCCGCCCACGCTGCGAGAAATCGACATCTCATTGTCGTTCAAGATGACGATCAGGCGAGTAGTGGCATGCCCGGCGTCATTCATGGCCTCGAAGGCCATGCCGCTGGCGAAAGAGCCGTCGCCGATCACAGCCAACACAGTGTAGTCATCCCCGGCAAGGTCACGGGCTCGCGCCATGCCGAGCCCCGCAGAGATGGAAGTGCTGGAGTGCCCTGTGGCGAAGCAATCGAACGGGCTCTCCTCGGGTCTTGGGAAACCGCTTATCCCCCCCTGCTGGCGCAGGGAAGAAAAAGCGCCGCGTCTTCCGGTAAGGAGTTTATGCACGTAGGACTGATGCCCTACATCCCATATGACCTTGTCGCGCGGGCAATCCAAGGCGAGGTGGATCGCTATGGTGAGTTCGACGACGCCAAGGTTAGGCGCCAGATGGCCGCCGGTGCGAGAGACTGTGTCGATCATGTACCGGCGTATCTCTGCCGCAAGCTGCCTAACCTGCCTGTCGGAGAGCTTGCGAAGGTCGGCAGGACACTCGATCTGCTGCAGAATGTTCGTCATAGGGAGCACATCGCTCCTTGTCGCTGCGCATGTCGAATCGTGGCTTTCATCTCATACATCTCCGCCATTTCTCCCGTTCCTATCGCTCCTGGCGTTCCCCTTGCTTGGCCCCCAGAAGCCGCCTGATCGCGAAGGCGCAGCGGATCGGCCGCCGACCAGTCGGTGAAAGGCGGCAATGGTTCGTCCCACCGCCAACATGACGCTGTTAGCCGATTCAATGGCGAATCGCTTGCCGGCCGCCTTGCCGGCAACGGTTGCGGCAGAGATCAGGGCTATCACCGCCGTGGACGCGAACTTCGATAGAAGCGTGCCGGGAGCCAGGGCGGCATTAATGGCAATCGTGGCGCCAACAGCGCCGCTCACCGTACCGCATATGTCGCCTACGAAGTCATTGCAGAAATTGGCTACTGCCGGCGCGTTCCGCACAATCCCCAGGGCCTCGGGGGCCCCGTACACACGGTTGGCGGCCATGGCGTTGATTGGCGCCTCACTGGCCGCTGTTGCTGCTGTGCCTATAATGTCGAACAGGATTCCCGCAGATATTATCGCTATGAGGGCCGCAATCGAGAACCCGATGTTCACGGTGCCCGCTAAGGCCCCTGAGCCGGAGCTTAAAGCGGCCGACAGGACGAGAGTCCATAGCCCGATGGCTAGGATCCGTCCCGGTCGATCTGGCAAGCCATGCTCACCTCATCCCGTTTGATCTCATGTGGGTGCATGTCGATAGGTGGCAGCGCCCCGAGTAAATATTGTGACTTAAGGTCCAGTAGGTTTTCCCGCCTGTACACCCTCCCGTCGCCGGGGGGCGGTTTCCCTTTACGACAGGCTCTCCTCGTCGCCGCAGGAGCAACTGGATTGCCACTTAGTGCACACTGTAATCCCCGAAGCGCCAAGCATCGCAAGCAGCCTAGGAGTTTTCCTCGGCAGCGCGGGCTATTCCTTAGCCTCTTTTGCAGGCGTGCTTTCAGACGGCAGAAGGTCAATCTCCCTGGCCGGGGAGAAAATGACTTGATACCCGCATCCTGCACGTCCACTCAAGGCAGGCTACGCTGCACCCAACACCATTCTGCACCAAAGGCAGGCCGGTACCGCATGCAGGTTACCCCCAAGCCGTAGAACCAACCACGCACTTGGGCCTCCGCGGAAGCGGGGTCTACGCCCACATGCCATTGCGGATCGCCCCACAACCTTAACCCCCTGCACCAGCCCCCAACTGGGCGTTGAAAGCCAGCACAAGGGACTTCATCGATGTGCCCTTAGCGGTCTTTTACCCCCGCCTTCAGGAGTGCCCGCTCCGACTAGGATACTGCGCCACCTATCCACTGCGACGTTTATTATACCATAAGTTGCGAGCGCCGTTCAAATCACCCCTGCCGCATTCGCAGCATCAACCAGGCAACGGCTATGCCCAGCAAAGCGCCCATTACCACCTCGAACGGCGTATGCCCCAAGAGTTCTCGGAGCTTCGTAGCGGGCACATGGCCCTGTTTCAACATGATCGTCATCAACTGATTGAGCACGCGTGCCTGCCTGCCCGCGGCGCGCCTCACTCCTGCTGCGTCATACATCACCACCGCCGCAAACACGAACGACACCGCGAACATAGCCGAGTCCCACCCTTCGGAGAGACCTATTCCCATCGCGAGACTCGTAACGAATGCCGAGTGAGAGCTGGGCATTCCACCCGGCCCCATGATCTTCGACCAGTCTATCCGACGCTCTGTTCTCAGGCTGGTAAAAATCTTGAGGATCTGGGCTATCGCCCAGGAGATCACCGCTGCCCACAGGATTCTGTTTGTAAATATGCCGCTTTTGAGTGAAAACACGCTTCCACCACGCTTGCGCCATCATGCCTGCCGCAACCGACCGGCCTCAGGCAAAGGATATGAGGTCGAGCAGATCGCGGAGCTTGGATCCTGCTTCCCCGAAATGGTCAGCATGGCGCTTTGCTGCGACGATCGACGTGTCAAATCGGTCACGGGCGCCTTCGAGCCCCCACACGGAAACCGCTGTGATCCTTCCGGACTCCACATCCTGCGACTCTGCGTCCTCCATGTCATCTCTGATCTGGAAAGCCAGTCCGAATTGGCGGGCGAACCGTGAGAGCTCGTCCATCTCAGGCTGGCTCGCGCCGCCCACAATGCCCCCCATTCGCGCCGCAGCCTCGAATAGGCATCCGGTTTTCATGGATTCCATCGCCTGCACAGCTTCGGCCGCCTCGCCGAGCCGCCCCGGCCATGATTGCTCGGATATGGCCAGCTCAAGTGCTTGGCCCCCGGCCATGCCGAGGCTTCCGGCTGCCCCGGCAAGCTCGCCTACCAACAGGCATGCTTGGCGAGCTCCCACTGCCTCCACGAACTCGGGACGCGCAAGCGACTCGAACGCCAGCGTAAGCAGGGCATCGCCTGCAAGAAGCGCCACTGCCTCACCGTACGCCCGATGGCATGATGGGCGTCCCCGCCTGAAGTCATCGTCATCCATGCATGGGAGGTCATCGTGGATCAGCGAGTAGCAGTGGACTAGCTCTACTGCAGCCCCTACCCGTATCGCGAGTGCATGGGGGCCGTCCGGCGAAACACCCGACACCATGCCCAACCGACATACCGCCTCCCAGGCCGCCACGGCCAGCGCCGGGCGAAGCCTCTTGCCGCCTGGGAACACCGAATATCTCATGGCTGCATGCAGAGCCTGCGGCGCCGCGCCGCCGCCGGGCATCAGTGCATCAAGCGCCGCGTCGACCATCTGCGACGCCTGGGCCAGCCATGCGCAAGGCATGGCTTTGGAACTAGAACCGCTCAATCGCTTCTCTCCCCCTCTAGCTTGCCCAGCTCGCCCTGGACAGGCGCCACTTGCGGATTGCCGTCTTTTCCCTCGATGAGCATCTCGAGCCGGCCTTCTGCCTGGTCGAGAACGGAGGAACACACCTTGCCAAGTTCACTGCCTTCATCAAATAGCTTGAGGGCTTCTTCCAGCGGCAAGTCGCCCGCGTCCAGCTGCGCAACTATCTGCTCCAGGCGAGCCAGCGCTTTCTCAAAAGTCAGCTCTGCCTTCATCCCCGAACCACCTCCCGAACTTGGCAGCCGATGGCCCCGCGGCCGAGCCTGACGTTGACTGCATCTCCCACGTCCACACATTGAGAATCCTTCAGTATCGCCCCATCCGGGCCTCGGCATATAGCGTATCCACGGCCCAGCACAGCCTGTGGGTCAAGCGCCGACAGCACTCCCGCTAGACGCTGCACGCGTTCCCGGGAAGTTCGCAGCTTCGTCTGAGTTTTCTGGACAAGCCACCGTCGCAGCTCATCCACGCGTTGCTGGCGTTGGTCGATCAGCCGCCGAACTGATCTCGCAAGCCTCGCTCGCGCAACCTCCAGCTGCCGAAGGTATACAGCAATGTCGGGAACCACGAGTTCGGCCGCTGCGGACGGGGTTGCAGCACGCACATCCGCGGCAAAGTCGGCAATGGTGAAATCGGTCTCGTGCCCCACCGCCGACACCACTGGAATCCGAGACGACCTTATCGCTCTGGCCACCATCTCATCGTTAAAGGCCCAGAGTTCCTCGGCGGACCCGCCCCCTCGCCCCACGATCAGCACATCGATGCCGTGGTCGCCGCCGGCCTCGGCGAGGGCGTTGGCCTGTTCAATAGAGGACACAATGCTGGCCGGGGCCCCGTCGCCCTGCACCAGTGTGGGGATGACTACGATATGTACAGCGGGCCAGCGCCGCCGGGCAACGGTGATGATGTCGCGAACCGCTGCTCCGGTTGGAGACGTCGCCACTGCAATCCGCCTCGGAAATCGGGGCAAAGGCCGTTTGAGCGCCGCGTCGAACAGCCCTTCTGCCTCTAGCCTAGCTTTGAGTTGCTGAAACGCGAGAAACAGCGCTCCCAGCCCCGCGGGTTCCATGAAGTCTATGTAGAGCTGATACTCGCCTGCGCTCCTGTACACGCCCACGTACCCGTGAGCGAACACCCGCATGCCGCTCTCCGGACGAAAGCGAAGCCCTCTGTTGGCCCCCTGGAACATGACCGCGCGCAGGCGCGAAGCGTCATCTTTGAGCGTCATGTACATGTGCCCGGATGAATGGTGTGTGAAGTTGGATATCTCGCCGCTTACCCACACATCGGCAAGAACTGAATCCGCCTGAAGCAATCTCGCCACCCTGTCAGTGATCTGGGAGACTGAGTAGACCTCAATCTCCAGACCATACGCGTTCACTCGACGCACCCCCATCAATCGTCAATATGCGTCTTAAGCGCCAGAAGCGCAACCCCCACAGCATTGTCGCGCGAATGCTCAGGCGAAGCGAAATACAGCGCTGGACGCGGGGTCATGCCGGCCGCTTCGTCCTGCATTATCCCGCGTATAATCGAATTCGAAGCCACTCCGCCCGAGGCCAGCAGTTCGTGAAGGCCCGTGGTACGCACCCCATCTGCGCACAGCACGGCGACTGACCGACCGATGCACTCCAAAACGCCGAGAGCTACGTCCGCCGGACGCCCCCCGGCATCAAGCTCGCGCATGGCAGCTGAGCAGGGCCCCGAAAAACTGATCCCCAGGCTCCCCTGCTTGCGCCCGCGCGCAACGGCCACCGGCAACCTCACTGCCCCAGGCTCCCCGCCCGCCGCCAACTGCTCCAGGCCCGGACCCGCCGGGAAGGGTATCCCGAGCCTTACGCCGACCCTGTCTATGAATTGGCCCGCGTTCAGATCGTCGGTACCCCCCAACAGCTCAACGCTGGTCCTGTCGTGTACCGCCAGCAGCTCAGTTGTGCCCCCGGAAAGGTGGAGCGCCAAGAAACCGCCGCGCCTTGCGATCCCGAGCTCCGATGACCAGCTGGCGGCGGCGATGTGCCCCTCCTGATGCGATACCTCCATGTAGGGCGCTCCGAGCGACGCCGATATTGCGCGTCCGAAACCCGAGCCGGCCAGGAAGACAGGCATGTATGACCCTGTAGCTCGCCTCGGCCAAGCGCTGGCCCCCACAGCCGCGACACGCAGCCCGCGCTGCTTTGCGACGCGCAGAGCCTCCTCAATCAGACCCGGTGCATTACGAACATGCTGAAACACCGCGTCAGACTGGCGTAGCCCCACGGCCCCCGGAGAAACCTCAAGCGGCGTCCTGCCATCGTAGACAAGGCCGCCGCTGTCGACCAGGGCCACTGATGTTGTGTAGCAACTAGTATCCAGCCCCAGGCTGCACAGGTCAACGCGCAGTGTCACTGCCTCCTCCCCCAGGACTGCCCATAGCCTGTCGCTTCAACCTTTCGGCCAGCGTGCCCAGGATTCCGTTGACGAATCGCGGAGAATCGGCGCTTCCGTAGATCTTGGCTATCTCCACTGCCTCATCGATCGAGCTGGCTACAGGCACGTCTTCGAGATACAGCATCTCATAGACTGCAATCCGCATTATGTTCCTGTCTGTCGGCGACATGCGGCTCACAGACCAATCGTGTGCGACATCTGCCATGACGCCGTCGATCTCCTGTTTGCGTTCGCAGGAACCGTGCACGAGCTGGGCGGCGAAAGACTTGCCCTGCTCAGTCAGCTCGAGATCCCGCGACTGCTCGAGCGCACACTGTATTGCCCATTCTTTCGCGCAACCGGACAGATCTACCTGGTAAAGAGCCCTCATGGCGGCTTCTCTGGCCCGCCGACGCTCAGCGCGCATGCGCCAACCACTCCCGTCATACTGCGTTCGCATAGCTCTAGTAGCGCGGCCGCCTAAACCGCCTGGCAATGGCGGCTTTGAGGCTGTCGTGATCGTCCACGTACCTGCCGAACACGAATCCGACAACCACAAATACACCGAACGCCAGCGCCCGCCAGAACCCGGCCACGATCACAAGTAACCCGAAAATCCCACCGGCGATTGCGCCGATCACTTCACCTGAATGCTCCTCGGGTATACTCCACCTGCTGTTCCCAAACCACGGCATAAGGCCACCCCTCCACCATCGACGACCTCGTCGACCTGGCCCATCCCAGAACTAACACCGACTACGATGATTACGCCCTGGGCTTGCTCCGCTCATGAGCCACGCCGCGGACCACGGTATGCACCGATTTGACCGGAAGGCCCACCATTGCGGTGAACACCGCCGAAAGCTCGTTCTCCAGGCGTTCGCACACCTCCGGAATGCTGACGTCCGGGTATACCTGGATCTTGGTGAACACCGAGAGTCCTTCAGCATCCCCGGTCGCCTCGGCATCCACTTCCCTGATGCCGCTGACCTGACGGGCAGCCCTGCGCACTATGGCTTCGATGGCCGACATGGAAATGCGCACATCGCCCAGGGCAGTGTTGACCACTATCGGCGTAGGCTCGTCCTCGCTCCTGAGCACGGCCGAGACCAGGTAGAGTACGACCAGGAGCATCAGCGCGGCCACAGCCGCCGTCACGAGCTTGTGTTCAGACACAGCTCCGAAAAAATCCAGGGCAAAGCCGTTGGGAAAGCCCGGGCCGGCTACCGACGCCAGCACTACCGCGCTCAGCATGACTATAGACGCCGCTGCAACAACCAGCACAATCCGGTCGAGTGCCTTCAATTCCGCCACCTCCGCAGTGCGGACGCGGAGCGCAAGCTAGCGCACGCGCGCCTCTGTAGACGGTTCCTTGTCATCCACCAAAACATTCGTAACATGCACGTTGACTTCGATCACATCGAGCCCTGTCATGATCTCTATGGCCCTCTTCACATTCTGCTGCACCGCAGCGCAGACCTCGGGAATCACCGCACCGTATTTCACAACCACGTTCAGATCGACCGCGGCCTCTTTCTCGCCCACCTCGACCTTGACCCCGCGAGCCAGGTTCTTCTTGCCCCACAGCTCGCTCCACCCTTCGGTGATGCCGCCGGACATTCCGGCAATGCCATCGACCTCCGATGCAGCCAGGCCTGCGATTACCGCAACCACCTCGTTGGCGATCTTGATCGATCCGAGTTCGGGCCTCTCCTCGAGTTCCATTTCCGCACCCCCCGGCGTCCGCCAGGAAGAATCACTGGCGACTGTAATAGAATTATAGCAGAACAGCGAAGGCTCCGCCGCTAATCCTCTCTCAAGAATTCACCGCGTCCCGCGGTTTATCCTTCACTCCAGCCTCTCAGCAATGGTGATTCTGCTCAAGTTCACCCCGGTAGCGCGCGCCACCATGTCGCCTATTGCACGCACACCCGCTTCCTCAAGTCTTCCCGACTTCACCACCACGCTTACGCCCTCGCTCGTCACGGACACGATGGCGTCTGCGTATCCTCTGGCCAGTATCATGCTCTCGGCGTCAAATTCGCGCCGCGCCCTGCTTACCGCAGCGAGCAACGCCGCCTGCGCGTCACGCCTCACCTCGGGGTCGGTATCGGGGCTTGCGGCCACTCCCTGAATGGCTTCGATTTCGAGCGCCCGCTCCCTCTCACGCTCCAGCCTGAACTCCTCGAAAAAATCCGTTCCAGCCTTTGGCGCCGCCTCCGACATAACCTCTGGCATAGGCGCCGGGCTCAACGGCAGGTCGGGAAGTGCCGCCACCGTCGCCGTCTCACCCTGTTCCCGGCCCGGTTCGCCCGCCATCTGCGCCTGAGCCGGCGTCTGGGCCGTCCGGCCGCGGCGCAGGCCAACCGCCGCCGAAATGGCCAGAGCCACCACGGCCAGGCCTACCATGGCATAAGATAGCTGCAGGAACCATCTATCGCTGCGCTGCCTCATGTGAATCGCTTCCCCCCAGCCTGTGCACTCCATCATGGTTTGCGAGACGCCACCACCATCACCCGATGCGCAGGCACGCCCAGGAGAGTCTGCGCCGCTCGGGCCAGCTCGCGCTTGACCCCTGAATCGGCGGCGCCGACCGCCGCCACCAGCACTCCGGCTATGCGCGGAGCTTGCTCTGTCACAAGCACCGGAACTTGCCCCCGTCCTGATTGAGAATCAGTAGAAAGCACAACCTCTCGCGTCTGACGACGCTCGGAAGAGCGTTTGGTCTGGCCAGAGGCCTGCTCCTCATTGATGCTCTCCTCTGTCACTGAGTTCTGAGCGTATTCCCTGGACGAACCCCCGGCCAAGGTAATCCGAACGTTCACCGCTCCGGCGCCCTCCACCTTCGACAGGATCGCCTCGCATCTTGACTCCAATTCGGATCGGTAGCGCTCCACCGTCGTACCTCCTACGAGGCCACTCGACGCGCCCAGACTCGCAGCGGCAAGATCGTCAGCTGTGTCGCTGCCCGCCACAGCAAGGCCCGTGCTCGCCGCCCCGCCGCCCTGAACAGGCGATTGGGGTGATCGAGTGGACGTGCCCGTCCGCAACACGCTGCCGAGGATGATGAGGATCACCCCCACCGCCGCCAGCAGAAGAAGGGGTTTGACTCCGGGAGTGTTCAGAAAATCACGACCCATACTGCTGGTCACCTCACCGTCACCACCTCTAGCGGCGCCTCAAGCGCGAGAGCGACCGTCCGCGCAACGCTGCCCGGGTCCGGGTCCGCGGCGGCGCGAGGCACGCCCCGCGAATCCGCTGACAACGCAGGCATATCCATCTCGACCTCGACCGACTCCAACACCCCCGCATCTGTCACACGCACCTTCACGGCCCAGCTCTCCGCCTCACTCCCGTACGATGCGGCAATAGCCTGACGCACACGTGTCTCCAGTGCCCGCGACGCGATCGACGACGCGACCTCGCGGTAGTTCCCGCCTGCCCCGGAATATGCCTCGACGCCAGGCCCGCCATAGCGCCCAGGCTCTGTCTGAGTTCGAGTCGGCCCAAAAGGCTCGGACCAGCTGCGGGCGGCCGCGGTGGCCAGCTCCAGGCCGGCTCCGATTCCCATGCCCAGCCCCAGCAAGGGAGTGAGGATGGCCCCGATCACCGCCAGACCCACCACTACGTCTACGTACTTCTTCAGATCCGACCGCGGCAAGACCATTTCTATGAACGTCACCGTGAGCACGACCACAGCTATCCCCCGCACCCATCGAAATACAGCGTCCACCACGCCTAAGTAGCCTCCTATCCGGCTCGCTCCTTATTCACCTCACCTGACCGCCACGACCACCCCGCCAAGCCCCACAACGATCGACACGCCAATGAAAAACATCATCCCTACAGTGGCCACGCACACGCACAGCGATGAAAGCGCACCTCCCAGCTCGTCCAGGCAATCCGACACACGGCTGTCGCCAAGAGGCTGAGTGACTGCAGCCGCGATTTTGAACATCAGCATGATGGCGGTCATCTTCATCACCGGAAGCAGACAAACGACGGCCAGCGTCGCCAGGCCAAACGCCCCCAGTGCCCCCCTGACCAAGAGCGACGACGTTGCCACCAGGTCCAGCGCGTCGCCAAAAACCTTGCCGACTACCGGCACCATGTTGCCTGACAGGAACTTGACCGCCTTGGCGGCGGCGCCGTCCGAGACGCTGGCCAATCCGCCCCGCACGCCGGCAAGCGCCACAAACATCGTGGCCGCCAGGCCCAGGCAAGTCATCGCCGCCCACTTCAGGAGCCCAGCCAGCCGCGACAGCTGCTTGCGCTGGCTAACCTCCCCGACCAGGCTGAGGGTGACCGACATCAGAAGAAGAGGTATGACCGTGGTCTTCACAAGCGTTCCCACGGCCGCCGTAGCCCCCATCATGAACGGCGACACGACTGCGGCAGTTACGACTCCCCCGGATGCGGCCAACATCCCCATGAGCGCAGGTATGACAGCGTACATGAAGGATGTCATCTGGTCGACAGCGCGTGTAGCGATCTCGGCCGACACGGAGAAAGACCTCACACCCAGCACTACCATGACCATGTAGCAGACTGACCAGGCCACGGCAGCCGGACCGTCATCGCCCAGACCCGCGCCCAAAAGGCACAGCATCGTGCAGACCACAGCCACCACCACCAGCTCGCCAAGGAGCTTCAGGTTGAGTTGGAGTTCGTGGATGAGAAAGCCAACGAGTTCCCTTCCGATCCACGGAAGGTCCATCAAGTCCGTTCCGTGGGTTGACATAATATGTTTTATGTCAAACTCGGGCAGCCGCTGAGCCACATCATCATCGACTTGCCGCAGGAACCGCTCTATGTCACCGGTGTCGAGCTGCGATAGGTGTTCTCGGGCAGCCTCCCCCAAGGCCTCCGAAGCCGACGACGCCGCGGCAGTCGCAGTAGCAGCGTAAGCATCGCCCGCAGAGAACGCAATCAGCGCAACCAGCACCACCGCGGCCACGCGATTCATTGCGGCAACACCTGAAGCACCGCATCGAGCAGAGCGAACATCAAGGGGGCAGCCATGCACAGAATCAGCGCCTTGCCCGCCAGTTCCACCTTGACGGCCAGCGCCCCTTCGCCCGCGTCCCGGCACACCTGCGCGCCGAAGGCCGCAAGATACGCCACTCC